>JANNEY010000657.1:0-2824 GCA_031379235.1 Opitutaceae bacterium | reverse complement strand
GGCGGGCGCGGCAATCCATCTGAAATTTCAGCTGGATTGCTTCGTCGCTCCGCTCCTCGCAATGACAAAGACAAATCAAACGGACCCACTGTCCCGTAGTGCGCTTGATGACTGCGAGGACGCAGGTGGTGGGCCGGCGATCGTCGCACCCCGCCGCGGCTACTCTCATGTTGCCTTGCGAATGGAATTTTCGGCGGGGTGCGGAGACCCCGCCCTACATCCCTACATCGCGGATTTTCTGCCGGGGCGCGGGGTGCCGCGTTATTTCAGGAACGGCAGGCGGAGCTGGTCGAGGTTGGCGCGGAAGGAAAGGCTGTATTGCGTGCCGAAGGTGCGGCGCGAGGTGTTGCGGCCGCCTTGGTAGAAGTTGCGCCACGAGTCGTTCGTGAGATTCGAGCCGGTGAGCTCGAGCGAGTAAATGCGGTCGAACTGCACGCGGGCCGAGGCGTCCCAGCGCTGGTGGCGCGACTCATAGACAGGGAGGAGGTTGGTCGTCGTCGCTGCCGTGCTGATCGCCTGCGGGAAGATCGTGGTGCGGAGGTTGAGCGTGAGAAAGCGACGCGGCGTGCGGTAGGTGACGCCCCAGTTGGCGTTCCAATCGTAGTAATTCGGCGCGAGCGGCTTGGTCACGACCCCGGCGCGGTTGGGGGCCTCGCCCTTGGTGTTCTTGTTGTAGCCACCGAAGATTTCCCAGCCGCGCGCGACCTCGGGGAGGAATTTCAGGTTGGGCCGGAGGTCTTGGCGCACGCCGAACTCGAAGCCCTCGAACTGACCTTTGCCGCCGTTGTCCTGCGTGTTGAGGTTGTAGCCGGCGTATTGTCCGTCGAAACCGTTGTCGTTGCCGGGCTCGATGACGGTCGTCTCGTTGATGATGTAGTTCGTGACGGTCTTCCGGAACCAGCCGAACTCGATCTTGTTGGCGGCGCTGGGATAATACTCGAGCTGGAGATCGAGGTTGCGCGCGTAGGTGGGCGAGAGTGCGACGTTGTTGACCGACACACTCGGGATGGCGGCGGTGTCGTTGACGGTGGTGTTGGGCAAGAGACTCTGCACGCCGGGTCGCGACATCGAGCGCGTGAGCGCGGCGCGGAAGAGCAGGTCCGGCGTGAAGCGATAGGTGAGCTGGCCGTTGGGAAAATAATCCGTGTAGCTGCTCGTGACGCGCTGCGTCTGCGAGAACAGCGCGAGCTGCTGCTGGAGCGCGTCGGTGATGCCGCGCGTGGCGGAGTTCACGCGGTAGAGACCGCGGACAAAATTTTCCGTCTGCTCGCCGCGCACGCCGGCGAGGAGCGTGAGGCGGGGCGTGAGCTTCACGGTGCCGGCGAAGTAGGCAGCGGTGATGTCCTGCGCCATCTGCTGGCTGTTGGTGAAACGGCGCGCGATGTTGGCGGCGGCGATGTCCTGAATCGCGAGCGGGTATTGCTTCATGTAGGCCGCGACCTTGTAGGGATCGAGGAGCGGGGGCTTGCGGATGCCGTAGAGGAAACGATCGCCGTAGGTGTCGGCGCCGTCGAAGAGCGAGGCGTTGAGGGAATTCGGGCCGTCGTCCGCGGTGCCGGCGATGCCGTCCGGTCCGAGGAAGTTGAGCACGATCTGGCCGGCCTGTTTGCGGCGGTGGAGTTGGTAGAGGCTCGCGCCGGTGCGGAACTCCACCGGGAAACGCCACTCGGAGAAGGCGCGCTTCACGTCGAACTTCAGGTTCCACGTGCGATCGTTTTGGAAACGCGGCGAGGTCTGGAGCGAGAGGCCGGTGGAGTTGGTGTAGCTGCGGAGGTCGTAGAGATCGGGGCCGGCGGTCTGGACGAGGGAGAGTGGCGCGGGCGTGTTGGGATTGGCGGTCATGCGCACGGCCACTCCCTGCGCGGCGACGAGGTTGAACTGCACGGACTGGATCATCGAGGGGAGGTCGGTGACGCGGGAGTCGGACTTGGAATAGCTGGCGGAGCCGTCGAATTTCCACTGCCCGATCTTGTGCTCGATGATGCCGGTGTAGCCGTAGCTGTTGCCGACCTGATCGCTGTAGTCGTCGAAGACATCGACGAGGGCGTTGCGGATCGTGGCGTCGGTCGTGGTCGAAGCGGCGTCGATCGTGCCGGGCCGGACGCGGAAGGTGTGGCTGCGGCTCTGGTTGAGGAAACCGTTGAAGGAGGTCTTCAGCTTGAGGATGGTGTTCTGGCCGAGCTTGTAGTCGCCGCCGAGCGAGAGCGTGCGCCGCGTTTTCACCTGCGGACCGTCGACGAGGGTGAAGGTGTTGACGTTGTAGCGGGAGTTTTCGGTGACGGGATTGGCGACGGTGCCGGCGACGACCGGCGAGTAGCCCATCGCGTAGTTGTGCTGCGGGTTGATGACGTTGCTCTCGAAGTAGGAGAGCGTGACGCCGAGGGTGTTGTTCAGAAACGCCTCGGAGTAATTGACGCCGCCGCCGGGCTTGAGCCGATAGGTGGGACGCGCACCGGGGCCGGGCACGCGGCCGAGGCGGAGCATCTCGCTGTTGGCGGAGATCGTGAACGTCGTGCTGAAGCGCCGGCCTTTTTGCTGAAACGCGTTGCGCGTGACGGCGTTGATCACGCCGCCGGTCGAAGGCGCCATCCAGGGCGGCGGGGCCTTGAAGATCTCGAAGGTCTCGATGTTGGCCACGGTCGCGGAGCTGAACTCAAACGCGCGGCTCGACGCATCGGTGCTGCCCGTGCTCGAGCGCGGCGGGGTGCCCGCGGCGGCAGGAACCTGGCCGTCGAAGGTGAAGAGCGTGGACTCGGGATCCTGCCCGCGCATTGAGACAGTAGAGGCGTCGGCGTTGGTGAAGTTGACCTGCAGGCCGGGGACG
>JANNEY010000638.1:0-2737 GCA_031379235.1 Opitutaceae bacterium | reverse complement strand
CTTCGGTCCGTTCGCGGCGTGGACGACGAAGTTCCTGCACAAGAAAGGCAGCGTCACCGACCTGCCTTTCTCCGTCCGTCCCGACAACATCGTCACGCTGATCAAGATCGGCATCTACAACCTGGATCTCGTCCGCTACCTTGTGCAGCAGGGCACGCAGAGCATGAATGCGCGCATGAAAGTGCTGCACGTCTTCTATCCCGCGGCGCAGGCGAAGGATTGGAAACTGATCGACGCTGGCATCCGCGTGCAGGCGATCAAGAAGACTGACGGCGAGGCTGGCATCGTCCATTACGGCACCGAAGTCATCACCGATGCGAAGCGCACGATCTCAGCCCTGCTCGGCGCATCGCCCGGCGCATCCGTCTCGGTGAACATCGTACTCGAAGTGATCAAGATGTGCTTCCCACACCTGCTCGAAAGCAGCGAAGGCCAGGCGCGGATGAAAGAGATGATCCCGAGCTACGACATCGATATTCGCCTGCCGGAAAACGCCGATTACTTCCGCGAAGTGCGCCGAAAGACCGACGCGATCCTGCAACTCGGCTCGGCGTAATCGGAGGGACGCGCTCCTGCGCGCTCCATGATGTTAGGGACACGCGGGAGCGTGTCCCTCCGATCAGATCTTCGCGTCGCGCTGGACGCTGCGGAGGTGGATCGTCTTTTTCTCGAGGTCGTGATCGGCGCGGATGTAACGCACCGTCCGGCTCTTCGCGCGCATGAGGATGGAATGCGTGATCGCCTTTTTACCGATCAGCCGCACGCCAGGAAGCAGCGGGCTGTCGCTGATGCCGGTCGCGCAGAAGATCGCGCTCGATCCGCGGACGAGATCGTTGGTTTTGTAAATCGCCGTCAGGGCCTCCTCGCTCACTTCATTGAGAATGCTCGCCCGCTCCTCGGCATCGCGCGGCCACATGCGCAGGAGCATTTCACCACCGAGAGCCTTGAGTGCCGCAGCCGTGAGAATGCCTTCGGGAGAACCGCCGATCCCGTAGTAAAGATCGACGCCGCTGTCGGCGAGCGAAGGCGAAACCGCAGCGGTGATGTCGCCATCGCTGATCAACCGCAAGGCTGCGCCAGCCTTGCGCACCTGCGCGATGATGTCGGCATGGCGCGGACGATTGAGCGTCATGACGACGAGTTCCGGCACACGTTTGCCGAGCGCTTCGGCGAGGCGACCCAGCGTGATGTCGAGCGGATCATCGAGCTGGATCGGAGCCATGCCTTTGGCGATGGCCTGCACGACTTCCGGACCGTAGGCGAGCTTGGTGGAATAGAACGACGGTAGGTTGAGCATCGCGTGCTCCTCGCCTTCGAGGCGCTCGCTCGCGGCCATCACGGAGATGGCGTTGGGCAGGCCGTTGGCGGTGTTCGAGGTGCCGTCCACCGGATCGAGGGCGATGTCGAAGCGCGGTGAGCCGGTGCGCCAGGTGCCGAGCTGTTCGCCGAGGAAAATGCCGGGCGCGTTGTCCTTGATGCCTTCGCCGATCACGACTTCGCCGGCGATATCCACGAGATCGAACACGCCGTAAATCGCGTCGCAGGCCGCGGCGTCGGCCAACTCCTTCTCCCCCCGACCGAGCCAGTGGATGACGTTCAGCGCCGCGTTTTCCGTGGCACGGACGAACTCAAATTCGATCGTCCGCTCGGGGTCGGTAAAGGTGAGGGAAGCCATGAGGTCATTACGAAAGGCACATCTTCATTGGTCAAGGAAGCGCGCGAAAAACTTCCGAGCGGCGGGCTTGTCGGGAGATCAGAAAGGGTAGCATCAGGGAGCAGTATTCCAAATTGACGCTCCGATCAGCGCTCCACCATACTCCGTTGCGCCGATGCCATGAGTGACGAACGGACATCACCGAGTTCGGAGGAGCTGCTCAGTCCTGAGATGGCGCATGTGTTGTTTGCCGACATCGTTGGCTATTCGCGGCTCGCTTCCGACGAACAGCCACGGCTTCTCGTGCAACTGCGCCAGGCGTTGCGCGGCTCGGCGGAGTTCAATCGCGGGCGCGAAAACAACTCGCTAATTTGCATCTCGACCGGCGACGGCATGGCGCTCGTCTTCCTCGGCAACGATGTGGGCGCGCCGCTGCGGGCGGCCTTGGAGATCGTCGCGGCGCTCCGTGTGAGTGCAAGCTTCGGCCTGCGAATCGGCCTGCATAGCGGCACGGTTTTTCGCGTGCCGGATATCAACGGGCGGGAAAACGTCGCGGGCGCCGGCATCAATTTCGCGCAGCGGGTGATGGACTGCGGCGATGCCGGGCACATCCTGATGTCGCAGGTTCACGCCAGTTTCCTGCGGGAATTCGAGAGCCTGCGTCCGCATCTGCATGACCTGGGCGAGGTGGAAGTAAAGCACGGGATGAAGCTCGGGCTGGTGAACTACTGCGACGGCACCGCGGGCAACCGCGCGATCCCGCAGAAGCTTGACGGCACCTCCGCTGACAAGGCGCCAAAAGCGCGACCGGCGCCGCTCTCCTGCGCCGGAAAACGCGTGGCGATTCTCTACAAACGCTCCGCCGAGCCGGACGTGGCGCTGCTGCAACTCCTCGAGACGGAACTCACTCAGCGCGGCTGCGAAGTATTCATCGATCGCCATCTGCGCGTCGGACTGAACTGGGCGCGAGAGATCGAACGCACGCTGCGTCAAGCGGATGCCGTTATCCCGCTGCTCTCGACCGCTTCGGTCGCGAGTGAAATGCTGACTTACGAAATCGAGATCGCCGACGAAGCCGCGCAG
>JANNEY010000631.1:0-2096 GCA_031379235.1 Opitutaceae bacterium | reverse complement strand
GTGGGCGCGGTTTTCGCTCGAAAAATCGCCGCACGACGTGCGTGCCATTTCAGGGCTGGACAAGACTCCGGCGATATCTCTTATTCCGCGTTCCTCGTTTCCAAACTGCTCGGGTGGTGGAATTGGTAGACACACATGTTTGAGGTGCATGTGCCGCAAGGCGTGCAGGTTCGAGTCCTGTCCCGAGCACCATTTTGGAAACGCCAGCGGCCTCAAACCCGGATTTCGGTCGCAGGTTTCCCGTTGACCGCCGTTCCCGTGACGAGGTTTATGAGGCATGATGCCGAGCGTGCTGATCGTCGATGACGAGAAACACACCCGCGAAGGGCTCCAGCAGGCCCTCGCGGAAAGTTACGATGTCACCATCGCGGCGAGCGCGGACGAGGCCTTCAATTTGCTTGAGGCCCAACCCTACGATGTCGTCCTGACCGATTTGCGGATGCCGGGAAAATCCGGCCTCAAGGTAATCGACAAGGCGCTCGCACTGCCGCACCGGCCCGCGGTGCTGACCATGACGGCCTACGGCAACATCGAGACCGCCGTCGAGGCGATGAAGCGCGGGGCCGTGGATTTTCTGACGAAGCCGGTGAACATCGAGCGGCTGGAGGTGCTCATCCAGCGAGCGCTCAAGACCAAGACGCTCGAAGTCGAGGTCCAGCACCTCCACGAGCGGCTCGACGAGAAATTCAAGATCGAGGGCATCATCGGCACTGCGGCGAAATTAAAGGCTGTGATCGACAAGATGAAGCTCGTCGCGCCGTCGCGTGCGACGATCCTGATTGAGGGCGAATCGGGCTCGGGCAAGGAGCTGATCGCCCAGGCGATTCACCAGGCGAGCCCGCGCGCGCGCGCGCCTTTCGTCGCCGTGCATTGCGCGGCGCTCTCGGAGAATTTGCTGGAGAGCGAGTTATTCGGCCACGAGCGCGGTTCGTTTACGGGCGCGACGGAGCGCCGGATCGGGCGTTTCGAGTCGGCGGCGGGCGGCACGCTCTTCCTCGATGAGATCGGCGAGATCTCGCAGTCGACGCAGGTGAAGCTGCTGCGCTTCCTGGAGACGAAGGCGATCGAGCGCGTCGGTGGATCCAAGCCCATCGATCTCGACGTGCGGCTCGTGGCCGCAACGAACCGGAACTTGGAGCAGATGGTCCGCGACGGAAAATTCCGGGAGGATCTTTTTTTCCGGCTCAATGTCGTGCGGCTCTACATGCCGCCGTTGCGCGAACGGCCGGAGGACATCCGGCTGCTGCTCGCGCATTTCATCCGAATCTTTTCCGAGGAGAACGGGGTGCCGCCACTCACCGTCGAGGCGGGGGCGCTGCGCACCTTGGAGGCTTACGCGTGGCCCGGGAATATCCGTGAGCTGCGGAATTTTTGCGAAAATGCGGTGGTGCTGCGGCGCGGGGGCAGCCTGACCGAATATGATCTCGAACCGAAATTTCGCGGGGCCGCGACGGCCACGGGCTCGTCGGGGGGGGGCGGAATGGGCGCGAATCAGTCCGCTCCGGCGCCGGATGCGAATTCGTTTTCGGTCGCGCAAAACGAGAAGCGTCTCCTGCGGGAAGCCTTGCTGAAGGCGCGCGGTAATCGCACCAAGGCCGCCGAATTGATGGGGGTGAGCCGCCGCACGTTGCACCGCAAAATCGCGCAATGGCCCGAGCTGGATGTGACGGACAAATGAACGCGTGCGCACCGGCCGGTAAGGCGCGTCCATGAGCCGGCCGCGCACGCTGCAAGAGGTCCTGCACTGGGCGGAACTCGGTGGAGGCGCCCGCTGGATTCGAATCGCCGCGGTGCTCGCGGGCACCCTCGCCCTGTCCTTGGTGGTCGCTTGGAAGCAGTTTCACGGTCCTGTTTCCGAAATCACTTTGGTGCAGGCCGACACCGGGCGGCAGCTCGCGGCGGGGCAGGGGTTCACCACGCTCGTGAACTTTCCCCAGACCGCGGCGACGCTGGAGCGGCGCGGGATCCGTTTCGATCCGCAGCGGCCCTATCCCGAGCTGCACCATGCGCCGCTCTACTCGATCGTGATTGGCGGTGCGTTGCGGCTGTTGCCGGAGGGAAAACGGGCCGGGCTCTTCTCGTCGCCGCCGGTTTCG
>JANNEY010000619.1:0-6346 GCA_031379235.1 Opitutaceae bacterium | reverse complement strand
ACCCAATGCCAGCGGTGGCGGCTTCACCGGCGGCGTCGTGCAAATCCCCGCCGGCCTCGCGACGCTCACCGGCGTCGCCACCGTCACCGCCACCAATTCCGTCGGCACCTCCACGGCGCAGAATTTCTTCATTCGCATCGTCCCCTCTGCGCCGTTCTTTATTCAGCAGCCCGCGTCGCTCCAGACCAACATCGGCCGCCCGCTCACGTTGAGCGCCACCACCGGCGGCTCCGCCGGCATCAGCTACCAGTGGTTCAAGGACGGCGCCGTGATTCCGTTCGCCACCGGTCCCACCTACAGCGTCACGCGCGCCGCGCTCACCGACGCCGGCGACTACACCGTCATCGCGCGCAACGCCCTCGGCTTTGCCTCCAGCCTCACCATCCACGTCGGCGTCGATGAGACGGCGCGCTTCATCAATCTCGCCACGCGCGGCAACGTCGGCCGCGGCGACGCCGCGCTCATCGTCGGGTTCATCACCGCCGGCCCCGGCAACAAGCGCGTCATGCTCCGCGCCGTCGGCCCCACGCTCGGCGGCGCGCCCTTCAACGTCCCCGGCGTGCTCGCCGATCCGGTCATGCGCGTCTTCAACGCCGCCGGCGCCGTCATCTACACCAACGACGACTGGGGCCAGGCCAACGACGTGCCCGGCATCGGCACCGCCGATACGCGCCTCGGCGCGTTCCAGCTCACCGGCGGCTCGGCCGACGCCGCCGGCATCCTCACGCTCGCGCCCGGTGCCTACACCGCCGTCATTTCTGGCAAGGCCATCAACGGCATTGAGACCACCGGCGTCGCCCTCGCCGAAATCTACGAGGACGACGCCACGGCCGGCCGCCTCGTGAATCTCTCCTCGCGTGGCTTCGTGAGCCCCGGCGCCAGCGTGATGATCCCCGCCTTCGTCACCGGCAATCTCGCCAATCCCGCGACGACGAAACGTCTCCTCATCCGCGGCGTCGGCCCCGGCCTCACCGCCTTCGGCGTCACCAACGCCCTCGCCAACCCCACGCTCAACGTCGTCGACAGCACCGGCCGCACTGTCGCCACCAACGACGATTGGGAAACCAATTCCAACCTCGCCGAACTCCGCGCCGTCACCACCCAACTCGCATTTCCCCTCGCCGCCGGTTCGCGCGATTCCGCCCTGCTCCTCTCCCTTGCCCCGGGCGCCTACACCTGCGTCGTCAGCGGCGTGAACAACACGAGCGGCACCGCTCTCGTGGAGGTGTATGAGGTGCCCTAGTTTACTTCGGCATCGCCTTCGTATTTCTTTCCGTTCCTCTACGCCAATCCGCCTCCACCCCATGCGTCTCTTCCGCTTCGCCCTCACGCTCGCGGCCTTCGTCGCCGCCGACCTCGCGTCCGCGCAAACCACATTCACGTTGCGCAACGTCAATGACTCGGCCCCCGGCAATCTCCTGTGGAGTTTTGCCTCCGGCGGCAGCACGATCGTGACGGTCGGGCAACCGGGGCGGATTCTCAGTTCCACCGATGGCATCACGTGGGTCCCGCGTGTTTCTGGCACCACCGAGTGGCTCGTCGCGGTCGCCTATGGCAACGGCCAGTTCGTCATCGTCGGCGAAAGCGGCCGCGTGCTCCGCTCGCCCGACGGCATCACTTGGACTCCCGCGACCGGCGTCGGCACGACGACCCGCCTCAACGGCGTCATCTACGCCGGCGGCCGCTGGGTCGCAGTCGGCGAGAGCGGTCTCATCCTCACGTCAGCCGACGCCAACACTTGGACCGCCACCACCTCTCCCGCCACCGGCTGGCTGCACGGGATCGCCTACGGTTCCGGCACCTACTGTGTCGTCGGCCAGGCCGGCACGATTCTGACGTCGCCGGATGCGCGCACTTGGACGCGCCGCACCGCCAGCACGACGCGAAATCTTGAGGTCGTTACTTACATGAACAGCTACTTCACCGCTGTCGGGGACGCCGGTGAATGCGTCTTCGGCTACGCCCCTCGTGGAGCCACCTCGTGGGTCAACTACCCGGCCTACAAGCCGCAGACCAGCGCCAATCTCCGCAGCGTTGGCAGCATCAACGGGAGCATTGTCGCCGTCGGTGACGATGGGGTCGCCTATCGCACGCCCAACGTCTGCAATTTCTGGACGCGTATTCCGGTCCCCGGCAACACACCCCTCAACGCCGTCGGCTTCGCCCAGGATTCGTTTTTCCTGCTGGGCTTCGGCGACCGCATCTTCGAATCGGAATCCATCTCCCACGGCCGGCTCGGCAATCTCTCCACCCGCGGAACCGCCGGCACCGGGGCCAATACCCTCATCGCCGGTATCGTAGTCCGCGGCTCCGCTCCCAAGCGCATGCTCATCCGCGCCGCCGGTCCGGCGTTGACGCAATTCGGCGTCACCGGCGCACTCGCTCGGCCCGTGCTCACGCTGCTCGACGCCGGCGGTGTGCTCGTCGCCGCCAACACCGGCTGGAGCACCGCCGCCAATGCGACGGCGGTTTCCACCGCGGCCCAAGGCACCGGCGCCTTCGCCTTTCCCGCCGGCAGCGCCGATTCCGCCCTCCTGCTCACGCTCAATCCCGGCGTCTACACCGCCCAGGTGAATTCCGCCGACACCACCACCGGCGTGACGCTCATCGAGACTTACGACCTCGACAATCCCGCCACCATGCAGTCCCGCCTGGTCAACATTTCGAGCCGCGGCGTCGTCGGCACCGGGCAAAACATCATCATCCCGGGCGTCGTCATCAACGGCTCCTCCGCGCGCCTCCTGCTCGTGCGCGCCATCGGCCCCAGCCTCTCGCCGTTTGGCGTCACCGGCGCCATGGCCAATCCGCAGATCACCGTCACGCGCGCCGGCAGCCCCGCCATCGTCGCCTCCAACGACGACTGGAACACCCAAAACAATACCACCGTTTTCAGCGCCGCCGACATCCGCGAATTCGCCAGCCGCTCCGCCGCGTTCCCGCTCACCGAAGGCAGCCGCGATGCCGCGCTCATCCTCTCCACCGCCACCAACGTCAACTACACCATCCAAGTCTCCGGCGTAAATACCGGCGGCGGCGACACCGGCGTCGCGCTCGTGGAAGTCTACGACGTGACGGACCTTTGAGTTCGACCCGCGAGACCTCAGTCTCGTCGCGGAAGTGCGGAAAGGCGAAGGCCCGGAAAATCCTCCGCCGAATTATTCTGCCTTTCGCGTCTCCGCCCTTCCGCACTTCCGCGATCGGCTCAAAAAATTCATCGCCCCATTTCCCCATGTTTCCGCTCCGTCGCTCTCTCGCGCTCTTCCTCACTCTGACGTTTTTCTCCGCGCTCCCGCTGCTCGCACAGCAGCCGCTCACCCGCGTCGCCGCGACGACATTGAAGGTGCCTGCCGAGGGCAGCACAGCCGCCTACAAGACCGCACCCGCCTTCGGCGGCCTCCGCTTCGAGCAGCCCGTGCAGGTCGTCTACGCGCCGGGCGAAACGGTGCGCGCCTTCGTCGTCGAGCGCGCCGGCCGCCTCGCCGTCGTGCGTGACACGGCCAGCCCCACGCGCGAAATCTTCCTCGATCTCACGTCGCGGCTCGGCACCGCGACGAGCGACCACGGGCTGCTCACCGCGGTGTTTCATCCGCAGTATGCGACCAACGGTTTCTTCTACGTCTGGTATTCCGTCTTCGTCGGCAGCCAGCGCGCCAACCGTCTCTCGCGTTTCAAGGTCTCCACCACCAACCCCAACCTCGCCGACCTCGTGTCCGAGACGCCCATCATCACGCAGCTCACCGGCCCCGGCGGACACGATGGCGGCACACTGCTCTTCGGCCCGGATGGTTACCTCTACCTCGGGATCGGCGACGGCGATCAGAACCTCCCCGAGATCGACGCCAACCACCAGCGCATCGACCGCGCGTTCTTCGGCGGCATCATCCGCCTCGATGTCGATCTGAAGCCCGGCAACCTCGCGCCCAACCCGCACCCGTCCGTCCACGCCGGCACCTACCTCGTGCCCGCGGACAATCCGTTCGTCGGCGCGACCACGTTCAACGGTGCGGCTGTCAGCCCTACCTCCGTGCGCTCGGAATTTTGGGCCGTCGGCCTGCGCAACCCGTGGCGCATGGCCTTCGATCCCGCCGACGGCAAACTCTGGTGCGCCGATGTCGGCCTCGTCACCCGCGAGGAGATCAACCACATCGTGCGCGGCGCTAACTACGGTTGGGAATACCGCGAGGGCCTCGTCGCCGGTCCGCGCCCCGGCCCCGCGCCAGCCGGCGCACAGTTCACCGATCCGATCTGGGATTATCCGCAGGCGCAGGGCTTCTCGATCACGGGTGGCTTCGTCTATCGCGGCACGAAATTTCCCGACCTCGTCGGCCATTATCTTTTCGCCGACTACGTGAGCGGCCGCCTCTGGGCACTCGTCGACAACGGCCAGCGTCCGCTCCCCGCCACGCAGGTCCGCCAGCTCACGAGTGAAATCGGTCTGACGGGGTTCACGCTCGATCCGCGCACCGGCGACGTGCTGCTCGCTGATCACGACAGCAATCTCATCCGCCGCCTCGCTCTCAATCCCAACGCCAACGGCACGCCGCTCCCCGCCACGCTCGCCGACACCGGCGCATTTGCCAACGTCGCGACGCTCACGCCCGCGCCCGGCGTCGTCGCCTACGCACCCAACGTTTCCTTTTGGTCCGACTACGCGAAGAAATCCCGCTGGTTCGCGCTGCCCGACACAACCTCGACGTTTGGTTTCGCCAGCGACGGGCCGTGGTCGCTCCCCACCGGCGCCGTGTGGGTGAAGCACTTCGATCTCGAGCTGCGCCGCGGTGATCCGACGACAGCGCGCCGGATCGAGACGCGCCTGCTCGTGAAGACCGCCGACGGCCTCTATGGCGCGAGCTATCAATGGAACGCCGCCCAGACCAACGCCACGCTCGTCACCGGCGAGGGCGCCACGCAGGACTTCACCATCACCGAGGCCAACGGCACCACGCGCACGCAGAAGTGGACGTTCCCCAGCCGGGAAAACTGTCTCGTCTGCCACACCGAGAAAGGCGGCGGTGCGCTCACGTTCAACACGCGCCAGATGCACCGCGCGTTTCCCGGCGGCGCGGAGAATCAAATCACCGCGCTCGCCCGTGCCGGCTATTTCTCGGCCGCCGTCGCGCCGCCGCCCACCGCAGCCGCCCTGCCCGACCCGGCCGACGCCACCGAAACCTTGGTGCGCCGCGTGCGCGGCTACCTCGACGCCAACTGCGCGCAATGCCACCAGCCCGGCGGCACCGCGTTCGGCGCTTGGGATGCGCGCTCGACCACGCCCCTCTCGCTCACCGGCATCGTCAACGGCCCGCTCATCGCCAGCGCGGCGCTCCCCGGCGACAAGGTGATCGCGCCGGGCAACGAGCTGAATTCGGTCCTGCTACGACACATGGTGGGAATCTTCGCCGGCCGCATGCCGCCCATCGGCTCGAGCGAACGCGACCTCGCCGCCGAAGCGCTCATTACGCAATGGATCGCGGACCTCGCGCGGCCGCAGCCCGCGAGCCGGCTGCTCAATCTCGCCGCACGTGCGCAGGTGGGCACCGGCGGCGATGTGCTCATCCCCGGTTTCGTCATCGGGCCCGGCGCTTCGAAGACCGTGCTCATCCGCGCCGTCGGCCCGACACTCGGCGTCTTCGGCGTCGGCGGCGCGCTGGCGAGTCCGGTGCTCACGCTCTTCGACTCCGCGCAGCGGTCCCTCGCGACCAACACCCGCTGGGGCACCGCCGCCAACGCCGCGGAGATCCGCCTCGTCGCCCCGCGGGTCGGTGCCTTTGCGTTGCCCGAGGGCAGCGCTGATTCCGTCGTGCTCGCGACGCTCGCGCCAGGCGCCTACACCGCGCAGACCGCCGGCGCCGCGAACGGCACGGGCGTCGCGCTCGTCGAGATCTACGACGCCGATGCGACCGCAGTCACGGGCACCTCACGTCTCATCAACACCGCCGTGCGCGCGCAAGTCGGCACCGGCGCGAGCGTGCTCATTCCGGGCCTCGTAGTGAGCGACGGCGCACCGAAGACCGTGCTCATCCGCGCCGTCGGCCCGGGGCTCACCGCGTTCGGCGTCAGCGGCGCGCTCGCCGAGCCCGTCGTCGCGCTCTTCGCCGGCGCGGAAATTTTTCTGACCAATCGCGGGTGGAACAACACCAGCAACGCCGCCGAAATCCGCGCGACCGGAGTGCGCGTCGGGGCCTTCGCGCTGGCGGAGGGCGGCAAGGACAGCGTCATCCTCGCGAGCCTGAGCCCTGGCGCTTACACCATCCAAGTCAGCGGCGCCAACGCCACGAGCGGCGTCGCGCTCGTAGAAGTTTACGAGGTGCCGTAGGCTCACGTAGCGGCGGGCGTCTCTGCCCCCCGG
>JANNEY010000594.1:0-1998 GCA_031379235.1 Opitutaceae bacterium | reverse complement strand
CCGGGGGGGGGGGGCTGTGGGTGTTTGGTGCGCGCGGGGGCGCCCCCCCCCCCCCCCCCCCTACAACAAACCAAGGCGCGTAAACGTGCGGTCGCGTGGGCCGCTCTCGCGATCGGCGTCGTGTGCTTCGCCGTCGCCTTTCTCCTCAACCGCAAACCGGCACCGTCCGTCGTGCCGCCCCCGCCCGTCGCCGAAAACAAGTCCGCGCCCGCCGTCGTCTCGGCGCCCGCCGCGGCCGCGCCGGTCGTGAGCGACAAGTCCATCGCCGTGCTGCCCTTCGACAATCTGAGCACCGACAAGGACAACGGGTTCTTTGCCGACGGCATCCACGAAGATGTCCTGACCGCCCTGCAAAACATCCGCGAGCTGCGTGTCATCTCGCGCACAACGGTCCTGCAGTATCGCGAGAAGACCAAACCCCTCCCGCAAATTGCGCGCGAGCTGGGCGTGGCCTACATCCTCGAAGGCAGCGTGCGCCGCGCGGGCAACAAGGTGCGCGTGAGCGCCCAGCTCATTGATGCGCGCACGGATGCCCATGTGTGGTCGCTGCCGCCCGGCGAGCGGGAACTCAACGACATCTTTGCGCTCCAGTCCGAGCTGGCGAAAGCCATCGCGGGCGCACTCAAGACGGTTCTCTCGCCGCAGGAGAAAAAACTCCTGGAGCGCCGCCCCACCGAGAACCTCGCCGCCTACGATCTCTACCTCAAGGCCCGGGCGGTGAATTCCTCCACGCGCGCCGATCTTCAGAATCGGGAGGCGTGGCTCCAAGCCGCGGTTGAACTGGATCCGAGCTTCGCGCTGGCCTGGGCGGAACTGGCCAACGTGCACTTGTTCTTCAAGGGGGCAGGCTTGGACACCACTCCGGCACGGCTGGACAAGGCGAAAGCCGCCCTCGATCAGGCGATTGCACTGGCGCCCGGTTCGCCCGAGGTCATTCGTGCCGGCGCCCGCTATTTTGGCACAGGCACAGGGGATCGGGCTCGCGCGAACGAGCAATTACAACAGTTGCTGCGGCTCCAGCCCAACGACACCGAGACTCGTAGTGAGCTTGCCTTCGAGCAGTCCGTTCTCGGCCGGTGGCCTGAGGCGATCGCGTCCCGGCGGACCGTGACGCTGCTCGACCCGAGCAATACCCAATACGCCAGCGACCTCGTGTTCGCCTACCGGCTGGTCCGTCGCTATGATGAGGCGATCGCTGAGCAACGCCGCCTGGCGGCGCTGGAGCCGGGCCAGCTGTTCCATTCCGGTTTCCTCGCGCAGTTGGCATTTCTCGCCACGGGCTCGACGCGGGAACGCGAAGAATTGCTCGCCCAACTGGAAGTGAGTTCTCCACCACCGCCCGTAGTGTTTCGGATGCGCACGGAGCGGGCACTGTCCCGCCGGGATTACACAGAAATCTTGCGTTTGGATAAGGAAACTTCCGCCACCAATCCGGATCAGGGAAAACAACGGAGGGGATTTCTACCCGACATCGACCGGGCAACAATGGTGTCGGGAGTTCTCCGCGTGCAGGGTGACCTCGATGGCGCCCGCGTCCGGCTGCGGGACAGCGCAGCGAGCTTGCGCGAGGGACTGGAGCGCGAACCAAGGAACACGCAGCTCCTGCGACAGGCCGCGGTCGTGGAGGCCATTTTGGGGAACAGGGAGGAGGCGCTGCGGCGGATTGCGCAGGCGGCGGAGGTTAACCCGGAGGCCAGCAGCAAGATCGCGGGAGTGCGGATTGCCGTCGTGCGCACCGAAGTCCTGGCTTGGATCGGTGAAAAAGACCGGGCCATCGAAGAACTTGCCCGGCTGCTGAGAATCCCGAGTTCGCTGAACATCCACGAGATGAAGACAGAGCTGGCCTATGCCTCGCTGCGCGGCGACCCGCGTTTCGAAGCGCTGCTCAACGATCCGAAGAACACCGCGCCGCTGTTTTGCGGGAATCTGCGGGCAGGCTATTGCTTTTGTAGGGGCGCGGCTCGTCCGCGCCCGTTTCCCGAAAGACGCGGACGAGCC
>JANNEY010000555.1:0-8494 GCA_031379235.1 Opitutaceae bacterium | reverse complement strand
GACTGGCAAGCGACCTTCAATTCCTACAACGCCGCGATCACGCGCCGGCAGTTCTTCCGCCAGAGTGGCACCGGTCTCGGCGCGGTCGCGCTCGGCTCGCTCCTCGGACAGAGCGCGTTTGGAGCGAGCGCGTCTTCCGCTGCCGCCACGCTCCAAACGGCGATGACGGAACCGTGGAAAATCGCGCCGAAGGCCAAACGCGCGATCTACGTTTCGCTGATCGGCGCGCCGTCGCAGCTCGACCTCTTCGACTACAAGCCGGACCTCGAGAAGCGGTTCAAAGAAGACCTCAAGGGCTGGCTGGCGGGGCAGGGCGAGCGTCTCACCGGCATGACGGCAGGGCAGGCGGCGTTTCCCGTCGCGCCGACGCGCTTCAAGTTTTCCCAGCACGGTCAGGGTGGCGCGTGGATCAGCGAGCTTTTGCCGAATATCGCGAAGATGGCGGACGACATCTGCATCATCCGCTCGATGAAGACCGACGCGATTAATCACGAGCCGGCGAATCAGCTCGTCTACACCGGATCGATGCAAAACGGGAAAGCATCCATCGGCTCGTGGCTCGCCTACGGCCTCGGCGCGGTGAATCAGGATTTGCCGGCGTTCGTCGTGCTGCACGCGAAGCACACGAGCCCGTTCTCCAACGTGCAGGCGATCTCCGCGCGCCTCTGGGGCAGCGGCTATCTGCCGGGCAAACACGCCGGCGTTTCGTTTCGTCCCTCCGGTGATCCGGTGCTCTACCTCAATGATGCGCCCGGCATCCCGCGCGAGCTGCGCCGTTCGATGCTCGACGGCCTCGAACAACTCAACCGCCGCAGCTACGAAGCCGTGGGCGATCCGGAAATCCAGACGCGCACGCAGCAATACGAAATGGCGTTTCGCATGCAGGCCAGTGTGCCCGAGCTGGCGGACCTTGGGCAAGAACCCGAGTCGACCTTCGCGCTCTACGGCGAAGAGGCGCGCAAGCGCGGCACGTTTGCGAGCTCGGCCCTGATGGCGCGGCGGCTCGTCGAGCGCGGCGTGCGCTTCGTGCAGATTTTCCACCGCGGCTGGGATCAACACGGCTCGCTCCCGCGCGACATCGCCGCGCAGTGCAAGGACGTCGATCAGCCGTGCTACGCGCTCGTGCAGGACCTCAAGCAACGCGGCATGCTCGACGACACGCTCGTGATCTGGGGCGGCGAGTTTGGCCGCACGGTCTACTGTCAGGGCAAGCTGACCGAAACCGATTACGGCCGCGATCATCACCCGCGCTGCTTCTCGCTCTGGATGGCCGGCGGCGGCATCAAGGGCGGCACGGTTTACGGCGAGACCGACGAGATGTCCTACAACATCGTGAAGGACCCCGTCCACATCCGCGACCTGCACGCGACCATCCTGCACCTCATGGGCCTGAACCACGAGAAGCTGAGTTTCAAATTCCAGGGCCTCGATCAAAAGCTGACCGGCGTCGTGCCGGCGCAGGTGGTGCAGGGAATTCTGGCTTAGAGGCGGCGCGCTCCGAGAGTCGTGGCTGAGGCGTTTCGCCTCAGTGTCTTAAGATCGTGCAGAGGACAGAAATCACAAACCACGAGGCGAGAAGCCCCGCCCACGACTGCCTGCCGCGCTCAAACCTGTGGTTGCCTCCGCGGCGGGTTGGCGCACGGTTTTTTCTGCCCCGTCCATCAATGAAACGACGAATTGCCGCATGGCTCGCGCTCGCAGTTGTTTCCGTTGGTTCGCTTGGTGCGGCCGAGGTGGGCGTGCCGGAGACGATCGAGTTCAACCGCGACGTGCGGCCGATTCTGTCGGACAATTGTTTTTCGTGTCACGGGCCGGACGCGTCGCACCGCAAGGCGAAGCTGCGGCTTGATGTGCGCGAGGCGGCGCTCGCGAAGGAGGCGTTCGTGCCGGGGAAACCGGCGGAAAGCGAACTCGTCGTTCGGATCAAGTCGCAGGATGACGACGAAGTCATGCCGCCGCCGGACTCGCACAAAAAACTTTCTGCGCGCGACAAGGCGATCCTTGAGCGCTGGATTGCGCAGGGCGCGGCTTATCAAAAGCACTGGGCCTTCGAGGCGCCGGTGAAGGCGTCGGTTCCCTCGAGCGCGAATCCGATCGACACGCTCGTCGCGCGCCGGCTCGCCAGCGTCGGGATGAAACCGTCGCCCGAAGCGGATCGGCGCACACTGATCCGGCGGCTGCACGCCGACCTGCTCGGGCTTCCGCCCACGCCGGCGGAGGTGGTGGCGTTTGAAAACGATCACGCGCCCGACGCTTACGTGCGGCTCGTCGAGCGCGTGCTGGCGAATCCGCACTTTGGCGAGCGCATGGCGCTGGGCTGGCTCGATGTCGTGCGGTTTGCCGACACGATTGGTTACCATAGCGACAATCCGCGCAACGTCTGGCCCTACCGCGACTGGGTGATTGCGAGCTTCAACGCCAACAAGCGCTTCGATCGCTTCACGCTTGAGCAGATCGCGGGCGACTTGCTGCCCGACGCGAATCGCGAGTCGCGCGTGGGTTCGGCGTTCAACCGGCTGCTGCTCTCGACGGAGGAAGGCGGGGCGCAACCGAAGGACTACGAGGCGCGGATGATGGCCGACCGCGTGCGCGCGATCGGCACGGCGTGGCTCGGGCAGACGACGGGCTGCGCACAATGTCACGACCACAAATTCGATCCGATCGCGACGCGGGATTTTTATGCGCTCGGCGCGTTTTTCGCCGACGTGAAGGAGCCGGTGGTGGGCCGGCGCGAGGACGGCATGATGGTCGCAACGCCAGAGCAGGAGGCGCGGCTGGCCGGGCTGGAGGTGGCGGTCGGTGCGGCGCGGAAGGCGGTCGATGCGCTCGCCGCGCAAATGGACGCCGCGCAAAGCGCGTGGGAAACGGGCGCCCGGGCCGCGACGGGGTTGGGTTTGCCCCGCGCCGTGGCGACCGCGCTGGCGAAGGACGCGGCGAAGCGCACGGCGGCCGAGCGCACCGCGTTGCGCACGCATTTTCGCGCGAACGTCGCGACCGTCGGGCGCGACGAGCTCGCGGCGCTCACGGCGGCGGAGCGCGCCCGCAAGGAATTCGCCGACGCGCTGCCGCATTGTCTCGTGACCGAGGCGGCGGCGCAGAAGCGTGTCGTCCGAATTCTGCCGCGGGGGAATTGGATGGATGAAACCGGCGCGGTCGTGCAGCCGGCGCTCCCAGCCTATTTGCCGCAGCCGGATTTCAACGGGCGCGAACTCACGCGGCTCGATCTCGCGCACTGGCTCGTCTCGCGTGAGAATCCGCTCACGGCGCGCGTATTTGCGAACCGGCTGTGGAAGCAATTTTTCGGCACGGCCCTCAGCCGCGTGCCGAGCGACCTCGGGGCCCAGGGGGAACCACCGCCCAATGCCGCGCTACTCGACTGGCTCGCGTGCGAGTTCATGGAGAGCGGCTGGGACGTTAAGGACCTCGTGCGCAGCATCGTCACGAGTGCGACTTACCGGCAGGTTTCCACGGCGACGCCCGCGCAGCTCGCCGCCGATCCGGAGAACCGCGAGCACGCGCGCCAGAGCCGTTTCCGCGTGGAGGCGGAGCATGTGCGCGACTATGCGCTGGCCGTCGCCGGCCTGCTTTCGCCGCGCATCGGCGGGGCGAGTGCGCTGCCCTACCAGCCGGAGCGCTATTGGGAGAACCTGAATTTTCCACCGCGCGACTACGTGGCCGACCGGGGCGAGGCGCAGTATCGGCGCGGGCTGTATGTGTGGTGGCAGCGTTCGTTTCTCCACCCGAGCTTGCTGGCCTTCGATGCGCCGAGCCGCGAGGAATGCGTCGCCGAGCGCAACCGCTCCAACCTCCCGCAGCAGGCGCTCGTGCTGCTCAACGACCCGAGCTACGTCGAGGCCGCGCGTGGATTCGCGGCGCGAATTCTTGCGGAAAGCGGGCGCACGACCGAATCGCGCCTCACGATTGCGTGGAGCCGTGCGCTGCAACGCACGCCGCGCGCCGGGGAGATGCGCACGGCGGCCGCGTTGCTCGACGAACACTTTCGCACCTACCGCGCCGATGCTGCGGCGGCCGACGCGCTGCTCAACACCGGCGAAACCGCCATTCCGCCGGGCCTCGATCGCGCGGAGCTGGCGGCTTGGACGCACGTCGCGCGGGTGCTGCTCAATCTCCACGAATTCATCACACGAGAATGACTGTCGTCCACAAAGTCAGCGGTGAAGTCTGCGCCCCAACGGGGCGTCATTCGATAGCCCAGGGTGCAACCCTGGGTGACCGTGGGTGGAAAAAATCCTGCGCCCTGGAGGGGCGCGATTCCGGCGGTTTCGCCCCTTCAGGGCTTCGTGATCTTGAATCGCTTTTTCCCAGGGCGTTGCCCTGGGCTGTCAACTCTCGCCCCGTTGGGGCGAAACCGCCTGCGTGTGCGAGTGAGGTTTGCTCCGCTGTTGTGGGCTCCGGCCTTTGTTCATCATGAACTTCCTCCCGACTCCCTTCCAGACCCGCCGCGCCTTCATCGGCCGCGTCTCGCAGGGCGTGGGCGCGGTGGCGCTGGCGTCGCTGCTGAATTCACGGTTGCCCGGGGCGGCCGCGCCGGGGAAGCCGCCGGCGCGCGGCGTGATTTATCCGCTGCCATTCCCGCAAAAGGCGAAGCGCGTCATCTGGCTGACGATGGCGGGCGGGCCGTCGCAGTTCGAGACCTTCGACCCAAAACCGAAGCTCGCCGCGATGCACGGCGAGCCGATGCCGGAGAGTTTCACGCGCGGTCAGCAGCTCGCGCAGTTGCAGGGGCAGAAGCTCGTGTGCTTTGCGCCGCAGTTTCCTTTCGCCAAGTTCGGGAAAAATCAGACCGAGATCAGCACGCTGTTCCCGCACCTCGGCGGGGTGATCGACGACATCTGCCTCATTCGCTCGATGACGACGGATGCGATCAACCACGACCCGGCGCACATGTTCATGAACACCGGTGCACAGATCGCCGGCCGCCCGAGCATGGGCGCGTGGATCAACTATGGGCTCGGCAGCGAGGCGGAAAATCTTCCCGGCTTCGTGGTGATGGTGTCCACCGGTCCCGGCCGCTCGCCGCAACCGATCGCGGCGCGGCAGTGGAGCAGCGCGTTTTTGCCGAGCCGGTTTCAGGGCGTGCAACTGCAGGGACGCGGCGATGCGGTCCACTACCTCTCCAACCCCGGCCGCGTGACACGCGCGCAACAGGGCGCCGATGTCGCCGCGATCAACGCGCTCAACCGCCAGCACGATTCCTTCGTGCATGATCCCGAAATCGCCACGCGCATCGCGCAATACGAGCTGGCGTTTCAGATGCAGGCGAGCGTGCCGGAGCTCACCGACCTGCGCGGCGAGGATGCGCGCACGCTTGCGCTCTACGGCTGCACGCCGGGTGACGGCTCGTTTGCGGCGAATTGCCTGCTGGCGCGCCGGCTGGCGGAGCGCGGCGTGCGCTTTATCCAGCTCTACCACCGCGACTGGGATCACCACAGCCAGCTCGTCGAGGAGCTGCCGCTGCGGGCGAAGGAAACTGATCAGGCGGCGGCGGCGCTCATCACGGATCTCAAACAGCGCGGAATGCTCGACGATACGCTCGTGGTGTGGAGCGGGGAGTTTGGCCGCACGCCGATGTCGCAAAGCACGAAGGGCACGGTCGGCCGTGACCATCACAACAAGGCGATGTCGCTGTGGCTCGCCGGCGGCGGCATTCAGCGCGGCATGGTCCACGGCGCGACCGACGACCTCGGCTACGCCGCGACGGAAAACATCTGCACCGTGCACGACCTCCATGCGACGATGCTGCACCAGCTCGGTATCCGGCACGATGCGTTCAGCGTGAAATTCCAGGGCCTCGACGCGAAGCTCACCGGCGTCGAAGGCGCCAAAGTGATCGAGGGGATTCTGGGGTAGGGAAGTCATGGCAACCAACCTAACACGTCGCCGGTGGCTGCACGACCTGGCGCTGGCCGCGTGCATCTTGGTTCCGCTTGCGAGTCGGGCGGCGAGCGCAGCGGCGCGGGCGCTCACGTTCCGTCACGCGACGCTCCCCGATCCCGACGGGCACCACGCGGCGCTGCGCTTGAAAGGCGACTGGCTGCTCGTGGCGATCAGCGACGGTCGGCACACCGGGCTCGGCGAAATCAGCCATAGCAACGACGATGCGGCGTGCGTCGCGCGCGCACGCGAACTTTTCGATCGGCACATCGCCGCCGCGCCGCGCGGCTTTAGCCCGAGCCTTGAGGCGGTGACGGGGCTCGATGCCAATGCATTTTCCACGGCGTCGAACATCGTCACGGCGACTGCGATCTCCGGTCTCAACCAGGCGTTGCTCGATCTTGTGGCACAGCAGTGGGGCGTGCCGGTTTGGCGGCTCTTCCGGCCGGAGGGCGCGCCCGTGCATGCGGCGCTGCCATGTTATTTCACCATGAACCGCGCACTGCGCGAGCGCAGCATTCCGGCGTATCTGCGTGCGGTGGAAGCCGCCCTCGCGCTCGGTGCGAACGCAGTGAAGTGCGCGCCGTTCGAGGCCGTCACGCGCGGCGGTGACCACGTCGCGCAGTCCGCCGAAGGCTTCGCGCGGCTCGATGCGATTCGCCGAGAATTTCCCAAGGTCTCGCTCCGCGTGGATTGCCACGAGCGGTTTACACCGGAGTCGGCGGCCGCGTTGTTGCCGCGCTTCGAGGCATTCAACCTGACATGGCTGGAAGAGCCGTGTCCGCCGGGCCCCGCGCTCGGCCGCCTGCGCGCGCAGACGAGGACGCCGCTCGCGATCGGCGAATTGTTTTTTGGGGAGCCGCGTTTCCGCGAGCTCCTCGTCAACGGGTGGGCCGACGTGATCATGCCGGATCCGAAACACGTCGGGGGCTTCAGCCCGCTGCTGCGGGTGTGTCGCGTGGCGGAGACACTCCGCGGTCAGGTATCGCCGCACAATCCGTCCGGTCCCGTCGCCGCCGCGGCCGCGCTGCAAGCCGCAGCGTTGTCGCCGGCCGTCACCTCGCTCGAACTGATCCTTACAAGTGATCCCGCACGGCAGCCGTGCCGTGAACTGCTGCGCAACGGCGCGCTGCATTTGCCCGCAGGCCCGGGCTGGGGGCTGCCGGAGAGCGTGCGCCGGGCACTTGGCTAGCGCGAGAAGCCGGGCGGCGCCTGCCCCTAGACGCAGCGGTCGGGATTTGGACCTAGTCGGATTTTGGAAAAGTTTTCGCGGCCGGTTTCCCTCGGAAAGCCCCTCGACACGCTCCGCGGCGAGCCCGATAAAAAACACGCTCCGGCGCTGCCGGAGCCGTAACCCCCGATGTCGTCCGCTGAGCAGGCCCGCTGGTTTTCCGAAAACGTGCAACCGCACGAGCCCGCGCTGCGCGCCTACCTGTCGAAACGGTTTCCCGCACTGCCCGACCACGACGACCTCGTGCAGGAGACCTACGTGCGCGTGCTGCGCGTCGAAGACCCCGCCCGCCTCGCGCACCCGAAGGCCTTTCTGTTCACCACCGCGCGCAACGCCGCCATCGACCTCTTCCGACGGCGCAACGTCCAGCCACTCGAAAACCTTGACGACGTGATCGATTTGCCGCCGCTCGACGAGGCGCCGGGAGTGGCCGATTCCCTGGAGCGCCGCCAGCGCGGCGAGACGCTCACCGAGGCGTTGCGGTCGCTGCCTGAGCGTTGCCGCGAGGTGATGCTGCTCCGCTATCTCGACGGCTGCTCGGGCAAGGAAATCTCCGAGCGCCTCGATATTTCCCTCGGGACCGTGAAGGGCCACTTGCTCAAAGGCGTCCGCGACTGCGCCCGTTTCTTCGAAGCGCGTGGCTTAGTCGACGCCGCACCCGAAATGAAGGAGATATCTTGAAGACGAGTATGTCCAACGCCGCCATCGAGGACGCCGCCATCGCCTGGCTGACCGAGCGCGACGACGGCTTTTTGCCCGCCCGCGAACGCGAGTTCGCCCAATGGCTCCGCGCCGACCCGCGTCACGCCGCCGCCGTTGCGCGCTTGGAGCAGACCCTCGGCCTCCTCGGCGAACTCCCGGAATTTCGCAGCGAGATCAACACCGCCTTCGATCGCGCCGCGCCTGTCGTGGCGTTTCCACCTGCGTCCGCGGAGACGCCCTCCCGCGCCACTCATCGCTGGCCGCGCCCGCTCGCCTGGGCCGGCCTCGCCGCCGCGCTCGCCCTCAGCACTTTCGTTGGCTGGCGCGCGCTGCAGCCTCCGCCCGAAATCCACTTCACGACCACGGTCGCCGGCTATGAACGTGCGCGCCTCGACGACGGCTCGACGCTGGAACTCAACGCCGCCAGCGCCGCGCGGGTGCAGTTCACGCCCGCCGAGCGCCACGTGCAACTCGACGCCGGCGAAGCCCACTTCGCCGTCGCCCACGACACCGCGCGCCCTTTCATCGTGAGCGCCGGCGGCATCGCCGTGCGCGCCGTCGGCACCGCCTTCAACGTCCGCTACACCGCCGATGGCGGCGTCGAGGTCATCGTTACCGAGGGCAAGGTCGCCGTCAGTGGGGTGGAGCGCGTTGCCCCCAACGCGC
>JANNEY010000646.1:0-1953 GCA_031379235.1 Opitutaceae bacterium | reverse complement strand
TGCGGGCGGTTGGCGCCATTTCGGCGCGCGCAGGTGCGCGGGCGGATCACCGCCCTTGGTCATTTGCAGGGCGGCGAGCCAGAGGCACGCATACGCGGCGACGGTGACCGCCGGCTGGATCCGATTGGCCGCGGCGGTGCGCACCTGCGCTTCGCCGGTGCCCAGGAGCGTCTTCTCGTCACGGAAGTTCACTTCGATGCCCCAGCGCCAAAGATAATCCTGGAGCACCTCCGCGAGCGACAGGTGCGGATCGGTGCAAATGATGAAGGCGGGCTGACGGTAGAGCAGCCGCGAGCCCTTGCGCAGGCGGTAACTGAGCGGGGCGATCACGATCAGGCGCACCGCACAGCCGGGGCCGGCCTTGCGCCACAGGGCCGGGGCCAGGGTTTTTACTTTGAACTCGTGCCGTCCGCCGGCGGCGAAGGCCGTGACAGTTTGCCAGGGCACGGTGTCGTCGGTGCGCAGGGCTTCCGGCGTGGGCAGGAGCTCACCATAGGAGGGCGGCCGACCGGTGGCCGGCGCCGGGCCGGGCAAGGCGTGCAGCACGGCGTCCTTGCGGATGCGTCCGAGGTAGACGGTGTTGGCGGGCAGGTGCCGGAGCATGTCGGCGTTGGTGTAGCCGCCATCGCCGACGACCACCAGCCGCCGCGCGGCGGGCAGGGTCTGGCGCAGGTGCGCGAGGCGAGCCTGGGTCACGACGCTGAGGCGCTGCTTTTTTTGCTGCTCTTTATATGCTTGGCGCTGGAGGGCGGAGGCTTTTTTCGACGGCTTGGGCGAAGTCGGCGCATGCGTGAAATCCACCGGGATCAGGTGCGCGCGACCGTCGGGGCCGGGCCAGGCGGCGCTCAGTTGCTGATAACGCTGTCCGCGCACCAGATTGGTTTGGAACTTCGGGCCGAGCGGGTCGCGTTTCCAGCCCACGCCGTGGATTTTGGTGCCGCGCTTACGCACCAAGGTGTCGTCGATGGCGACGACGAACGGGGTCTCCGCCGGCAGGCGGGCGTGAATCGCGACGATCACCGGGCGAAACAAGAGCGCGGGATCGACCCGCTCCCGGGAATAAAGCCGGTAGTCGGCGGTCCAGTCGCGCTGGGCCAGGCCGCACAGGCAGATCAGGTTGGTGATGGTGCCACGGCAGGGTGAGACGAGGCCGGCCAGCATGTGGGCGCAAAGGCGCCGGGCACACTCCGGCGCGGTGACCGCGCTCGCGGTGGCCGTGGTGAGCAAGCGGTGCAGCCACGCGCTTAAGCGTTGCGGAGTTTTTTTTTGAGCGCGACCGCGTCGGGCGGCACGACCGTGCGGGAGAGGATGAGGTGCTGTTTGTCGGCAATGGTCCACTCGACAACTTCGCCCTTGGCGAACTCCAGCGCCTGGGCAATGGGCGCGGGGAAGTTGATATAGAACTGCTGGCTGTCTTTGCGCTCGATGAGCTGAACTTTGGTCGGATAACCCATGCTTGACATCTAGTCATATCACTAGATAATCGTCCATCATAAAATGAGGTTCATCGAAAAAATAATTTTTGCGGCGCCCCAGCGGGGCTCTAGTCAAAGGCCAAACTTCAGCGGCGGACTGAAGTCCGCCCCTGGAGTTTGGCCCCAAGAGGGGCGCTGCGGCGGGCGGCGTCGGTGGGAATTACGCAGCGGTGAGCAGGGCGCCGGAGAGACTGGGTAGGGGTTTCTGGGTGTTGGCGTCAGCCGGGGCGGATGACGTGAAGTGGTCGAAACTCTCGGGAGCGAGTTGGTCGCTCCACAGCTCGCCGCGCAGCGCGCGCACCAAGTCGCCGGTGGTAAACTCAGCCGGGTCGGCGCCTGCGGGCGGTTGGCGCCATTTCGGCGCGCGCAGGTGCGCGGGCGGATCACCGCCCTTGGTCATTTGCAGGGCGGCGAGCCAGAGGCACGCATACGCGGCGACGGTGACCGCCGGCTGGATCCGATTGGCCGCGGCGGTGCG
>JANNEY010000640.1:0-8858 GCA_031379235.1 Opitutaceae bacterium | reverse complement strand
CTTCTTGGCGACCTTGGCCGCGGCGCACATGCGGTCGATCCAACCAAGCTGTGCCGGGCCGATGGCGCCATTCCAAGGTTGTGCTTGCAGCAACTTGGCCTTCTTGGCACGCGCAAGTTCACGTTCGGCCTCCGCGCGCTCGGACGTGCCGGCGGCGTGCGCGTAGGTGCTCACGTCGTTGGTGTCGAGAATCACAAAACGTATGCCGTCTTGATCAAAAACCCTGTAACGCAAAATTATGCCGATGCGCTGAGGCACTCCGATCTTCAGCTCGTCGAGCACGTCGAAGTCATGGTTGCCGAGAAGCTGATGCCAATATTGCCGGCTTTGTGCGAGGGGCTTGGTGATCTCGTCGAAGCTCCGCCACTCGCGATCGATCAAGTCACCGAGGTGGACACAGAACGTGAGATCCTCCCGGTTGAAATGCTCCACCGCGGCACCGAGCTTTCCGATGGACTGCCGGTAGAAACGCGTGCCATTGGCGTCGATGTCGGCGAACTGTGCATCGGCGACGAGGCCGATCTGAAGCGGTCGTGGCAGATACCGGTTGGAGCGAAGAATCGTCGGAGTGCCCAGCGATGCGATGGCAGCGGCGCTCACAAAGCGCCGGCGCGTGACTTTGGCGTTCATGGCGAAATCATTTCACCGGCAGCCAGCCGTTGAACCGCATCCATGACTCGCAGTGCCTCGGCCACTCCGCGGTCGGGCCGAGCCTCGGGTCCATGCCCGAGCCGTGCGGCCCCTTGGGATAAAGGTGCATCTCGATCGGCGCCCTCGCCCGGCGCATTGCCTGGAAGAAGAGCAGGCTGTTTTCGACCACCACCGTCGTGTCCTCGGTCGAGTGCACGAGAAAGGTCGGCGTGGTTTCCTTCGTGACCTGCTCCTCGACGGACCAGCGGTGCTTCAATTCCGCGCTCGGATTGTCGCCAAGCAAGGCGCGCCGCGAGGTGCCGTGGCCAAATGCATCCTGCATGCTGATGACCGGAAAAATCAGCACCATGAAATCCGGCCGGCCGCTGACCGTATCGAGTGTGGCCCCGGTTTTTCCCTCGGAGGCGGCGAAGCGCGTGCCTGCGCTCGCTGCCACATGCCCGCCCGCCGATCCACCGAGCATTCCGATGCGGTTCGCGCCCACGCCAAACTCCGCCGCGCGCGAGCGCACGAGGCGCACGGCCCGCAGCGCGTCTTGCAACGGTGCCGGCTGGCCGTAGTCGGCATGGCGGTATTTGAGCATAAACACCGTCACGCCGATGCGGTTCAACCAGCGCACAACTTCACCGCCGTTCACGCCGGCGGCAACGCGAACATAGCCGCCGCCCGGTGCATAAATCACCGCGGTCCCGACCGGCTTCTCCGGCGCAAAGATCGTGAGCGTCGGATGATGGATGTTCGAGTAGCGCCCCGCGCCATCGTCCTTCTCCGGGTCGGCGTCGGCTTTGAGCCCGGGCACGCCTTCGGGCCAGAGTTCGACGACACGCGGCTCCGCGGCGCCGAGCCGAATCGCAACGACCGCGATCCATCCGACGAGGCGCCGCGTCTTCATTTGCGATCCCACGGAAACGCCACCGTCGGGGCCGCGGCGTAGCGCTTGGTCGCCAGCGTGAGCTTCGCGCCGCTGCCGGGGGCGAGCTTTACGGTGAACGTGCTCGCGCCGATGTTTTCGGTGCGACCGCCGATCTCGGCGGATTCGAAACGGTGTTCGCCATACGCGCCGCCCTGCACGATGACCGTGCGCGTCGCCGTCGGGCTGAGGTTCACGAGCGTGACGACCGTGCGCGTATCGCCGAGTTCGCTCACGAGTGCGCCCACATCCTCCGGCACGCCGGCGCGGCGCCGCTCAGGATCGAAGTAGCGCACGCGGGCATTCATCAGCTCGCCCGCGCGGCCGGGCGGAATCGCGCCCCACATGAGCTGCTGCAGCGCCACGACGGACGCGGGGTTGAAGTTCATCATGTTGTCCGCGAGACGGAGATCCGGGGTGCTCGGGTCGCGGCGAAAGCCCTCGGCCTTCCGCTGCATGGCCGCCAGCTCGCGGCGCAGTGCGCTCACGGCGAACTCTGGATTTTTTCCATCGAGAAACGTCAGCCATTCACTGTCGCGCACACGGGCGCGGTCGTCGGCGCGTTGCGACCAATACCAGACCTCGAGCGCGCCCACATTCCACGGTGTGCGCTGCCAACCATACCAGCCTTCGGCGCCGAACATCGTGGGGTATTCCTTGCCGCCATCGGCCGTAGTGCGCGCGTGCGCGTTGACCGCGTCGATCATCCCCCGCCACGCATCGGTGTATTTCTGATCGCCGGTGACGAGCATGGCGTTGTGAAAACCCACGATCGCGCGCGGGATGCGGTTGCGGTTTTCCTTCCGGCCGTTGACCGGGTTCACCGGTGAGAAACCCCAGCCGTAGGCGTTGCCCCACCATTTGTTTTCCGGTCCACCGATCTTGCCGTCGCGATAATCGACATAGCTCGGAATCACACCACCGTTGGCCTTCATGCGGGCAAGCCACGCGTCCATGTAGTCGGTGAGCCACTTTTTGTATTTCGCCTCGTTGGCGAGGAGGTAGGCGTTGGTCGGCAGCGTGGTCGCGACGAGGTTGATGAAGTGATCGCCGGCGACATCGCCGTAGGGCTCATAGTGCGCGAGGAACTGCGCGAAGGTGCTCTCGCCATGGCCCGCGACAAACTTCGCCACGTCGAACGAATCGCCGACCCAGTCGAGCGCGGTGGCTTGCCGGAGCATCGGGCCCTTGGTGCCGTTCTGCATCGAGCGGATGACTTTCAGTTTCGGATCGTAGTTGGGCGCCGACGGATCCTCGCCCATGTAGAGGCCGGCCCAGCGCCGCGCGCGCTCCTGATAGATCGGCAGCGTGGGCACGGAGAGACCCATGAGGTTGAAGGTCCGCAGACCCTCGCCGTGGTGCATCCAATCGGACTGCGCGGAGAATTCCTTGAAATACATCCCGTCGCGACCCGCGGGCACATCGACGGTCTTCACCTCGGAGTATTGGCGGATCATGCCGTTCCATGTCTGGAGAAACACGCGCATGATCTCGTCGCTCGCGCCGAGCGCGTGGAGCTGCGGCCAATCGGCGGTGTTCTCGAACGCGTCGTCCGGCCCGTCGTTGGCGCCCCAACGGAGGAAGCACTGCACGTAGCCGCGCTCGTCGTAGTATTTTTTCGCGAACTCGAGGCACAGCGGAACCTGCTCGGCGAGGAGGCGGCGCTCGAGCTTGGCCCATTCGGGCGCCGCCATCGGCGTGGCGATCGTGAGCGTGGGTGGCGTCGCTGCCGCGACCATCGACGCAAAGGCCGCAGCACAGAGCAGAAGAAGCGAGGATTTCATTTCGACGTATGGCGTCTGTCGTGCAGCTGCCGGTTTGGTCGGCCGACGGACGTAGTGCGTCTGCAAGAGCGCCGCCGTCCGGCTGAAACATTGACGCTCACGGCAACTCCTTGATCCGGATCCGCCGATATTCCATTTGTCCGACATCGCCCTCGAGCCCGATGGGCCCGGTGGCCGGAACTTTCAGCGCCGCCTCGAGCAACTCGCCGTTGCAGGTGCAGTGGGCGACGCCGTCCTTCACCGAGATCTCGATTTCATTCCAATCCTGTGCGCGGTATTTTTTCAGCGTCTTGTATTTGTCGGGGCCGGCGACGAGGTAGTCGCGACATTGGAGCTGGGGCTTGCGGATGAAGATACCGCTGTCGGCATTCACGGCGGCGCGAAACTCCAGCTTCAGCACGAAATCCCTGGGAAACTCCTGCGTCGTCCAAATTTTTTGTGCGAGCCGCGGCTGGCGTGGATGCACAATGAGGATGCCGTCCTTCGCGGAGAAGCGGCTGTCGTTGGCGGCGGTCTTCCCGTCGAACGCGACAGCGACCTTCTCGTCGGTTTTCGCGCCGTCGCGATAGCACCAGCCGGAGAGATCCTTGCCATTGAAGAGACTAACAAAGCCTGCTTCGGGTTTGAAGCTGTCGGCGGCACCCACGCGCAGGGCGGCGGAAAAAACGAGGGCTAGCAGAGTGAATGGGGAACGGAGGATTTTCATGGGGAAGGGAGCAGTTTCTTTAGCGGAGAATTTCGCCCTTCGTCACGTCGCCGGGCACGTCGAGGAGCTGAATCTGGTTGATGGTTTTGAAATTCGCGTGGTCGGCGAATTCCCACACGACTTTCTTGTCGCGCGTGATTTCAAAAAAATGGGGCTGTTTGCCGAGATGACCGTGGCCGAGATAATTGCAGAAAATCGTGTTGCCGTTCGGCAGACGCTGGAAGCCCGCCATCAGGCGCAGCGGATTTCCGGGCACTTCGTTTTCGTCGAGCGACCACACGACCTTCATCGCGGCGTCGAACTCGATCACCTTGTGCCCGTCGCCACAGGTGGCGAGGATGTGGCCGTCGGGCAGGAGGAGCACTTCATGGATGTCACCCGGCACCGGCACGCGGCGCAGCGATTTGCCGTTGGCATCGAGCTCCTCGATCTGGTTTTCGCCCTTGCGCGACACGAGGTAGTGCCCGGCCTTGGTTTTGCGGGTGCCGCGAAATTGGTTGTGCAGCTTCACCGGCGCCGCCGGCACCGCCAGCTTGATCTCCTTCGCGATTTTCCCGGCGCGGTCCACTTCGATGATCCGGCTCGGCCCGGCCTCGACGATCAGCACGCGCCCATCGGGCAGCGGCTGGCAAGCGTGGACCTCGGTCTTTTCGCCCGCCTTGTATTCCCAGACGATCTGCTTCGCGCGCGTCAACTCCACCGCGCCCGTCTCGAAGCAGATTAGGAAATTTCCGTTGGGCAGCGCCCAGACATCCTGCGGGTGCCTGCACGGATACTCCCATTCGACCACGCCCGCGGCAGAGACGACGGCGACTTTGTTTCCGGCCGAATCGGCGCAGAGGAACGGATGGGCGGCATGTGCGCTCAGCGCGGCAGTCAGGCACGCGATCAGGCTACACAGAACGAGCAGGGATTTTATCATCGGGCAAAACGGGGTTCGCCGGAAACACTGCGCGAGCGGCCAACTCCGCGGCAATCTCGGAAAATCCTATGCCCTCAACCAGTCAGACCATTTTCAATTCAGCCAAAACCGGGTGGCGGCAGTGTTTGCCCGCTGGATCGCCGCGACCCGCTGAGCCGGGATCGCGCTGACATGGCAAACGATCGCACTACCATAGGCCACGCCACCGACTGTGCTCGGCATTGAAACTGGTTGCTAGAAAGTTCGACGACTGCAGCGCCGCCTCCACGGCTTCCTCTTCCGAAGCGGGAGGCGAAATGAAATATTCGACCACGCTCTCAGCCGCCGTTTCTGCTTTGACGCGCGCGGTGAACGCCGTGGCGCCTTTGGCGTCACTCCCGGTGCGCGAGCTTGCCTGATCGGTGGCACTTGAGCCCGGCGAGCTGATGGCAAGCTGGCGTTCTGCTTCCACCCAGATCTCCAGGTCACATCCGCCAGGACCTCCCCGGGAGCTCCAGATTTCGCGGGCGCGCTGCGCCACCTCTTCGTAGAACAGCGAATTCACGTTCTTCATCGCGCGTGGATGGCCGAGAGGGATTGCGGAAGCAGAACAGCGGGCACGGGGTCTTCGTGCGCTTCGTCAACGGCCAGGGTCTCCTCCGAACTTTCCAAGAAGTGCTGCAATTCCAAGAGATCCTCGGGCACCGAAACTTCCCGGTTTGACCGCGGATGCAAGATGAGCACATGACCGTTGCGCGTCACCTTCTGGTCGCCATTCGCCTGCCAGGTCACCTGGCCAATCTCACGAAAAAGCTTTCGGACTTCGCGCCACTCCAGTGGCTCCGACGCCGCCGGCTCGAAAATCCTCTCATAGGTCTCCCGATGAGTCTGCTGATACGGTTCAATTAGTTGTGGCGGTATTCTCATGACGGTCGGGAAAAGGCACCGCGCAGTGACCGGACTGGCATCCTGCGATTGGACCTTTCTTCCCCACACTATCTGCTAAGCCCCACCGACGCGCTATGGGGCGTAAACCTCCCACTCCCCTCGGTCGGATAATTTCGGTAACGCCAGTCGAGTTTTAACCAAGTGTGTTTATCATCGTTAGCGCGCAATGGCTGTGAGCAAATGCCGTCCTGCTTCCGTTGCCTCGCGAGCGCCGGTGAAAATCAAATCGTCACCTTCACAGCTCCCGACACCCAGAGCTGCGAAAGGTCAGCGTGTAACGAGTGTGCGCCGAGAGCGGCTGCGCAGATACACGGCAAAGTCGTTCTTGTCCGCCGTCACAATTGGCAGCGTCGGATAGAGATCGCTCAGCACCATCAGTGACGCATCGGCAAAATCCACCATTCTTCTGTGGTAGCGTCCGCTCTCGGCCACCACTGCCGCGAGATGGTCAGGCAAGATGCGCCGAGTCTCGATCAGGCCGTGCTCGATTTTCTCATAGAGCTTGATCACGTCGGCCATGCCGAGTTCCTCGCCCACCAAGAATACGGTTTCGGAAATGCAGGCCTCGCACGTGAGCCACGGGCCACGCGCCTGAGCCAGCACGCTCAATGCCCAGGGGTGCAGCGGGTCTTTTTTCACGGCCAGCGCCGCGAGAAAACTGCTGTCAACGATGCTGCGCGCGGCGGCCATATCGCTTCATGCGTTCCGCCTGCGTGCGGCCTGTGCCACCGCCCATGCCGATGAAATCATGCAGCGCCGCCGCCATATCGATGCCTTCGGTCTGAGCCAGACCACGCTCCAGCGCCTCGCGATGGGCCTGCGCGTATTGCTTGCGCTCCGCTGCCGCGCGCGCCGCCAGCCGTGCGTGCAACGGTCGCGGGATGCGAAAGGTCTTGGAAATCGTGGCGGGCATGGGCGTTGTCTTACGCGACAGTCCTACGCAGTCAAGATTTCGGCCATGCTCCACAACCCTTGTCGCGGTTGCCCGTTGAAGCACGCGCATCGACTTTGAAGCTGGGCTCAACACTGTCCCGACCATCATGCCGGCCGATATGCAACCACCCGCCCCCGTGAATAGCACCACGGAATTGCTAGGTTGGATCTTCTCAAAGGTGGATTTCAGTTCCCGACTCCGTCCTCGTAGCGCTCGTAGACGGGAAAGTAATTTCAGCTTTCTACGACCCCTGCGAAATGGTGGTCACACGCGAGTTCGCTGTGAGCGAGCTTGCAGGCAAGGACGGTTCAAAATTCGAACCGCGTCTCAGTCGGCGCCTTCGCTTCTGACGCTCCCGCATCGAGCAGGTTCTCCATCAGTTTGCGCGGGTAGTTCGAGGCTGCAGCAAGAGTTTTGGGTGGCTGCGATACTCACAAGTGTCCCCCGCTCCACCGCTTCAACGCCGCCCCCGTGAGCGATCGCTCGCACGTTTCGATCTCGCGGCGCGGGCCGGCGTAGATGAGTTCGCCGCCGTCGCGGCCGCCGCCGGGGCCGAGGTCGATGAGCCAGTCGGCGAGATTAATCACGTCGAGGTTGTGCTCGATCACGATGACGGTGTTGCCGGCGTCGCGGAGTTTGAAGAGCAGGTCCATCAACTTTTGGATGTCGGTCCAGTGCAGGCCGGTCGTCGGCTCGTCGAGAATGTAGAGCGTCGAGCCTTGCTGGCGTTTGCTCAGCTCGAGCGAGAGTTTGATGCGCTGGGCCTCGCCGCCGGAGAGCGTCGTGGCGGATTGGCCGAGCGTGAGGTAGCCGAGGCCCACGGCGTCGAGGGTGGCGAGCTTGTCCATCACCCGCGGGATATTTCTGAAGAGCGTGATGGCCTCGCGCACGGTGAGGTCGAGCACGTCAGCAATGGATTTCCCGTGGAAGAGGACCTCGAGCGTCTCGCGGTTGAAGCGACGGCCGGCGCAACTCGGACACGGCGCGTAGGCGTCGGGCATGAACTGCATATCGAGCTTGATCGCGCCGTCGCCCTGACAGCGCTCGCAGCGGCCGCCGCGGACGTTGAAGGAGAAACGGCTCGGCTTGTAGCCGCGGATTTTGGCGAGCGGCACCTGCGCGTAAAGGTCGCGGAGGAGCGGGAGGAGATCGACGTAGCTCGCGGGGTTGGAGCGCGGGCTGCGGCCGATGGGCTCTTGATCGACCTGCACGAGCTTCTCGAAGAAATCCAAATTTTCGAGATGGCGGTGTTTGCCGGGGATGGTTTTCGCGCCGTTGAGTTTGCGCGCGGCCTGAGCGGCGAGGATGTCGAGGACGAGCGTGCTTTTGCCGGAGCCGCTGACGCCGGTGACGACCGTGAGCAAGCCGAGGGGAAATTTCGCGTCGATGCCGCGCAGGTTGTTCGCGCGCGCCTCGCGCACGGTGAGCCACGCACCGTCGGGCGCCTTGAGTTTGGCGTCGCGCGTGACCGAAAGTTTGCGCGCGAGGTAGGCACCGGTGCGCGATTGCCGCGCCGAAAGGGCCATGCAGGCGGCGGGCGGGCCTTGAAACAACAACTGCCCGCCCTCGGTGCCGGCTTCGGGGCCGAGCTCGATGAGTTCGTCGGCGAGCCGCATGGTGTCCTCGTCATGCTCGACGACGAGCACGGTATTGCCGCGATCGCGGAGGGCGACGAGCGTGTCGAGGAGCTTCTGGTTGTCGTGCGGGTGCAGGCCGATGCTCGGCTCGTCGAGCACGTAGATGACGCCGATGAGGCCCATGCCGAGCTGGGTCGCGAGCCGCACGCGCTGCGCCTCACCGCCGGAGAGCGTGCCGTAATCACGATCGAGCGTCAGGTAGCCGAGCCCGGTCTCGAGTAGGAAATGCAGCCGCTGCTCGACGCCGGTCACGACCTCGCGGAGCGCGGAGTTCTCGCCATGCGTGGCGACGAGTTCGCGCGCGAAGGCGTGGGCGGCGGCGATGTCGAGCGCCATGAATTCGGGGAAGGAGAGTCCCTCATTTTGTAGGGCGTCAGTCTTGCTGAC
>JANNEY010000630.1:0-10230 GCA_031379235.1 Opitutaceae bacterium | reverse complement strand
GGAAAATCTTGTAGCGCGCCGTTTCCGCGACGAGCGCCGGCGCTGCATCGTCGCCGTAGCGCTCCATCGCCACCGGGAGGCGCACATCCACCACACCGATGATGGTTTTGAACCGGGCACGATTCGGCTCCACTGATTTCGCGTAGGCCTCGGGCGACGAGAAATCTCGCGCCCAGTGTGCGCTGCGGTTCGCCAACGATTCTGCGATTTTTCGTTCAACGAAAGTGTGCGCGCCGTCCATCATCCGGACCGAGAGATCAGCCTCGACCCACTCCAGCGGGCGGGTTGCCGGCAGCGGTTGAGCGCGGCCCAAGGCCCCCGGCCATCCACAGAACGCGGCAAGGAAGAGAAACCCGCGACGCAGCGGAAAGCGGACAGGGATTTTTTTCATGAGAAGTCCCAGCGGGCCAGTGTTGAGGTGCGATGGGCCCTATTCCTTGAGCGACTGAATCCACTCGGCGAGCAAACGCACGCCGTCCACGTCGGGCACCCGGAGCGCGACCGGCGGCATCTGACCAGGGCCACGCACCGCCGTGCGCGCGATGAGCACGCTGCGACCCACAGCGCCTGGCGCAATCACCTGAGCATCGACCATTCCGAAGTCGCCATGTAACGGCGCCTCCCCGATCGCACGCATCCGGTTCGCCGGGGTCGTGAATTCGAAATTCATCGGAGTGTTTCCGCCGCCCGACACGGTGTGGCAATACGCACAGTTAACCGCGAGGTAGCTGCGTGCGCGCTGCTCGAGCGTCGCATGAGAATCAGTTTGAGCCGCGAGGCGTGCCAAGGCACTCGGTGTGCGCGGCAAAAGCGCCACCGACGCGGCCGTTCGTTGGTCTGGCTGGGCCGACGCTTGGCGACGCGACGGACCCGAGCGCACCAACCCCATCGCCTCCCAGCGCGCGAGCTGGTCGCCGTGGTTGAGCTGGCCCTCGTGGAGCGCCAACAAAAAATTCGCCTCGCGGGTGTGACACATCATGCACTCAGCCCGACTCGGCACGCGCCAGGGCTGCCCGTCGGCAAGTTCCAAATCGGCGCCGCCTTGCGGCACAAGCGCCGCATCGCGTTGCGCGGCGTCCCACTGGTAGGTGTAGCCGGACCAGTCGCCTTGCCGTTTCACAAGGAGCCGCGTCTCAATCCGTCGCCCTGCACGGGTTAACGTCTGCGTGAGCACCGTTCCGTCGGGGGTTTCCCACGCCTTGGCAGGCGTAACGTCGAGCGTGCCGCCACCTGGCACTGCCAGGTGGTGCACGCCGACCGCGCCGTCGTGCCAGCCCGGGACGCTGACCTCATACCGGATAACTCCGGGGGCCGGCGAGAGGCTCGCCGCGTCGGCAAACAACCCCGTATGGCTCAACCGGCGCGGAAATTCCGTCGGCGACGTGGCGCGGACGGGTGCTCGCGCCAACCGATGAATACCTCCCCGTGCGGGCGCGTTCGCTCGCGGGCTGCCGTAGTCGGTAAGGACGATTTCCCCTTCACCATCGACCGTCACGTGCGTCAGTGCGAACGGCGTATCCACCAGCTCTCGCGACCACTCGAGTTTCGCGCCATCATGTTTCGCGGCCCACACGCGGCCGGTGCCAAAATCACCGAACACATATGAGCCCACAAGCTCGGGAAAGCCTTTCCCCCGATAAACCACGCCGCCGGTGAGCGAGCGAAACTCGGCATGCGAAAACTCCAGCGTCGGTGGTGTGAACGGATGCGGACCGGGCGTGCGGCCGGCGAAGTGACGGTGGCTTCCCTCCTGCACACTCCAACCGTAGTTCGCTCCCCGGCGCACGAGGTGCGCAAACTCCCATGCGTCTTGTCCATTCTCCCCGCTCCACAGTTGATCACTCGCTGCGTCGTAGGTCAGACGCCACGGGTTGCGCAGGCCGTAGGCCCAAGTTTCTGGCACGAAGCGCGAGTCGCCCACAAAGGGATTGTCCGCCGGCACCGCGTAATTTTTTCCGGCCGCCGGATGATCGACGTCGAGCCGCAGAATTTTTGACCGCATCGACGCCGGGTCCTGTCCCACGCGATCGCGGTCGCTCTCCGACGAACCGTCGCCGCTCGTGACAAACAAACGCCCCGCAGCGTCAAACGCCAGGCCCCCGCCGTTGTGGCCGTCGCTCGGCCACTCGATGATCACTCGGCGCGACGCGGGATCGATTTTTCCCTCGCGCACGGTGTAGCGCAGCACGCGGGAAAAGCGCGGCGGGCGTGAATGCGGGCCATTCGCTCCGAGGTAAACAAATCCGTTCTCTGCAAAGCGGGGGTGGAACGCCACGCTCGTGACCTTATCGTCGGGCTCGAGCAGGATTTCCGCATCGCTGCCATCACCTTCTGCCCGCATCCGTCCGATCCGCATGGGACCGCCCCAACCACCCTCCTGATCAACGAACCACAGCCACGGGGCACCGGGCTCGGGCACGACTGAGACCATGGAACGCGCGGCGAGCCGAGGCCACACGGGCACGGTCGCATAGGCTGCAGGTCCTTCGGGTTGTTCCAGCAGCCGCTGATTTGTCCAAGTCGCGCGCGGAATCGCTGTGGGGCCTACAAAACGCAGCGGCACATACTCCGCCGTGCGGTGAAAGCTCGGCTGGGTGAGCGGCGCCACACTCGACAACTCCTGCGCTGGGCCTGTGCCGTCGACGCGCGTGAGGTTCAAACGCCAGACTTCGCCGGGGCCGGGCCGCCCGCCGGTCGGCGCAAAATCCGACCACGGGATTCGGCCTTCCACGGTCCAGCCGGCGTCACGATCGGTGGGGTCGTTCAGTGTGCCGCGCACGATGACCTTAGCGTCCACATGAAAAGTCCCGTCGGTCAGCGCGCCCGGTTTCCTCCAGATCGCGGCGTCAGGAAAAAATGCGTCGAGCACCGCGCCAAAAGGATTCACTTCAAACTCGTAGTAGCCCGCATGCGCGTCCGACGGTTTCAGGAAAATCTCGAACACGTCGTTCCGCCACATCGGCCCGTCGTGCTCACGCACGTCAGCCGTCACATCGGCATCGTCGAGTTCAGCGAGGAAATAAATCCACTCCCGGTCCCAGAGCAGCCGCACGCGCGTCCGCTGCTTCGACGCGGGCGCGCCCGGCAGCCAGTGCTGCACGAAACGCTCGCTCACGCTGGCGCCTTGCCAGACCGCATCGTCCCCGCGGCCATCAATGACTGGCGCGATGGCGGTCCAGCGGCATTCGAGCTCCGCGGCTGTTGCGAGCGAGATACCGGCAACGACGAGCACACTCAGCAAACGAACGAACGATGAGGGGTGACGCATGCGTGAAACACCATTCCGCATATTTCCGGGCACGGAAACGATGAAATTTTCCGCTTTTGCTCAGTGGCTTATTCCAGTTTCCAGTCTTCGTAGGGGCGCGCCTCGTGCGCGCCCTCCGAGCTCCGGGCACGGACGAGCCAAGCCCCTACGAAACCCGCTCGTTTTGAAGAAACGGAAATGCGCTCAATGATCAGCCGATGATTGCGGCCGGGCCGCGGATTGCGTTGCGTCGCCGCCGTGAAGGCCATTCCCCAACGCCACTCCCTCGTCGGCCAGACGGTGACTTGTCTCCAAACGGCCATCGCCGGCGGGCAATGGCGCGAATGGCTGCCGGCCGAGCGCACGCTGTGCGAAATGCTACAGGTGAGCCGCAGCACGCTTCGGCGCGCGCTGGAACAACTCCAGCGCGACAGCACGATTCGCGCAGAACACGGCGCGGGCCATCGCATCCTTCCGCGCGCCAGCCGCGCTCGCGGCCACCTGCGTTCCCACGACGTCGCGCTGCTCACGCCGGAGCCGTTGGAGCGGATGCGACCCTCGCAAACTCTCTGGATCGACGAGCTGCGCGCCATGCTCAGCGAGCGCGGCTGCCGGCTGCATCTCCGGCACGGTCGGCAATACTTCCGGACTAATCCCGGCGCGGCCCTGGAAAAACTGGTGCGCCAGCATCCGCACGGCTGCTGGATTCTCGCCCTCGCCAACCGCGGTTGCCAGCAGTGGTTCGCGCGCCGCGGACTGCCGTGCCTGATCGCAGGCTCGTGTCATGCCGGAGTCGATCTCCCGTTTCGTGATCTCGATCATCGCGCGATGTGCCGGCACGCGGCGGGTCATTTGCTCGGGCTCGGCCACCGTTCGCTCGCGTTCGTGGGCCAGAAAACCGGCCATGCCGGCGACATCGAGAGCGAGGCGGGATTTTTCGAAGGGGTGCGGAGTTCCCGCCACGCCAATGCCAGCGCGATCGTCTGCCATCACGATGCGACGGCGGGCGGCATTACCCAAATGTTAAAGCGCCTCGTCGTGCAGATGAACGGGCCGACCGCGCTGCTCGTCGCCAATGCCTACCATTGCCTGACCGTCGTGAGCGGGCTCGCGCGACTCGGCGTGCGCGTGCCCGCCGATATCGCGGTGATTTCCCGCGACGACGATCCGTTCCTGGCATTTTTGGTGCCGGAACCGGCACGTTACGTCGCCAGCCCGCGGGCGTTTGCGCGGAGCCTCCTGCAACCCGTGCTCGAATTGCTCGAGGGCGGAGCAGTGAGCCAGCGCGCCGTGCGGCTGATGCCGCAGTTCGTCCCGGGCGCAAGTGTCGCGGCCGTCGGCCGCTGAGGTCGCAATTTGATACCACTGGTTTTCCATTGTCCGGGGTTGCGTCTGACCGCGCAATGCCACCGGTCGCCTGGAATCGTTACTCTCTTCAACCCCGCATCCCATGCAAAGCTCACTGCGTTTTCGCTTCGCTGCGATCGTCGCCGCCCTGGTCGCGTTCGTTATTCCGCTTCACGCCCAATCAGCCCGCCCAGAGCTTGCTCAACCCGCCACGGGCGTAATCGAGGGTCGCGTGTTCAATACTGCCACCGGCTCCGCTCTCGCCAATGCCCGCGTCAGCGTCGAAGGCACCGGTCGTGAAGTCATCACCGATGCGGGCGGCGAGTATCGCATCACGGGGGTGCCCGCCGGCACGGCTCAGCTCAACGTGTCCTACCTCGGCATGGCGGCGCAGAAGGCGACCGTCAACGTGACCGCCGGCGCGCCCGTGCGCCGCGAATTCGAAATGCTCCTCGATCGCGCGGGGCGCGCCAGTGCGTCTGGCGACACGGTAAAGCTCGACGTGTTTACCGTCGTCGAAGATCGCCAAATGAGTGCGCAGGCCATCTCGATGAACGAGCAGCGCGCCGCGCCGAACATCAAGAACGTCGTCGCGATCGACGAGTTCGGTGATCGGGGGAACGAAAACATCGGCGAATTTCTCCTCTTTCTTCCGGGCGTGTCGGTGACAACTTCGGGCGCTGAGCCCACCACGGTTGCGATGCGTGGCTTCCCCGGCAATAACACCGGCCTCACCATCGACGGCGCTGAGACGACCGGGACCTTTAACGGCAACAGCCGCGCGCTCGATCTGCGCGAGGTGCCGTTCAACAACGTCTCCCGCGTCGAGATTACCAAGGTGCCCACGCCCGACATGCCCGCCAGCGGTCTCGGTGGTTCGATTAACTTGATCACGCGCAGCGGCTTCGAGTCCAAGGTTCCGAAGTTCTCCTTCAACGCCTACACAATGTTTCACAACCGCAACGGCCCGACCTTCGACGGCGGCCCGCGCAACGCCTCTGGCGTCACCTCGTCGAAATATATCCTGCCGTCGTTCGACTTCAGCTATCTCCGCCCCGTCAATCGCGACCTGGCGATCACGATCGGCGGATCGCGCACGTGGCGCGCCAAGCCGATGGAGACGGGCACCAAGGATACCGACGAGAGCCCGACGTGGGATCAGGTTCGCCTCGTCCAAACCACCAGCCAGTGGAACAGCCTCGCCCAACAATTCCGCACTCTCCAAGGCCAGATCGGCATCGATTGGCGCGTGAAGCAGATCAACACGTTCTCCGTCAGCGCCCAATATCGCAGCTACGCTCTTCCCATCACACGCAGTGTGCTCGGGTTCGGCTACGGCGCCGGCGCGACGGGCGGCCCGACGTTCACGCAAGGCGCGTCCACTGCGGTCGGCACCGTCACCATGAACGGCAGCGGCGAGAACGTGGACATCCTCACGCAGACCAAGCTCTATAACTTCAAATACAAGCACCGTGGCGATACGTGGCGCCTCGACTTCGGCAGCTACTACTCGACCTCCGGAACCGATCGTTGGGACATCGACGCCGGTTTCTTCAACGTCACTCCCGCCACCATCGCCAACGTCATCCTTCGCGGCGACGGTATCCCGAGTTCCGGCGGCACGATTCCCACGAGTTACTCGGCCACCACTGCGACCGGCGCGCCCGTCGACGTCTACGACGGCGGCAATTACTCCATCGTCAGCGGCAACACCAACCAGCCCGACTGGAACACCCAGCGCTACAACTTCAAACTCGACCTCGCGCGTGACTTTCTCGGCCCCATTCCCTTCACGCTGAAAGTCGGCGGGCTCGTCGACACCATGCAAAACGACCAGCGCCGCAACCCGAAGACGTGGACCTTCCGCCCCAACGGCGCCACCGACGCCGCCTCGCGCCAAGCCAAGAATTTCGACGTCTTCGACAACGCTTACAACGACGACGCCCCGAACCTCTACGGCAAAAAAGTCCGCTGGATCAGCGGTAAAAAACTCTACGAGCTTTACCAGAAAAGCCCGTCGTGGTTCGTAACGGACGACGCGCAAATCTGGCAGGACTACGTCACCAACTCGCGCGCGCTTTCCGAGCAGATCGCCGCCGCCTACTTGCGCGCCGATGTGCGGCTGTTCAACAACCGGCTTTGGCTCGTCGGCGGCGTGCGTTTCGAACGCACGCACGACAAAGGCAGCGGTCCGCGCAACGACATCAACGCTCAATACCAGCGCAACGCCAACGGCACCCTCGTCGACGGCAATCCCAACGTGGCGGGCACCCAGCCCGTGCTGCGGCCGGGCGATGCGCTCACCCTCCGCAAACTCCGCTATCAGGAGCGCGCGGCCACCTCCGTCCAAGACTACAGCGGCTTTTACCCGAGCCTGAACGCGTCCTACAACCTCACGGAAAATCTCATCCTCCGCGCCGCCTACGCGCAAACGCTTGGCCGCCCCAACCTCAACAATATCATTCCTAGCACCACCATCTCCGACGCCGCGGCCGCCAATCCTGTCATCACCGTCAACAACTCCGGCCTGAAACCGTGGAGCGCCAAAAGCTACGACCTCTCGATCGAGAGCTACCAGATCAAGGATGGCTTCGGCTCCATCGGCGTATTCCAGAAAGAGATCAAGGACTTCTTCACCTCCGTGACCACGGCTGCCACGCCCGCACTGCTCGAACTCTACGGCCTCGAAAGCGACCAGTCGTTGCTCAGCTACAATGTCACCACGCTAGCGAACGGTGGCGACGCGAAGATTAAGGGCGTCGAGTTTAACTACCGCCAGTCGCTCACGTTCCTTCCGCATTGGGCGCGCGGACTCCAAGTCTTCGTCAACGCCACCAAGCTCTCCCTCAGCGGCGCGCGCACGTCCGACTTTTCGGGCTACAACCCGAAGTCGCTCTCCGGCGGCGTAAATTTCGCCCGCGGCCGCCTCGGCCTCAAATGGACGATCAGCTACTCCGGCGATGTGAACATGGGCGCCGTCGCCGCGAGCGCCACCGTCGCGCCCAACACCTTCAACTATCAGGCCAAGCGCACGCGCATCGGCGTGAACGCCACCTACAGTCTCACGCGACGCTACGGGCTCTACGCCTCTCTCGTCGACTGGGGCGGTTTCACGCAGAACCTCCAGCGCTACTCGCCCACGACTCCCGACTATGCCAAGCCGACCCGCTGGCAGGAACTCGGTTTCTACACCAACGTTGGCGTGCGCGGAAATTTCTGATCGCCTCGTTGTAGGGCGGGGGCGCCGAACCCCGTCGGGGCACCTGCGAGCCACGAACGGCAGGGTTCGGCGACCCCGCCCTACAATCCTGCAATAACACTCAATCAAAACTCATGCGCTTTATTTTCATCCCCTTCATCCTCGTTTCCTGCGTCCTCCGCGCCGCGCCGTTGCTTGAGCGCAGCGATGTTTTCCCTGCGGGAATGAACGGCATCGCGCTGTATCGGATTCCCGGCGTCGTCGTCACCGCGAAGGGCACCGTCCTCGCCTACTGCGAAGCCCGCCGGAACAGCGGGTCCGACTGGGGCGAGATTGAGATCCATCTGCGACGCTCTAGCGACGGCGGCAAAACATGGGACGCACCCAAGTCGATCGCCCACGTCGGCGGACGCATCGAGGGCAACCCCCGCAAGAAGTCCGGCGGCGAACACGAACAGACCGTCAATAACCCGGTCGCTATCGTCGACCGCACCACGGGCGCGATCGAGTTTCTCTACTGCATCAACTACGCGCGCTGCTTTTCGATGCGCAGCACCGACGACGGCGTGACGTGGACCAAGCCCGTCGACATCACCGCGATCTTTGAGCCGTTTCGCCGCCACTACGACTGGAAGGTCATCGCGACCGGCCCCGGGCACGGCATCCAACTCGCAAGCGGTCGGCTCGTCGTCCCCATCTGGCTCGCGTTTGGCAAAGTGGGTGACCACGGCCCGTCCGCCGCCGCGACCATCTACAGCGACGATCACGGTCGCACCTGGCAGGCCGGCGACCTCGCCGTGCCGAACACCGGCGAGTTCAGCAGCCCGAATGAAACGATGCTGACTACGCTCGCCGAGGGCGGCGTGATGCTCGTCTCGCGCAGCGTGTCGAAAGCGAACCGGAAAATTATCACGGTCAGCCCCAACGGCGCCACAGGATGGAGCCAGCCTAAATTTCACGACCAACTCTGGGAGCCGGTGTGCATGGCGAGTATCGTCGCCCATCCGTCGAAACCCGGAACGCAGATTTACTCCAATCCGCACACGCTGCCCCGTGATGCCGCCGGCCAGGAAATCCCCGGCGGTCGCGGCAAGCGCCAGAACCTTTCGATCAAACTCAGCCGCGACGACGGTCAGACCTGGCCCGTGACCAAGACGCTCGAGCCCGGCCTCAGCGCCTATTCCGATCTCGCCGTGCTGCCCGACGGCTCCGTGCTCTGCCTCTACGAAGGTGACAAAACAATCGTCGCCGCCCGATTCAACCTCGAGTGGCTTGAGGCGAAGCCGTAAGGCACAAAAACCGCCCGTCGCGCACATCGGCTTGAGTAGGGCGGGTCTGTGCCCCCCCTTCTCGCGTTGAGACTCCCGAGGGGAAGGTCGAAGACCTCGCCCTACTTGAATTCCGCCGCCCACACCAGTGGTGAGCGCACCCCCGGGCGCGTTTCGCCGCCGGGGATGACAATTTTCCCGCGCCACTGGGCGAGGGTCGTCGTCACGAGCGAAAACGGCACCTCCCCCGCGCGGACCCACGTATCCGTCTGCGCATCATAGGCGAGCACGTCGTGTGGAAAACCTTGATGGGCGGTCGGCGCGAGGGCGGCCTGCGCCCCATCATCGCCACCCATCACGAGCAATTTTCCGCCAACGTCGGGCGCCGGCGACGGAGCCGCGACCGCGACCCGCGGCAGATCAGCGATGCGTCTCCAACCCTTGCCGGGCGAGAAGCGGTAGGCGTCGCGCAGCCACTCGCGCGCAGGCTTGCCATCGGCGCCGGCCACGAGTCGGGCACCGCTGAACAGGAAGAAATCTCCGCCACTCGCGCCCGCCGTCGCCAGCATCCGCTCCGGTCCTGGCCACGCCGGCAGCTCGCGCCAGCCCGCTTTCACCCGATCCAGATCGAGCGCGAAGAAAACATGCTGCGCCTGCGTCGCGTCCGGCCGGTCGAGTCCACCGGCAATAAATACGGTTCGCCCCGCCCGTGCGCCGGCCGCCATCGCGAGTGGCTTCGGCAGCGCCGGCCACGCTACGAAATTCACGAGCCGTCCGTCCCAGCGCGCGAGCCAGACCTCGGAGAAGTTTCGCTTCGCATTACCACCGCCAATGAACAGGACGCCTTCGTCGAGTTGCACCGAAGCCCCGTAGCCACCCGCCGTCGGCAGCTTGCCCGCCTCGCGCCAAGCGCCCGCCTTGAGGGCCGCCGAGGCCGTCGCGTCCGGCGTAAGCGCAAAGACGCGGTCATACCAAATCTTCGTGCCGCCTTCCCACGGCTTCTTGTCCGGAAAATTCGCGCCGCCCGCGACGATGAGTGCGCCGCCGCTCACACCGGCGAACGGCCACGCGAAGCCCTCGCGGTCGGGGATGGGAGGGAGTCGGGTCCAGTCGAGCGGTTGCGCGGGGGCGGCGGCGGTGCCGATCAGGAAGGCGGTCATGGTGCTGGC
>JANNEY010000610.1:0-30090 GCA_031379235.1 Opitutaceae bacterium | reverse complement strand
GTTCTCGGCCGCCAAGCCGTAGAGGCGAAACGCCTCCGCGAGATCGGACGCCACGCCTTGGCCGTTGGCGTAGGCGTTGCCCAGCTCGTTCAACGCCTCGCCTTCCCCCTTGGCCGCACGCGCGCGCAAATCGGCCAGATCGGCTGGCGCCCCAAAAACGGGACCAGCGAGCGACAGCCCGAGCACGAGACTGGCCAGCAAGGCACGGAAGTTCGCGGGCGAAGCCGCGACGTGAAGGCGACGGGAAGGAAGCACTTGGAATGGACTCGGGCAGGGCTGGTGGGTCGACGCGGGAGACGGGTTAGTTCGCCGGCGCGCTGTGGCGCGACGTCGGCATTGGCGATAGCTATCTGGCCAAGGTGCGAAGCGCAGCCTTGCGCGCAGGGGGACACATGATCAACCAGCAGGTCGTGACGATTCCGTGACGGCGTGAATTGGCCTGCACCCGGGAATCAAGCGTGCGGCGGATATTTAGGTGTGCGCATGTGCAATCCGACCCTTGAAGCGGTAGCCGTAACCGCGCACCGTCTCCAGCATGTGGCCTGCAGTCCCAAGCTTTTGGCGCAACCTTCGGACATGGGTGTCAATCGTGCGATCATCTGCGTTTGATTGGGCTTTCCAAACGTGCTCCAGTAACTCGCCGCGGCGATGGACGAAGTCGTTGCGCCGGGCGAGCAGCTCCAGCAGGCGGAACTCGGTGGCGGTCAGCTCCGCTGGTTGATCCCCGATGAGGACCACATGCCGGGCGACGTCGATCGTCAGACCATCGAACCGCAGGCAAGGCTCGACCGATATCCCGCCGACCGCATTGTGGGCGAGGAGGTTCCTGATGCGCAGCACCATTTCCCGCGTGCTAAATGGCTTTGCCAGGTAGTCATCGGCTCCAAGTTCAAGGCCGATTACGCGGTCGGTTTCATCGGCGTCGATGCTCGCGATGATGATCGGGGTGGCGGTTGTCGGGCTTTCGCGGCGCAGGATGCGGCAGACCTCGAAACCGTCCAATTTGGGCAAGATTTTGTCCAATACCACGAGCAACGGTGTCCACTGCCGGGCAATCGCCAAGGCGCGCTCACCATCGTTCGCATATTCGATCGCATACCCGAGCTGTTGAAGATGCTGCCCCACCGGGAACAACTGATCGGGATCCTGATCGACGAGCAAAATGGACGAAGATCCGCGCCGAGCGGCCTTCGGCGCGGCAGGTCTTCTGCCTTGGTCAGGTTCGCCTAGTGAAACTAGAGCAGGGGAAAAATGGGCGAAGTCCCGTCCGGGCATATACGAATCACGCTACTGTTGCACCCTGACGTAACAGTGCCGCGGCAAGCAGGTGACGATAGCGCAAAGGTTGCGTCCCTCCCGTCGAAGAATTTCAGAAGCCGCCACCGGCGGAATTGGTCGGCGATCGACTCAGTCGGGTTTCCGCTAATGCGGCGCAAGCTGTTCAAAGGTGCGTTTTTCCTCCTCGCGCCGGTATTCACGGGGGACGACTAATAATTGCCGCGGACTCGACATTGATAACGGTTGGCGGTCCCGCCGCCGGCTTTCCCGGGATGTCACCGTTTCGCCCAGCGCTACAGGTTGAAACCGATTTAAGGGTCCATTTTGCGTAAGGCTTCGATGTGCCGGCGACCGTTCGCGCAAACCCTGATGGTGAGCTGGGGTGGCGTATCAACGGCGCCTGTGCCGACGCGACGTTCAACTACTGCGCCAGCCCCCGCAAAGTGCTCTCGTGATTTTCGCGGACGACACCAGCGAGTGTCAGCCTCGTCACACCGAGTATCATTCGGCGGGCTTCCTCTAGCAGATCGATGCCGATGCGCCCGTCCATGATCAAAGCAAACGGCGATGCATACCTAGCGCTCGAACCCGGCACTTTGTGGCGGAGAGCCCCATGGGTTACGCAGAGCGTGGTGAAGTCGAGTTCGCCGCTTCATGCCGCAGCGGGCCGCAGTGCGGCATTCTCGGCCAAGGCGGAGAATTATTCCCGGAAAAAAACGCAAAATAATTTGCGCGGGTGAAATAAACCGTCGTGACCGCGCTTCTACAGTCCTCCGTTCAATCAATTCATCCGATCATGAATCCCACTCCCAACCTCCAGTTCATTCACGACACCTTTCCCGAGCCCGTCATGCCCGCCTGCTCGGTCCACAAACTTCTTCGCGGTCAGAAGGCTCTCGTTACGGGCGCGAGTTCCGGCATCGGCAAGGCCGTCGCCATCGCGCTCGGTCACGCCGGCGCCGATGTGCTGGTCAACTATGTCAGCGGCCCCGCCGACGCCGAAGCCGTGGCCGAGGAAATCCGCCGCTGCGGTGCGCGCGCCATGATCCATCGCGCCGACGTGAGTAAAGAGGAGGATGTGCAAGAGATGTTTCGCGCCATGATCGCGGAGTGGGGCACCGTCGACATCCTCGTCAATAATGCCGGCATCCAGCAGGACGCCGCCTTTCACGAACTCTCGCTCGCCCAGTGGAACCGCGTGATCGGCGTCAATCTCACTGGCCAGTTCCTCTGCTCGCGCGAGGCCGTGCGCGAGTTTCGCCGCCGCGGTGTGCGCAAGGACGTCTCCTGTGCCGCCGGGAAAATCGTCTGCATCAGCTCCGTTCACGACATCATTCCGTGGGCCGGCCACGTGAACTACGCCGCGTCGAAGGGCGGTGTCGCGATGATGATGAAGAGCGTCGCCCAAGAAGTCGCGCCGCACCGCATCCGCGTGAACAGCGTTTCACCCGGGGCGATCCGCACCCCGATTAACACCTCGGCGTGGAGCACGCCCGCCGCCTACGCCGACCTGCTGAAACTTATTCCCTACCGCCGGATCGGCGAAGCCGAGGAGATTGGCCGCGCCGCCGTGTGGCTCGCCTCCGATGAGTCCGACTACATCACCGGCACGACGCTCTACGTCGACGGCGGCATGACGCTCTACCCCGGATTCGAGACCGGCGGCTGAACCCGCGTTTCTTTCTTCAACCCCTCCAAGCTCCCCCTTCATGATCCCCCATCGCTCTCAAGAATGGCTCGAAGCCGACGGCCTCGGCGGCTTCGCCTCCGGCACCGTTGCCGGCACCCGCACCCGTCGCTACCACGCTCTGCTCCTCGCCAGCGAACACGGCCCGGCCGGTCGCCGCACGCTTGTCAATGGCCTCGATGCTTTCGTCACGACGCCCGCCGGTGAGTTCGCCCTCAGCTCGCAGAACTATCAACCCGGCGTGATCGCCCCCGACGGTGCGGACCATATCCAGAGTTTTTCCATCGAGCCGTGGCCCCGTTGGGTCTTCGCGTTGCCGGATGGCAACTTGGTTTCACAGGAAATTTTTGTGCCCAAGGGCCTGCAAGCGACCGTCCTCGTTTGGCGTCTGCTGACCACAAAACCCGGCGTGACGCTCCGCGTGCGTCCGTTCCTCTCCGGCCGCGACTATCACTCGACGCACCATGAAAACGCTGCGTTCCGTTTCGACGCTGAGATTCGCGGCGAGCAAGTCACGTGGTCGCCCTACGCCGGCGTGCCCGCGATCCACGCGTTCGCCAACGCGGCTTACGCCCACGAGCCGCACTGGTATCGCGGCTTCCTCTATGCCGAGGAGCGTGCTCGCGGTCTCGACGACACCGAGGATCTCGCGACACCCGGCGTGTTCACGTGGGACCTTTCCGGCGGCGAGGCCGTGTGCGTTTTTGCGCACGATTCCGCCGTGGCCGCGTTGAAAGCCGAACCGCAACCCGCAATCGCCACGGTTGCGTCGCTCGCCAAGCGCGAACAGCGCCGCCGGGCCGCCTTCCCGACGCCGCTCCACCGCGCGGCCGATGCCTACCTCGTGCGCCGCGGCGCCGAGCAGACGATCGTCGCGGGTTATCCGTGGTTCACCGACTGGGGGCGTGACACGTTCATCGCGTTGCGCGGCCTCTGCCTCGCGACGGGCCGGCTCGCCGACGCGCGCGGCATTCTCCTCTCGTGGGCCGGTGCGATTTCCGAAGGCATGGTGCCGAACCGCTTCCCGGATAACGGCGAATCGCCCGAGTTTAACTCCGTCGACGCTTCGCTCTGGTTCATCGTCGCCGCACATGAATTCATCGCCGCCGCGTCGCGCGCCAAACCCGCGCTGCCTGCCGTCGAGCGCGAGTTTCTCCAGCGGGCCATCGAATCCATTCTCGAAGGGTATTCCCGTGGCACGCGCCACCGCATCCATGCCACCGACGACGGCCTTCTCGCTGCCGGTGAGCCTGGCGTGCAGCTCACGTGGATGGACGCAAAGGTCGGCGATTGGGTTGTCACGCCGCGCATCGGCAAACCCGTCGAAATTCAGGCGCTCTGGCTCAACGCCCTCTGGATCGGCGCGCAGTTTTCCGGCGCCCGTTGGCAGCCGCTGCTCGACCGCGGGCTCGCGTCGTTTCGCTCGCGCTTTTGGAACTCCGATCTCGGCTGCCTCTACGATGTCATCGACTTCGACCACGAAGCCGGCCGCGTCGATGCCGCGATTCGTCCCAATCAGATTTATGCCGTCGGTGGGCTCCCGTTGACGCTCCTCGAGGGCGAACGCGCCCAACAGGTGCTGGCCTGCGTCGAGCGCCACCTGTTCACGCCCCTCGGCCTGCGCTCGCTCTCGCCGGAAGATCCCGCCTATCGCGCCATCTACGAGGGCGGAGTCTGGGAGCGCGACAGCGCCTACCACCAAGGCACCGTGTGGCCATTTCTCATGGGCGCATTTGTCGAGGCGTGGCTCCGTGTGCATGGCATAGATCGCGTTGGACGCGAAGAAGCCCGTCGCCGTTTCCTCACACCGCTGCTGGCGCACCTCAATGAAGCCGCCTTGGGTCACGTCTCGGAAATCGCCGACGCTTCGGCTCCCCACACTCCGCGTGGTTGTCCGTGGCAAGCGTGGTCGCTGGGCGAACTGCTCCGTCTCGCCGTCTTGTTCAGTGCCACCGCCGCGGCGGAAAAATCCCGCGCCGCCGCGCCACTCGTCGTTCTCTCCGCTCCTCGCCCCCGCAAGTCCAACCGTTCCGCCACGTCATGACTGTTCCCGCTTCCCCCGCCACTCCCGAATCGCTCCGCCTCGCCGCGGCCAACGCCGGCAACGCTGCCTGGCGCCGCTGGGGCCCGTATCTTTCCGAACGCCAGTGGGGCACCGTCCGCGAGGATTATTCGCCGCACGGCAACGCTTGGGAATATTTTCCCCACGACCACGCGCGCAGCCGCCACTACCGCTGGGGTGAGGACGGCCTCGCCGGCGTGAGCGACGACCAATCGCGTCTCTGCCTCTCGGTCGCGCTCTGGAACGGCCGCGACCCCATCCTCAAGGAGCGCCTCTTCGGTCTCACCAACAGCGAGGGCAACCACGGCGAGGACGCCAAAGAACTCTACTACTACGTCGACGCCACGCCGACCCACTCCTACCTGAAGATGCTCTACAAGTATCCGCAGCGGGAGTTTCCCTACGCGCAGCTCGTCGAGGAAAACCGCCGCCGCGGCAAAGACCAACCCGAGTTCGAACTCCTCGATACCGGCGTCTTCCACGACGACCGCTACCACGACGTCGTCGTCGAATACGCCAAAGCCTCCCCCGACGACATCCTCCTGAAAGTCACCGCGCACAACCGCGGCCCCGAGGCCGCCAACCTCCACGTCCTCCCGCAACTCTGGTTTCGCAACACCTGGTCGTGGCAGCCCGGCTCCACCCGGCCGACGCTCTTCGCCACCGGGAACTCGACGGTCCTCGCGCATCACGCCGAGCTCGGCGACTACGTCTTCGACGCGGACGGCCCCGTAGAACTCTTCTTCTGCGAGAACGACACCAACGCTCGCCGCCACCACGGCCAGCCGGACGCCGTCGGCTTTTTCAAAGACGGCATCAATGAAGCGGTCGTAAACGACAATCTAGCCGCCGTGAACATCGCGCGCACCGGCACCAAAGCCGCCGCGCATTTCATCCTCGAAGTCCCCGCCGGCGGCAGCGTTTCCATCCGCGCGCGCCTCCGCCCCGCCGCCGCATCCTCAACAATCTCCGCCCCCGCCTTCGCCGACTTCGACACGATCTTCGCCACGCGTCTCGCCGAAGCCGATGCGTTCTACGCCACGCTCCAACGCGACCTCGCCGATGCCGATGCCCGCCTCGTGCAGCGCCAGGCCTTCGCCGGCATGATCTGGTCGAAGCAGTTTTTCTATTACGACATCCCCGAGTGGATCAAAGGCGACGCCGGCCAGCCGCCGCCGCCGGCCGAGCGCAAACACGGTCGCAACCGCGAGTGGCTTCATCTCAACAATGCCGACATCATCTCGATGCCCGACAAGTGGGAATACCCGTGGTATGCCGCGTGGGATCTCGCGTTCCACTGCATTCCGCTCGCGCTCGTCGACGCCGATTTTGCCAAGCAGCAGCTCGTGCTCCTCACGCGCGAGTGGTATATGCACCCCAACGGCCAGCTCCCCGCCTACGAGTGGGCCTTCGGCGACGTGAATCCGCCGGTGCATGCTTGGGCCACGTGGCGCGTCTTCCAGATCGACCGCAAGCAAAACGGCGGCACCGGCGACCTCGCGTTTCTCGAACGCGTTTTCCACAAACTGATGCTCAATTTCACCTGGTGGGTGAACCGCAAGGACACACAGGGCCGCAATGTTTTCCAAGGCGGCTTCCTCGGCCTCGATAACATCGGCGTCTTCGACCGCAGCGCGCCGCTCCCGACCGGCGGCCACCTCGACCAGGCCGACGGCACGAGCTGGATGGCGATGTATTCGCTCAACCTCATGCGCATCGCCCTCGAACTCGCGCGCCACAACCACGTCTACGAAGACATCGCCACGAAGTTCTTCGAGCACTTCCTCACGATCGCCGAGGCGATGAACAACATCGCCGACGAGGGCCTCGGGCTCTGGTGCGAGGACGACGAGTTTTACTACGACGTGCTCAATCTCCCCAACGGCGACTCGCGCGCGCTGCGCATCCGCTCGCTCGTCGGCCTCATCCCGCTCTATGCCGTCGAAGTGATCGACCCCGCGTTGCTCGACGAGCTGCCCGGTTTCAAACGCCGCCTCGAGTGGTTCCTCGCCCACCGCCCCGACCTCGCGAAGCTCGTCTCGCACTGGGATCAGCCCGGCGCCGGCTCGCGTCGCCTCCTCTCGTTGCTGCGCGGCCACCGCATGAAATGTCTGCTCCGCCGCATGCTCGACGAAACGGAATTTCTCTCCGACTACGGCATCCGCGCGATCTCGCGCCACCACCTCGACGCGCCCTACGAGTTTCACTCCGGCGATATTCACATGGGCGTGCGCTACGAACCCGCCGAATCTTCCACCGGCCTCTTTGGCGGCAACTCCAACTGGCGCGGCCCGATCTGGATGCCGGTCAACTATCTCCTCATCGAGTCGCTGCAAAAATTCCACCACTACTACGGCGACGATTTTAAGGTCGAGTGCCCGACCGGCTCCGGCGTGTTTCTCACCCTCGAGCAAATCGCCGCCGAACTCGGCCGCCGCCTCACCAAACTCTTCCTCAAGGATGAAACCGGCGAGCGCCCCGTGCTGAAATACCACCCGAAGCTCGCCGGCGATCCGCACTTCAAAGACCTTGTCCTCTTCCACGAATATTTCCACGGCGACACCGGCCGCGGCGTCGGCGCGTCGCACCAGACCGGCTGGACCGGCCTCGTCGCGAAGCTCCTCCAGCCGCGCGCCGGTGACGAGACATCTTCGCCGTTTCCCAATCTTAACAAGGGCGCGAAAAAATCGGCGGCCGCCGCGAAATAAAATCCCCAAACCACGCTCTCACGTGACCTCCATGCCTTCTTTTTCCCAACGCGTTATTCTCATCACCGGTGCTTCCGGTAATCTCGGAGCCGCCACCGCCCGCGCCTTCCAGCGCGCCGGGGCGCACACCGTCCTCGTCGACCGCGCCGCCGACCGCCTGCACCATCAGTATCCCGATCTCGTCGTCTCGCCTGACCATCTGCTCCTCGGGGGCGTGGACCTCGCCGATGAGGCTTCCGTCGCCTCTGCCGTCGGTTCCGCCGTCGAGCGCTTCGGCCGCATCGACGTGCTCGTCAACACCGTCGGCGCGTGGCGCGGTGGTGCCCCCGTGCATGCCGCCCCGTTGGCCGACTGGGATCTGCTGTTCGCCGCCAATCTCCGCCCCACGCTCCTCGCGAGCCGTGCCGCCGTCCCGCACTTCCTCGCGCAGCACGGCGGCCGCATCGTCAACATCGCCGCGCGCGGCGGTCTCGTCGGCGACGCCGGTTCCGCCGCGTATTGCGCCTCGAAGAGCGCCGTGCTCCGCCTCACCGAAGCGATGTCCGCCGAGTTAAAATCTTCCGGCATCAATGTGAACGCCGTCCTCCCCTCGACCATCGACACGCCGCAAAACCGCGCCGCGAATCCCTCCGCCGATCCCACGAAGTGGGTTCACCCGGATGCGCTCGCCGACGTGGTGCTCTTCCTCGCCTCCGACGCCGCCCGCGCCATCCACGGCGCCGCCGTGCCGGTCTACGGTCTCAGCTAACTCCGAGTGACCGCGGCTCGGCGCCGCGCCGTGTTTTCATTTATCCGGAAGTTCTCCGGTGCCGCCACTGCTTTGTCCCATTCCATCGCCATGAAATTACTCCGCTCCTGCCTTTGTCTGATCGCACTCCCGCTCGGCGCCATGTCCCTGTTCGCCGCGGAACCTTCCGCACCGCCTTTTCTGGTGAACAAGACCAGCGACGGTCTCGCCCTCCAGGGCTACGACGCCGTCGCGTATTTCACGGACCACAAGCCAACGAAGGGCGACGCCAAGTTCACCCACCTTCACGAGGGTGCGACCTACCGTTTCGCCACCGCCGAGCATCGCGATCTTTTCGCCCAATCACCGGCCAAGTATGCACCCGCTTTCGGAGGTTACTGCGGCTACGCGGCGAGCGTGGGCAAAGTCCGCCCCGTTACTCCCGAGCTATGGTCGATCGTAGATGGGCACCTCATCCTCCAGCACTCAAAAGGCGCGGTGGAACTATGGGGAAAAGATGTTCCGGGTAACACGGCCAAAGCCGATCGACTCTGGCCACTTCTTGTCGCTGCCAAGGCCGGCAAAAGAAATCCCGTCGACAGCCTGCTTGGCCGTTCCGTCCTCCCGGACGTTCGCTGAGCCCCGCGCGTTTCCCCCTCACTCGTCTGCCTTCAGTCCTTCTTCACCATGCACTCTCACTACGACTTCATCATTATCGGCAGCGGCGCTGGCGGCGGCACGCTCACGCACAAGCTCGCCGCCAGCGGCAAACGTATCCTCCTCATCGAGCGCGGTCCCTACGTGCCGCGCGAAAAGGAGAATTGGAGCACGCGCGCCGTCAACGTCGAGGGCCGCTACAACACGAAGGAACTCTGGCACGACGGCGAGGGCCGGCCGCTCCACCCGCACACGAACTACTTCGTCGGCGGCAACACGAAGTTTTACGGCGCCGCGCTCTTCCGTTTGCGGAAGGAAGATTTCGGCGAAATCCGCCACCACGGCGGCATCTCGCCCGCCTGGCCCGTCGGCTACGACGAGTTCGAGCCCTACTACACCGAGGCGGAGAAACTCTATCACGTCCACGGCACCGCGGGCGAAGACCCCACCGATCCGCACCGCCACGAAGAATTTCCCTATCCGGCCATCAGCCACGAGCCACGGATCCAACGACTGCACGACGACTTGGTGCGTCTCGGCCACCACCCGTTTCACACGCCGCTCGGCGTGAAGCTCGACGAAAGCGACCCGCGCCGCAGCGCGTGCATCCGTTGCAGCACCTGCGACGGTCACCCGTGCCTGATCAACGCCAAGGCCGACGCGCAGACCTGCGCCGTCGATCCCGCCCTGGAGTTTCCCAACGTCACCCTCATGCCCGAGGCCTACGTCTCGCGCCTTGAGACCGACGCCTCCGGCCGCCGCGTGACCCAGGTTCACGTCGAGCGCCACGGCGCCCAACACGTGCTCTCCGCCGAGATGATCGTGGTCTCCGCCGGTGCCATCAACTCCGCCGCCCTTCTGCTCCGCTCCGCGAACGACCGGCACCCGCACGGCCTCGCCAACGCCTCCGACACGGTCGGCCGCCACTACATGGGCCACATCAACTCCGTGATGCTCGCGCTCTCACGCGAGCCAAACCCCACGATTTTCCAAAAAACACTTTCGCTCAACGACTATTACCTCGCGACGCCCGAGTGGGAATTTCCGATGGGCCACATCTCCTTTGTCGGCAAGACCGATGGCATCACGCTCTCCGCCGGCGCGCCGCCGCTCGTGCCCGGCATGACCCTCGATATCATGGCAAAGCATTCGCTCGATTTTTGGCTGACCTCCGAGGATCTCCCCGATCCGGACAATCGCGTGTCGCTCGACCACGACGGCAAGATCGTCCTCGCCTACAAGCCCAACAACCAGGAGGGCCACAAGCGCCTCATCGCGAAACTCAAAAGTCTCCTCAAGGAAATCGACTGCACGCACGTCATTCCGCGCCAGCTGTTCCTCGGCCAGCGCATCCCGCTCGCGGGCGTCGCGCACCAGAACGGCACGATTCGCTTCGGCACCGACCCGCGCGCAAGCGCGCTCAACACCGACTGCCGCGCCCACGATGTGGACAACCTCTACGTCGTCGACGGCAGCTTCTTCCCGTCGAGCGCCGCCGTAAATCCCGCCCTCACGATCATGGCCAACGCCCTCCGCGTCGGCGACCACCTGCTCGCCCGCCTGGGCGCCAAGTCCGCCTGATTTCCTCCGCCATGAAAAAAGTCCTCTCTTTCGCCGCGCTCTTGCTGGTGCTGGTTTCGGCGCTGCGCGCCGCCATCACCGAGGTCGGCGCCATCGGGCTCACCGTCGCCGATCTCGACCGCGAGGTCGCCTTCTACACGCGAGTGCTCCCCTTCGAAAAAATCTCCGAGAGGCGCGCTGAGGGGCCAGACGCCGACCGCCACTTCGCGTTGACCGGCGTGCGCACACGCACGGCGACGCTGCAACTCGGCGCGGAACGCATCACGCTGACCGAATTCGTCGCACCCCGCGGTCGCGCGATTCCCGCCGACTCCCGCAGCTTCGATCACTGGTTCCAACACATCGCGATCGTCGTCCGGGATATGGATGCCGCCTACGCGCAGCTCGCCCAGGCCAAGGTCCGCCACGTCTCCACCTTTCCGCAAACGCTGCCGGCCTCGAACCCGAACGCCGGCGGCATCAAGGCATTTTATTTCCAAGACCCCGAGGGCCACGTCCTCGAAATCATTTGGTTTCCGAGCGGCAAGGGCGACCCGCGCTGGCAGCAGCCCACCGACAAACTGTTTCTCGGCATCGACCACACCGCCATCGTCGTGAGCGACACCGACCGCAGCCTCGCCTTCTACCGCGACGCTCTCGGCCTCAAGGTCGCCGGCGGCGCCGAAAACCACGGCGTCGAGCAGGAACACCTGAACCAAGTTTTTGGCGCGCGGCTGCGCATCACCGCGCTCCGCGCCGCGCGTGGTCCCGGCGTCGAATTTCTCGAATACATCACGCCGCCCGGCGGCCGGCCGCTCCCCGCCGACGCCCGCCCGAACGACCAGCTCGCGTGGCACATCGCGCTCACCGCTGAAAATTCCGCTGAATCTGCCGCCGCTGCGACAGCCGCCGGAGGCCGTGCCGTTTCACCTCGGTTGTTGCGCGATCCCGACGGTCACTTGCTCGCTCTTTCGCCCTGACTTTTCTCCCGTCCCTTCCGTGAAAACAAACGCGGCCTCCCACTGGTCCGAATATTTCATCGAGGGCGCGGGGCTCGCGGTCTTCATGCTCTCGGCGAGCAGCTTCGCCGTGCTGTTGGAGCACCCCGCTTCGCCCGTGCGCCAGGCGCTGTCCGATCCGTTGGTGCGGCGTGGGGTCATGGGTCTCGCGATGGGCCTCACCGCCGTCGCGCTCATCTACTCGCCGTGGGGCCAGCGGTCCGGCGCGCATCTCAATCCGGCGGTCACGCTCGCGTTTTTCCGGCTCGGCAAAGTCGCCCCGCGCGACCTCGTCGGCTACACAATCGCGCAATTTCTCGGCGGCGCCCTCGGCATGCTCGTGGCCTCCGTCCTCCTCGGCCCGGCGCTCGCGCACGCGTCTGTGAATTATGTCACCACGCGTCCCGGCGTCGCTCTGCCGCTCGCGTTTGCCGCCGAGTTTCTGCTCACGGCGCTGTTGATGACCGTCGTCCTCCACGTTTCGAATCGCCCGCGCGTCGCGCGCTTCACCGGTCTCTGCGCCGGCGCGTGCGTCGCGCTCTTCATCACGTTCGAGGCCCCGCTCTCGGGCATGAGCCTCAACCCCGCACGCACGTTCGCGAGCGCGCTCGCCGCCCGCGAGTGGACCGCGCTCTGGCTCTACTTCCTCGCCCCTCCGCTCGGCATGCTCACCGCCGCGTGGCTCTACACCCGCCGCAGTCGCGCGCGCAAAATTTCCTGCGCGAAGCTCGACCACCCAAATCACGTCCGCTGCATCTTCTGCGAGTATCACTCGCCGTCGCCCAAGTCTCCGACGGCGTAGCCGACGGACTCAGCCGCCGACGAGCTTCAACGACGCCGGATCGATCTTCCACACGAGCCACCGGCCCTGGCGCACGACCTCGCCGCTCGCCTCGACGGATTCGCCGGTCCAACGCAGGAGCGCCGCGTTGATGGCTTCGCCCAGGGGGCCGGTCACCAACAAATACGTCGTTGCTCCCGTGCGGTCGCGCGCGACGAACACCGCCGGCACGCCGCCGCGCAGGCATTGCACCGCGCACGCGCGATGGGCGCGGCCCTCGGCGGGATTCATCACGCCGAAATAGCATTTCGAGTCCACTATTTCGCCCGTGAGCGTGAATCGCCCGAGCTTCTCTTCCGCACTGGAACTCGCGCTCGTGCTCGTGCCTGCGGAGGACGAGCCCGTTTGCGTCGTCTCGGTCACCTCGATCAACTGGCGTCCGTCGCGACGGATCAGCGTGCCGCGCAGCGTCACGTCGTTGCCGCTCGCGCCGCAGATCTCGGGCGCCACGCCGCGCTTGCCGCCACCGACGAGGAGATAGTCCGCTTCGGGAGTAGCCAGCACGGGTGCAGCTGCGCAACGCAGCGTGCCCTTGAACTCACGCGTCATCCCAAATTCGAATTCGCCCGTGCCGAAATACGGCAACGCGAACGCCAGCGCTGCGCCACCCGCCAGTGCCGCGACCGTCGCTGTGACGACCGTCCGGCGCGTGAAGCCGGCGAGCCCCGTCGGGGCTTTCGGCAAGTAGCCGATGTAGAATTCACCTGGAGGTTTCATGGGATCGCTACGGGCTCTACGCGCCTGCCGGCCGGATTGGGACGCGGATTCACCCAGACGCGGCCCTCGCGCACCGCCACCTCAAAGGTCGGCACTTTCTCGGTAAATGGTGCCGGCGATGCGCCGGTCTCGGGCCGATATTGGTAGCCGTGCCACGGGCACGTGATGCAGCCGTCGATCACGCGGCCCTCCCCGAGGGGACCATTCTGGTGCTGGCACACACTCGAGACAGCGGAGAGTTTTCCGTCGTATTTGAAGATCGCCACGCGCTCGCCGGCGCACCGCACGACTTTGGCGCGGTTCAGGGGAATATCGCCGACGGCACACGCGTTCACCCACGCTTGCGGGAGCGACGCGGGTTCCTCATCGGCGGCTGCTTCACGTCGCGCTGCGATCACGTGCAACGTCACGAGTCCGACCGCTCCCACCGCCGTCGCCGCGAGGATCAAGCCACCGCCGCGCGTTTGTCCCGCCCCGAATGCGACGTGCGCGACCAGCAATCCGTAGGCCGCGTAAACCAGCATGTGCAGCGCCTTCCACGTTGGGGCGGAGAGATTCGCGAGCCAGAAATCGTGGCTCGTCGCCGCCATCAGGAACAGCACGACAAGCGCCGCGAAACCGAATACCTGAAACGGCATCGTCGCCGCCTGCGCAAACGAACCGTCGCTCACGAGCACGCTCACAAAGGGATCGAGCACGCCGAGCGCGTGGAATTGAAAAACCGAAAACCCGCCGTGCACGAGCGCGAGCAGAAACATCGTCACGCCGAGGTGGCGGCGATTGTAGAGCAGCGGGAGAAACCGCGCGTCGAGCCGGCACAGCGGTCCGATCGCGAGGATGACGTGCAGCAGGAGAAACGCGGCCGTCGCCGTCGCACGGATGATGACCGTCTCCGCCGTGGCCTCGGGATGCAGCCCAATGCTGACACCGGCAAAGATCGCCAGATAGGCGCCGACGCTCGCGGCGAGCACGGTGTCGTAGATACGTTTTTGCCGGCTCCAGCCGACCGCTTGGTAACCGACGCTCATGGGGCGGTGGTTTTCGTCAAAGCCTCGGGCAGACGCTCCATGACCTGCGCCGGCCGGCGCGCGGACCACGCGACGACCAACACCGCAACGAGCACGACGGTCAGCAGGAGCCAGGTGCGTTGATGACGGCGGCGGAGTTTCGCGATCACGACGAGACCTCCCCGGCGGCGGCGCGGTGGGCGTTGCGTTCGACGTGCGGATGGCCGGTGCCTTTTCGCGCCCGCGCGAGCAACCACGGCCAGAGCGCGACGAGCCCGGGCGAAATCAACACGCGAAATCCCCACGGCGCCGTGCCCGCGCTCGTGTCGAGACGGCGCAATCCGCGCAGGTGCCACCACGGCAATAAAAGGAGACCTAACGCGACGTAGGCGTAAGCGGCACGGACCAACCAGGTGGCGAAGAAGAGAGACATCAGCGGGAGATCTTTCGGAGTTATCGCGCCGTCGTCGCATTCCCCGCCAACGCCACCAATTTCTCCGCCTCGGCGATGATGCCCTCGACCAGCCACAGTCGCCCCACGCCCTCATAGCCGCACGCCTGCATGCCCGCCTCGGGGCCGATGAACGCGTGGCCGCGCGCGCGGAGTGTGGCGACGTTGGCCTGCGTCGCGGCGTGGAGCCACATCTTGCCGTTCATCGCGGGCGCGAGCAGCACCGGCGCACGATTCACGAGGTAGAGCGCCGAGAGAAAATCGGTCGCCAGCCCGTGGGCGAACTGCGCGAGCACGTTGGCCGTCGCCGGGGCCACAAGCAGCAAGTCCGCGCGGTCGGCGAGGTTGACGTGCGCGACGGTCGCCGGGTCATCCTCGCTCCACAGCTCGTGGGCGACGGGTTGGTGTGTGACCGATTGAAACGTGAGCGGCGTGATAAATTTCTTCGCGCCCTCCGTGAGCACGGGCCGCACGATGGCGCCGATTTGCGTGAGCTTGCTCGCGAGATCGGCGGCCTTGTAGGCGGCAATGGAGCCGGTGACGCCGAGGATGATCGTCTTGCCCGTCAGCGGCGAGGGGGCGGAGGGAGCGTGGGCGTTCATGGTGCGAAGTTCAACTCGCCGCCGCCGCGAGTGCAACATGCAGGCGTGTCACCCGCGTGTGCAGGGTCGCGGCGAGCAGCTTGCGATCCTCCGCCGCGGGCTCGGCGGCGCCCCAAGCGACGAACGCGTCGATGCGGGGCAGCGTGAAGAGATGGAGCAGATGCGGGGCGAGCGTCATGTCGCCCCACCAGCACACCTCCGTCGCCACCTCGTGGCCGGCGGGCAGGCCATACGAGATCGCCGCCGGCACGACGGGCCAGCGTTCGGCCACCGCCGGGGCGAGGAGCGACGACTTGAAAGGTTTCACCGCATGGCCATCCGTGCTCGTGCCCTCAAGAAACATCACGACGCTCACCCCCGCGGCGACGGCCGGGGCGAATTCGGCGGCCACGCGCGCCACGTCGCTGCGCCGTTCACGGTCGATGAATCGCGTGCCCGCGCACCGCGCGAACCAACCGAAGATCGGCCAGCCCCGCACCTCGCTTTTGGCCACGAAGACGACCGGCCACATCGCCCCCAACACGAGGATGTCGAGATAGCTGACGTGGTTGGCCACGATGATTGCGCCGGCCGGGACCCCGCCGACCGGATGAATCTTCACGCCCAGGGCTCGGAGCGCTCGTCGGCAAGTCTGCTGGAGCCACCGGGCACGGGCCGAGAGATCGCCGCGGCATCCCACCACCAGCACCGCCGCGGAGAGCGCCACCCACGCGAAAGCGAGGATACGGCCAACGGCGCGAAGTCGTGATGCGAGGAAGAACATTATCCGATGATCTTTTGGAGCACGCGGATCGGAAGCGACTGCAAGTCGATCCACGTCAGAAAATCGACGGTGCTGAAATTCCGATCAATGGCGGGTTCGCCGCAAATTTTCGCCCCGAGCGCGAGATAGGCGCGGAGTAACTTCGGCACCGGTAACGCGACGGGATGACCTGTCAGTGCCGAGCAGCGCCATCCGGGGCGCGGGCTGGTTTGCAGGCGCCTTTCGACCAAATGCGACACCACCAGGCCGCGATAGGTGGCCAACGCCGCCGCCTCGTCTTGCGTCGTGAGCGAGCTACAACCGGTGAGGTAGCGCGCGCCATGCGCCTGCGCGTAGCGCGCGATGCCCCGCCAGAGCAGATTCAGCACGCTGATATTCCGATGATCCGCCGCCACGCAGGCCCGGCCGAGTTCGACCATCTGATCGCGCAGAGGCTCATAGGGGTGAAAGTTGAACTCCTGCGCCGAGTAGTAACCGAGGTGCGCCGCCGCGCTGCGGCCGGTCTGCAGGCGATACGTGCCGACCACGGCATTAGTCGCGCGGTCGCGCACGAGCAGGTGGTCGCACACCTCGTCGAAGGCATCGGCATCGAGGCCGGTGACGAACGCGTCGGCCAGACCCTCGTGCAGCTCGAGGTTAAAAATTTCAAAGCGCAGGCGCTGCGCCGCGCGGACCTCGTCGAGGTGTTCGGCGAGGGTGAGTTCGTAGCGGTCGGTGGCCGCGACGGGAAACGTGAGCGTGTTCATGAGGTGCGGGTATGAGTCGCAACCAGGGAGAAAACTTCCCGCCAGGTGAGCGGAATTTTTCCGTGCGCGCGATTTTCCGCGCCGATGACAAACGCCAGCCGCCACTGCCGGCACAGCACGCGCCACCCGAACCACACGCTGTGCCGGGGATCGTAGATGCTCGTGGCTTCCGAGGTCAGGCCGTTCAGCTCGATCACGGTAAACTCGCCGCGCTGCAACGCCTCGACCGACGGCGTCCGCACATCGTAGCGGCCAAAATAAAATCCCTCGTGCGCGCGGCTCACCCGCTCGACCGCCGCGCTCAACGCCGGCGTCACGAGATGCGTGCCATCGAGAAACAGCGCGCCGCGCGAATGCGTGCCGAGTTCGGATAACGTGATGGTTTCGCCCGCGCCCGGAATTTCGTCGAGCCGCGCCTCATGCTTGCCGAGGAAGAACCGCGCCATGCACACCGCGCGATCGTCGGCGAGAATCAGCTCCTCCAATGTCCTCCGGCCATCGCCTACGACGGCTACGAGGTGTTTGGCGGTGATCGAAAAAATTTCCCCGTACTCCGCGGTCGGCCGGCGAACATAGAACACGCCGAATTCCACGCCGGGCACGTAGGTCTGCGCGATGATCGCCGAGGGCTCCTCCCGCAGCGTGTCCGTCACCGCCGCCCAATCGCGCGCGATCACGACGCCGCTGCCGCGTTCGCCCACGTCGGGCTTCAGCACCACGGGAAAAGCGCATCCCGCGCGCCGCATGAAATCCGTCACCGCCGCCGCCCGGGCTTCCGGCACGCCGGCAGAAATCAGCGACCACGGTGCCACCGCGCCACCGGCGCCGGCCAAACCCCGCAAGATGGAGCTCTTTGACTCGCCGGCAAAACCGCCACCGGCGCCGATGTCGGGATTGGCAATCGTGAACAACGTGAAGCACCGGTGCCGCACTCCGAGCCAAAGAATATAGACGATGACGGGCGGATAAACCGCCCACATCGGCCAAAACTCCCAGCGCGTCAGCCGACGCCAGCGACTCAGCAGCAGTCGGCGCCCACGCCACGTGCTGAACGAAACGGCGAGGCGCGAAGCCACTAGGGCCAAAATCCCCGCCCCGCACAGAGCTGGCACAGTGTTGGTCCACGACGCGAAGAATCGCCTCGCGGCCTCCCCAAAGAACACGGCGCTTCCGACCAGGAGCGGTGTCCAGAGCGCGCAGGCCAGAAAAAACCATCCGAGGAAAGGCGCGAGCGGGGCGCGGAGCACCCCGGCGGCAAAGTAAGTCGGCAGGCGCGTCCCGGGCATAAAGCGACTGGCGAGAATCAATCCCGGGCCCCGGCGGCTGAACCAACGCTCGGCCCGTGCCACCGCTTCGGCGGTAATCCACCAGCGCAACGGGGCGAGCCCCAGCGCCGATCGGCCGAGACTGCGGCCGGCAAACACCAGCAAAAGGTCGCCGGAAAAAATTCCCGCGAAGCAGGCTCCCGCGGCTGGCCCGAATTTCAGCGAACCTTGCGCGACGAGCAAACCCGCGGCGATGCAAGCGAGGTCTTCGCTGACGAGGGTGGCGAGCGCGAGGGCCGCCAAGGCGAGCGGACCGCCCCCGCCGGCCGCGTGCAACGCGGATTCGAACCAATCAAGCACGGCAGACTTTGAAGCCCAAGGGAGGCGGGGGGACGAGGAATTACTTCTTCAGCAGCTTCGGCCAATTCACATCGGCCTTGGCGACATTTCCAGGGACGTCGCCCTCCCACTTCTTCTGAATCTCCAGGCTGTAGTTCAGGTAGAGTTTGCCGTGCAAAATTTTCCAGGCGGCCGGGTCGATCCCGGCGGTGTAGCCCTGGCTCACGGCCCACGCGCAAAAGCCGCCGTATTGCGGGGCGTATTTCTCGGGCGCGGCCTTGAACGAGTCGCGGTGCGCCGCGCTGGCAAAGCGCCACGTCGCGCCCAGCCATTCGAAGGCAAATTCCGACTCACCCTTCACGGGCTTGGCCTCAGTGAAGTAGGCGACGGGATCGTAGCCCTTGATGGCGACGCCGAAGAGGGTGGCGTTGACGGGTTTTTCGGCGCGGGCGGTCCACGGCAGAAACGCGAGCAGGGCGAGAACGAAGCGAAGAAGGAGCGCTTTCATTTTATGGAAAAGATCAGAGTTGAGCGCCGACGACCGGCAGCGAGCGACGATAGAGCCAGACGAGGAACGCCGAGCAGACGAACACGACCACGGCCAGGCCGAACAGCAAACCGCCGTCGTCATGGACGACGATGCCGAGCTTCGTGAGATGAAAGAAGATCGCGCCGCTCATCGTCCCGAGTGCGAGCAGCGCACCGACGGCCACGGTCGAGGGCAGGAAAAGCAGCACGCTCGCGATGAGTTCCACTACGCCGGAACCGTAGCGCCCCCACGGCTCCTGTCCCACCGTGGTGAAGATATAAACCGACTCGGGCGCGCCGGTGAATTTGAAGAAGAGCGTTTGCACAAGAATCACGGCGACCGCGATGCGCGCGAGCCAGCTCGCCACGAGCAGGGGTTTGGACAACGGAGGATTTACTTTCATCGCGGGTAGGAGCGCGCCGCGGGCGCTTTATTCCCGTTTCGCCCGGAATCGAGGTGGGAAAACATTCCGCGCGATGCCCCCACCCGCCTGCGTATTCTCAAAGCAACTGCCGCAGCGCCTCGGGTCCGTCATAGGTCACCAGGGCGTAGGCGAACTTGGCGTCCTTCCAGGCCGTAGCGTTGAAGTGGCCGCTCGAGGCGATGCGACTCCGGGCATCAGCCGCATTCGCCGCGCCGGGCGCGAGGCCTTCGACGGCGGTGGCATAGAGGTGGTAGAGGTAGCCGCCGCGATAGAAACACACTTCGAAAGTCTCGCGACCGGCGAAGCTCACCTTGCGACAGCCCAGCCGGCGAAGCTCGTCACCATCCAACTGGGTGTGGGTGGGCAACGGCAGGGCCGCGTTGGCAAAGCGCTCCTGCAAGCCGGCGAGCTCGCGCAGTTGCGGGGTATGCTGGTCGCCGGCATTGGCCACATCGTTCATGGCGAACGAGGCGAAATCGCCAGCGCCGGGCGCCGATGAGCGGAGGTAGCGAACACGCACCGTGACAGAAAGGAGGACCGCGATCGCGGCGGCGGCGGCGAGCCACACGGGATTCACCCACCAGCGACGGCGCGGCCGACTGGCGCGCGCCCCGGTCAGAATCGCCTCACGCAGGCCAGCCGGCGGTTGCACGGCGTTAAGTTTGGACGTCACCGCGGCGTCGAAGGCCTGCTGACGCTCAAGCCAGGTGCGGAGTGAGGGATCGCGGGCCACCTGCGCCAGCGAGTCGGCGAATACGGGATCGGCCGCATCGCGGCCGTCGGGCCGGTATCCCGCGAGCAAAAATTTAGCCTCTTGGTTGTTCATGGGCGGGTGTTTTTCCGGGGAAACTCAACGACGCGGCCGCCTTTGCCTTTCTGCGCGAGCAGGGTGCGCAACTGGGCTTTGCCGCGCGAGAGGCGCGACATGACCGTGCCGATGGGCACGGCAAGAATTTCGGCGATTTCGAGATAGGAGAGGTCTTGCAAATAGAAAAGGGCGACGGGCTCGCGGAAGGCCTCATCGACCTCCTGCAACGCTTCGAGGACGAGTTGGGCGTCGAGTTTGGCGACGAGGTCGATCTCGGCATCCGGGATGTCCTGCTCGCCGGGTGCGAGGTCGTCGATCGCGGTGAGCCGCGCACCGCGCCGGCGCGTGCGGAGAAACTCGCGGTAGAGCGTCGTGAAGAGCCACGACTTCGCCTTCGATTCGTCGCGGAGCGCGTGCCCCTTCGTGGCCCAGACAAAGAACGTCTGCTGCGTGAGGTCGCCCGCGTCGGAGGGATTCTTCGCCAGGCTCAGCGCAAAGCGGTAGAGCGCGGCGTAGTAAGTCTCCACGAGTGCGGGGAAAAACTCATCTTGCATCGGGCGTGAGAGACGGGGCGCGGCGTTCTATTCCGGTGATTTCGACTTTTCGGCATGACGCGGAAAATTTCCGCGCGCGGAGGAATAACGCTGCGCGTCGCGCACTCTCGCATGACACTAAATTTTATGAACCGCCCTCTCCGCTGCCTCCTCACCGCCGGCCCCACGCGCGAGCACCTCGATCCCGTGCGTTTTCTCAGTAACGGATCGAGCGGCAAAATGGGCTACGCGCTCGCTGCCGCCGCCGCCGCGCGCGGCTGGACCGTCGATTTGGTGAGCGGCCCCGTCGCGCTCGCGGCACCGGCCGGCGTCAACGTTCACCGCGTCGTCTCGGCGGCGGAAATGTTCGCGGCGTGCGAGGCGCGCTTCGTCGCGTGCGATCTCTTCATCGCGGTCGCGGCGGTGGCCGACTACCGCCCGTGGGAAATGGCCGAGCAGAAGCAGAAAAAAAATCCCGGCCCTGTCGTGCTCGAACTGGTGCCGACGATCGACGTGCTGAAAACTCTCTCCGCGAAAAGGACACCCGGGCAGACGATCGTGGGCTTCGCCGCCGAGACCCACGACGTCGAGGCCTATGCGCGCAAGAAACTTCTCGAAAAACGCCTCGACTGGATCGTCGCCAACGACGTGAGCGTGCCCGGTCTCGGCATGAGCGCCGACGACAATACGGTGCTGCTCCTCGGTGCCGACGGGACGCGAGAGAGTTTCGGACCGGCGCCCAAGGCCGCGGTGGCGGAATTTATTTTGAGCCGCATCCGGCCGGTCGTGCCGGCTTGATCCGCAGCGGAGATCGTCGGCGCGTGGAAATAAGCCGCCGCGTGCCGCGTCTCACGCCCATGCTTTCATTCTCTGCATCGCGCGCCGTTCGCGGCGCCGTTACCTTGCTTGCGCTGGCCTTCGCCGGCTGCTCCCACGTGGCCACGACCCGCACCGGATTTCTCACCAACTACGAGGAACTGAAACCCGACGCGAAGGACACGCGCCGGTTGGTCTTCGAGCAGACGACGTGGAAGAAGGCCGACTTTGCGAGCGTCGCGCTCGAGCGGACCGTCGTGCGCCTCAGCGCCAAGGACGAAAAGAAAATCACCGCGCAGGAAAGCACGGAGCTGGCGGCCTACTGCGACGCCGCGCTACGCAAGGTCTTCGAGAAAGATTTCAAAATTATCGCGACGTCGGCCCCGACGGAGGCGAAGGCCCTGCGGATTCGTGCGGCCGTCACGGGCATCGACACGTCGAGCCCCGCGCTGAACGTCGCCAGTGGCGTGCTCCTGTGGCCGCTGGACTACGGCGGCGTGAGCCTCGAGTTCGAAGTGCTCGACGCGGGCAGCGGCGAACGGCTGACCGCGCTCATCGGCTTCAGCCAAGGCGCACCTTGGCAGGTGATCGGAAGTTTTTCGCGCTTCGGCCACGCCCATAGCGGAATCGATCACTGGGTCGCCGAGCTGCACAAGCTCACGCGCCCCGCCGAGGCGAAGCCTGCGGCCAAATGACGCGGGCGCACGGAAGGCGGGCTCAGGCCACCGGCGGTGATCACCGCCGCAGCGGCAGACTCACCCGCGTGAGTGCCAACGCCACGGGCCCCTGCAACGCCCAGCGCACCGGTTCATAGCGGAGCGCGACGCTGCCACCACGGACCGACACGTGCGTGATGCTCCGCGTGGCGGCGTCTGGTCGCCGCATCAGCACGGAATACGCGCCGCTGCCCCTCTCGTGCTGACGGTGATAGGCGGCGAGTTCGTCAACAGCGGGCTCGCGCGGCGAACCCACCATGTCGCCAAATCGCGCGATGCGCCTCGCGATCACCGCGCCGGTTTCAAAAGACGACGACGAGAGCGGCGGCACGCATTCGGCGCGAGCCCGGTGCGCGAGCGCCGCTCCGTCCCAGTGCAACACGAGCGGGCCTTCCGCCGACGACATCACCACGAGATGAAACGCCGCGGTGCGCGACAGCGCTTGTCGGTTCACGGCCGCGAGCACGCTCGCGTGGTCGGTCGCGGCGGCACACGCGAGCACGACGTGTCCGCGGCTGAAGCGGGCCACCGCAGTGGAGGGGCGCCACGGACAGCCGTAGTCGTTGAGCAGGCAAATCGTCAGGCCAAATTCATTGGCGAGAAGCCAGGTGCCGCCGTGATCGCCGTCGCGCGGAGCCACGAAGTTCACGCCGTCTTGCCACGCGGACGCGGGCGGCGTCTCGGGCGCGCGCGTGTTGAGTTCGTCCCGGTTGAAGAAGAGATCGTAGCCCCCGCGCTCGCCGGTCCAGCTCACCGTGCACATACGGCCTGCGACTGCTGAAATTTAATCGTGGACGGCGCGACGCCAAACGTCGCCTCTGGCTCACATCCTTGCAGGCGCGCCATCACCGCGACGAGCGCGTAGTGGTGGATCGTGTGGCTCAGGAGAAACTCGAGTTCGCGCAACACCGACGTCCCGGTCATCTCACCCTCGGTGGTCTCCGCACAAAGCCGCAGATCGCGATTAGGGAGCGTGGCACCGATGGCGTGCATTCGATCCGAAATCTCCTCCATAAGACCCGCCGCGTAATTCGGATTTCTCTCGATCATCGCGTCCCGGGGACGGTTCTCATAATCGACGTCTCCTGCCATTAATCCTTTCAGGAAGCTCTGATAGTGCTCGATGATGTGGCGCAGGTGTCCTCCGACTGAGGCGTTGAAACAGGCCGGAATTCGCGCTGTGAAACGTGCCTCGCCCAGCACCGCGAGCAGGTCGATCCCTTGGCGGAGAACGGCGAGGTTGGCGACGATGGCGACTTGGACAGCTGAATGCGGGCTCATGGATGGGACGTTGATGGGTGAGTTGATAAGAGCGCCCATTTTGGCGTGTTATTCCCGACTCGGAGAAAAGTAATGCTGCCGGCCATCCGCGAGCGGGGCGCGGGCCTGTGTCAAATGCGTGACGTGTTTGGCCGAATCGTCACAGGGTGGATTCTCCGCCACAAGCCCTTGATTTTTTCAGGAGTGACAAGTCAGCGACGCCAGACCGAAGGCTTCCGTGGCTCGGCCGCCTCGTGCCACTTGTCCCGGGCAACGCAGGAAACCCAACCACCTCATTTTTCGCCCAGCGCGCCCAGCAGCAATAACCAGGGAAGCGATCGCCCTACCCACGGCCTATTTCATCCGCTATGAGTCCGGGCCAAACTTGAGTAGGGACGCGACTGCCCAAGCCATGTTACGAGGTTTCAAGATGAGACCCGCCGGACCCGCCAGCGTTTGCTCACTTGATAGCCTGTAACAGTTTTCCAATGTCAACCAGACTGAGCACCTCCGTTTCGGCGTCTAGCGGGAATCGCTCGTTGCCGGGGTAGATGACGAAGCGCTTGGCCGGCGTCAAATCCGCACACGCGAGATGAAAGCCCCGTTCCAACTTCGGCGCCGAGCTGCGCTTGATTTCGACGGCCCACAGCTCGCCTCCGGGCAGGGTGAGGATCAATTCGATTTCCGCGCCGGCCGCCGTCCGGTAAAAGTGCGCCTCCGTGCCGCGCGGGGCCTGCACGAGCATGAGTCCGTTCATGCCGCAGGTCTTGCCGGAACCGGCGTCGCCGGAGAAGTAAAAGTGCCGGTTGGCCTTGTCGCGAGTCCACCGGAAACCGGCAAAAGCGAGCACGACTTGCCACCGGTCGGCAGCGACTTTGCCGACGGGATTGCGCACGAAACGGCGATGATCCGCGTAGTAGAAAAGAAGGCCGGCGAGGGCATAAATCGAGGCTCCAACGATGAGCCCAAACGGGGCCGGCAGGCGGTCCGCGCCGAACACCCCGGCGGCCGAAATGACGAGCGCAAATGGGAGCGCAACAGGGGTGCGCAAACCGGGTTCGTTGTAGCGCAGACTCCGTTGGATGAACCAGCCGGCGACGCCGAGGAAGAGGGCGGCGATAGCGAACGCGGCAACCGCCGGAGCGTGCGGATCGTGCAGCCATTGGCGGAGTAGGATTTGAGGTGCGGGAGTGCTTTCATCGCGTTTCGTTGAGGCAAGAGAAAGCCCCGACCTGGGCTTTTCGCGAGGGCACGAGCCTGCCGAAAAAACGGTAGGCGCAGGACGCCCGGATCGGGCGCATTTTTGTCCGAGGCCCGAACCCATCGAACTCGATAGGGTATTGCGTCTATGGCCAAAAAAATACGGGGTATTCACGCTGACCTTGGCGGCTAGTCGTAGCCGAGGACGTGCGAAAACGATGCTGAAAAACGCGGATGACTACACCGATTACGGTAGGCGGGACTACCGAGTTTGGTGTAGTTGAACTACACCAAACTCGGAGGGCGCACCCGATTGAGGCACGGGAGCCGGGAGCGCGAGATGGGGCTCGTGAAAAGCACTCCCATGAATCTCGAACTCAGCTCCAAAGTTGGCCCGTTTTCCACGCCCGGCGTCCGTAACGCCGGACGCTTTCAAGTGATCGTTGAATACGCCGCTGGCGTAGGTGTTGCCGCCGGCATCGCTGAATCGCCAGAAGAAGCCGTCGAAGCTTTCTTGGTTCAAGTGCCGGGGTGCGATGAGGGAGAAATCGCCCTCTTTGATCGCTTTGAGCAGCGCGTTGTCGCGTCGGTAAAATGGAAAATGAGCGGAACGGAAATCGGCCTGCGCGTCCCGCCTCGCCAAAATATTTTTCACGACTGGCACCTCGCACTGATTGCCCTGGAAGTGCAGAAATGCCGCACGGTGGCGCGGCTGTCGAACTGAGCGCCTGAAAGAAATTCTCACCATGAATACGACCGTCCTCCAACCGCCAGCGTCGGCGATGACTGAAGCACCCAAACCAGAATGGTTGCGATTGCCCGCTCCGGGGGCGCGCTGCCGTTTCACTGGCCTGTCCCGAAGCACTCTGAACGAGTTGACGATTGCCGGTCCCGCCAACGACGGGGTGCCACCGGTGAAGAGCGTGGTGCTGCGCAAGCGCGGAGCACTGCGCGGGATTCGGCTAATCAGTTTTGATAGCTTGATGGGTTACCTAGCGACGATGAGCTGAGTTTGTCTCGGGCAAAGCCCGACCGATCTTTCGCCTCGCGGAATAAAGTGCGCGATGGCAAATGAACCACTCTCAGGCGCATGAAATTCAGCCGTATCCAGCCCAACCCCCGATTTGCTGAATTCGAGCATATCATGGCTGCGCATTCCGAGTGGTTGCAACCGTGGGCAGGGACATTCTTTCGTTTTCAGACCATTGATTTCCCGGCGGCAAAAGATGTGCTCAGTGGCGAGGGGGCTCGCATGCGGGGCGGTCGCTGGAATCAGCCTGGGGTGGCCACCGTTTATGGCAGCACCACCGACACCACGGCTCTAGAAGAATGCAAAGCGAACGACCGTTACTACGGCGTTGAAACCAAAGGCCCACGTTTGCTGGTGGCCATTGAGACACAGCTTGTCGGTATGCTCGATCTCACCTCGGCCGGGATTCGTAGGACGCTTGGCGTGACGCTGAAAGAACTGGAAGCGGAGGACTGGCGGAAGCTGCTTCAGGCGGGACAGGAAAGCTCGTCTCAAGCGTTGGGGCGAGCTGGGGTGGCGATGGGCGCCAGCGGCCTGCTCGTCAGGTCCGCCGCGGTTCCGCTGGGAATCAATGTGGTGGTCTTTCCCCGTGCCCATCCGGGTGATCGGATGAAGGTGGTGGAGGGGGAAAAGCTCGCCCGATTGGGTGTAAGGCTACGGGCTTGACGCCAGCAAAAATGCGGGTTTTCTTGCACGCAAAATATGGCAATCGCGACCAAAGCCAAGAAGAGCACGGCCAAACATTTGGTCATGGGATCATTCCGTTTCAGTCACCGGGGGGCTCATGATTATTCCAGTTTGCTTCTGCACTACCGCGATACGTTCCACCTGCCGCAGCCGCTGCTGGTGCGCTTGACGGGATTCTCGCCCCGATCGGTCACCAAGTGGAGCCAAGGAGAAACGCCATCGGCCAAACAGGAAAAGGCGCTGGTGGAAATGGATCGGCTGCTCGATGGCCTCGCTCGTGTGATGAAGCCCGACCAAGTTGGCCGCTGGCTAAAGCAGCCGAATACGGCTTTTGATGGTTCGACTCCATTGCAAGTCGTGGAGCGCGGCGAGATGGATCGCATCTGGCGCATGCTCTACGATCTTGAATCGGGACAACCGGGCTAAATCAGCTTCAAGCCGCGGTGCCTCGTTTAGAAATGGTTTGGGTAATGTTCGGCAGGTTTCGGATGGCCTTCCGTTTGGTTGCGTCGTCCACGTGCGTGTAGTTACGGCTGACGAGTTCCGACTCGTGGCCGATGATGTCACGCACGACGGACTCGGGCACGCCGGCTTTCTTGAGCCATGACGTGGTGTTGTGGCGTAAGCTGTGGAATGAAAGCTCACTGACGGTGCGCTTCACCGAATGCCCCTTCCCGCTGTTTTTGTCCTTCGGTCTGGCGTCCGCCAATCCTGCCTTGACGAGTAGGTCATGAAACTGCGCCGACAGTCGCCGCGACTCGCCGTCCGCTTCGCCTTTCTCGGCACTCAACTTCGGGAAGACGGGCGCGTCCGGGACGAGCGGGGGCAATTTTTCGAGATATTCGAGAAACGGCTTGGCGAGAGGAATCACCATATCCCGGCCGGTCTTTTGGGAACGGAACGTGAGCAATTCTTCCACAAGGTCGATCTTCCGGCCGATGAGTGACGCCAAGTCGCCCAGCCGCTGACCGGTGTAGAGACCGCCAAGGATCATCCCTCCCCATTCGCCTTCGGCGACGCTGAGGAGTTTCTTCAATTCCTTTTCGGTAAAAGGACGGCGCTCGGGTGCGTTCGCATCCTTGCGATCTTCAAGCGTCCTCACGGCGGCGGCAGGGTTGTCGAGCCGGAGGCCATCAACGACCGCTTGGCGAAATGCGGTGCGCAGAATCTTAAGATCGGTGTTGGCCGTTGACGCGCTCAACTCCGTTGCCGTCTTGTCGCGCAGTTCGGTGAGGTCGCGCTTGTGAACATAGGCGATGTCCCGGTCGCTACGCTCCGCCAAAAACTCGAGCAGTTTGTCCACCGCGTTTTGATAGCGCTTGTAGGACCCGACACTGAGTTCGTTTTTTTTGCCTGCGATCCAGTCGGTGAAAAACTTGCGCGTGGTGGCGTGGTAAAGTTGTTCGCCGTGGATTTGCTCGTAGATGCCTTATTACGCTCTATGTATGTTCGCCGGTGTTCGCCCGGGCGTGCCCAGCGGAGAAATTACCAAGCTGGAACCCGAAGACATCAATTTGGAGACAGGGATGATTCACATCCGCGCAGAAGTCTCGAAAGTGCGCGAACCGCGTCGCGTCGCCATTCAGCCGAATCTGGCCGCGTGGCTTCGGGCATATCCCCTGAAAAAATATCCCATCGTCGTGGGCAACTTCCAGAAGAAGCGCGCCAAATTCAAAGACCAGTTTGATCTCACGCACGACGTGCTGCGCCCCACGTTCATTTCCATGTTCGTCGCCAAATTCCGATCCATCGGCGAGGCCGCGATTCAGGCGGGTAATTCCGAAAACATCATTCGCCGCCTGTCACCGCCGGTGCCGCGGCGGATGGATGTAGATGCCGATGCTGGTGTCCACTTGTGGCCCCCGTGGCCCCCGATACCAGCGGTGGCCGTCCATCCAGGGGTCGTCGTTAAACCACGGGTCGCGGCGTGGGCCGTAGTAGACGCCGTTGCTGAATCCGACGTAGCCATCGGTGACGCAGCTGCTCAGCGCAAACTGCAGACCCATCAGGGCAACGGAATGGAAGAGAATTTTCGGGATGGGTTTCATGGGCGTTTGGCGGGGTTGGCGTTGTCCACATACTCGACGAGGCCGACGGTGCCGCCGGTGGAATCGGCGATGATGGCGAAACGGCTCTCGTAGGCGACGGCCCGCGGCTGCACCAAGACTTCTCCGCCAAGTTTTTCGACCCGGCGGATCGCTTCGTCGATGCTCTCCACGCGGACGACCCCGAGCCAGCCGGCCTTCGCGTCTTCGCGCTCGGGGAGCGGGGCGACACCCGCGCGGGCGAGGCCACCGCTTGAGAGCAGAAAATCGTCCTTCCTCTCGGTGCGGAGATCGGGCGCCACGTCATAGCTGATAATCTGCCGATAAAATGCGGAGACGATCTTCGGCTGCTTCACGTAAAGCACGAACCAGTTCCAATCGCCCGGCTTCGGTTCGTCGTCTGCGGCGTCTCCCGAGGCTGATTGGAGCAGGCCGATGGTCGAACCTTCGTTGTCGGCGATGATCGCTTGGATGCCACGATCGGGAAAATCGCGGGCCTTGGCACGCACTTGTCCGCCGGCTTTGGTCACGCGCTGCACAGTCGCCGCGATGTCCGTGACCGAGATGTAGGCGATCCAGCGAGAGTCTCGTTTGGTGTTCGAAGGCGGGCGTGGGGCCAGTCCGGCTACAGGCCGGCTGCCGTTGCTGAACACGGTGTAGCTCTTGCCGTCCTGCGTGATGAGGTTGGCCGTCCAACCGAACAGGCCGCTGTAGAATTTCGTCGCGGCCACGGGATCGGTCGTGAAGAGGTCGGCCCAGACGAACTTGCCGGGGAGATGCGCCGCGGTCGCGGGACTGTTGAGCGGTTGAAACGGCTCGGCGAAGAGGGCGGACGATGGAATGACGATGGCCAGCAGCGTCGTGACGGCGAAGCGGATCGCCAGTCGATGAGGAGATAGAGGTATGCGCATGGTGGGAAAGATAGTCCGGGGATCGAAATCAAACGCGGTTGCTTTGGGCCGCTGATGGATTTCCCCGTGGGCCGCGGAAAGCGAATGCGCGGGTCGGCTGGCGAGTTCTCGGCACCCGATCGCGCGGTCGCAAAGCCTCAGGCCGTCTCTCGGCGCTCTCCTGATAGCCGAGCGCCATGGCCGTCCACGCCTCGAAGTGTTCCGGAATCTGGTAAAGCTTGCGCGCCCGGTCCGGGAAGATGCCCATCACCTGATGGACAGAAAGACCGCGCGAGGTCGCCTCCAGCGCGAGATTGGCGGAAGCTTGGCCGAGGTCATGGACGGCGGCCCGGTTGTCCTGATTGATTTTGGAAAGGCGCAGACTGACGATGCTCAGGACGAGCACCGGCGCGGCCTTGGCCCACTGTTGATTCGCCGGCACCAGACAGGAAAGGAGTTGCTCGAATTCCTCGGGTGCGGTCTGGCTGGCCACAAAATAGGTCCAAGTCTGGTCTTTGTAAGATGAGGCGGCCCAGCGCGCGGCTTCGAACAACGAGTCGAGATCGGAGTTCTGCACCGGACGCTCCGCGAAGCCGTAGGGGCTCCACTGATGCGCGATGAGCTCATGAACAAGACCGGCGGGCGTGACTTGCTTGGCGGGAGGCACGGAGGTGAGGGTGGGAGTGGTCATGCTATTTTTTGCGCGAGCGAATGGTGTCCGAAGCGCGGTCGCGCAGCTATGGG
>JANNEY010000575.1:0-2340 GCA_031379235.1 Opitutaceae bacterium | reverse complement strand
CCCAGTGGTAAACGAGGCCGTTGGCCGGGCTGTTCTCGCGATTGTTGAGTTCGACGTGGTCGTTGCCGGGCGCGTTGAGCGGCGGCGGGGGGACCTTGGCGTTGCGGACGTTGACGATGAATTCCACTCGCGTCGCACGGGAACTCTCAATCATCAGCCGGCGCGACTCGGATTTGACCGTGAGCGGTGATGCGGCCGGCGGCACCGTTGCGAGCACGCGGTAATTTCCCTCCGGCACCGTGACGGAAAAACGAAACGGCTGGTCGCTCGCGACGAACGCCTCCTGCGGCTTGGGCGTAGCACCCAGCTCAAAACCGAAGCCGCGCTCGGCGGTGAAGTTCATTTCCGGCGTGACGCGCGTGGCGTTCACCACGGCGTCGCGGCCGAAAACAAAACGCCACGCCACCGGCTCGCCCGCGGTCGTGCCGAGCGGTGCGAATGCCAGCAGGCAGAGCATCACCGCGATGGGACGGTGAAGCCTCATTTGGCGGCACCCAAAAACTTCCGGTCCCCGAGCCACTCGGTGAAGCGGGCGACCCACGCGCCGGCGGGGCTCTTGTTGCTGGCGCGCACGCCGAAGCCGTGGCCGGCCCCGGCGTAGATGTGGAGCTCGGCGTTCACGCCCGCTTTCTTGGCCTTCAGATAAAATTCCGGCAGGCCTTCGGAGATGTTCTGCCGGTCACCGTAGCCGCAGGCGAGGAAGACGGACGGCGTGTCCTTCGTGAGCTCGATGTCGGTGCGTGGAAGGCCGCCGGGATAAATCAGGCCGAAGAAATCCGGCCGTGTGCTCTGGCGATCGAGCGCGTCGGTGGCATCGGTCTTGCCCGCGCCGTAACGCGTCGCCGCGAGCAGCGCGACTTCACCGCCCGCGGAAAATCCGATGATGCCCACGCGCGCCGGATCGACGCCCCATTCGGCAGCACGGCTGCGCACGAGCTTGATCGCGCGCTGCGCGTCGTTGAGCGAATCGCGATCAATCGTGTAGGGCTGGGCGGTGCCTGGCGGGACGGTGTCGTCCTTGGCGAGCCGGTGCTTCAGCACGAACGCGGCGATGCCGTTGTCGGCGAGAAACTGCGCGACGTTGTAGCCTTCATGCTCGGTCGCGAGGCGCGCGTGGCCGCCGCCGGGCGTGACGATCACGGCGCAGCCGGTGGCCTTGTCCTTTGCGGGCAGGTAAACCGTGAGCGACGGGCTGTGAATGCCGGAGACGTTGGAGCCGGTGATTTTTTCTGGGAGAGATTTTTTATCCTCGGAGCCGGGCGCTCCGTTGGGCCAGAGCGGGACGACAGGGCGATCCGTGGGGGCGGCGGCGAACAGCGGCGCAACCGAAAGCAGGGCGAGCAAAGCGATGCGGATGATTTTCATGGGGGATTAATGCGGTGGGAAAATTGAATCGGACTTGCCGCCTATTTCGCCTTGGCGATTTCTACGGCATAAACATGCCGGGCGCCGTGGAAATTGCCGGAGAAGACGACCCATTTGTTATCCGGCGTGATCGAGCCATTGGGTTCGATGCCGCCGCGGCCGGTCACGTAATTGTGCTTCGCCATGTTCACGAGTTTCTCGCGCGGCAGCGTGCCGTCGGATTGCGGGCGGAAGAGGTTTATCCACATGCCGTTTTTGGAAAAAGCGACCTGCGTCTCGTCGCCGCCATCGCCCATGAAGAGTTTGCCGTCGCGGGAAACATTGTAGTGCACCGACCACGCGTCGCGCTCAACCGGATAACGCGTCTCCGTGCCCGTCGCGAGATTGACGCCAGCGATCCAGAAGACCTGGCTGCGCGGCGTTTGGAGATCGAACCAGACGGTCTGACCGTCGTGGCTCCAGAATTCGTGGCCGGCGATTTCCATGTCCATCGTGCGCTTGTGGCGGAGCGTGCGTTCGCTGCCATCGGTCCGGATGGTCCAGACGCGATCGACTTCGTGCCAGGTGCCCTCGTGGCAGTAGAGCAGGAGATTGGGATCGGTGGGCGAGAACTGCATGTGGTTGAGCGAGCCGTATTGGTAGCCGACGGTCTTGGCTTCGCCGGTTTTCAGGCTCGTGAAGGTGAACGCCATGCCGCTCGGATTTACGGCGCGGCGAGCGAGACCTTCCTCCTTGTTCACGGCGTATTGCTGCTCGGGCGTGAGGTCTTCGAGTTTCTTGCCGGGAAACATCCGCGCGAGCTGCGGACGCGGCTCGCGATAAGCCGGCTTCGGTGTCTGCCCGGAGGGATCTTCCGCCATGACGGTGGAGAGGGTAAGCGTTTCGTCCGCGTTGATCAGGGTGCGCGAGGCGTGAGCGATTTTGCGCTCGGTCTTGGTGTCAAGGTTGTAGGCGAACACTTCGCCGCCGCCGAGG
>JANNEY010000540.1:0-19705 GCA_031379235.1 Opitutaceae bacterium | reverse complement strand
GGGGCGCCGCGGCGTGCGGGTTAGGCGGCCGCGGCCCGCCCCCCCCCCCCCAATTAGCGCCCCCCCCCCGCCCCCGGGGGGCCGCCCCCCCCCGCCGCTACATCCGCCCGTCGCATGAAATCGCACGTCCGCATTGCGCTTCTTTTTTTCAGTTTGCTCGCCGCCCCGTTGGCCGGCGCCGCGCTGCCGGTCCTCGCCGCCCGGCAGGCGGACAATGCGCGGCTGGCCGCGATGATGGCGGGTGATGCCACGGCGCTCGGCAACCTCATGTCGGATCAGTTGCGTTTTGTGCATTCCGACGGGCGCGTCGAGTCGAAGGCGGACTACGTGAAAAATCTCCTCGCGGGTGACACCGCTTACGCCGACGTGAAGACCTCGGCGGTCGAGATGATGCAGGTCACGCCGGATTCCGTGGTGATTCTCGGCGTGCAGACGATGCGGAAACGGCTCGGTCCCGATTGGTCCGAAGTCACGCTGCGCTACCTTTCCGTCTGGCGCAATGAAGCCGGGGCCTGGCGGATGATCGCCTGGCAGTCGGCGCGGCCCTCGGGCAACAGCGTCGTGCCGCCAAAGAAATAACCTCCGGCTCAGCGCGGTGGGGGTGCGGGTGAAGCCGGCACCTCGGGCAGGGCGCGCAAGCGCTCGCGTTCGGCGAGCGCGTCGGGGAAATTGGGCCGTAGCCGGAGGGCGGTTTCCACGCTCGCCAACGCTTCGACCTTGAGTCCTGACGTGGCGAGAAAACGCGCGTAATAAAGAAACGCCGCCGGATCGGGCTTGCGGCGGAGCGCCTCGGCGAAGTGGGTGCGGGCCCGGGGCAAATCGCCGGCGCGGGCGAGCGCGAGCCCGAGGTTGTAATGGGCATCCGCCGATTCCGGCTGCTCGTTGACGACGAATTCATAGTGCGCGGCGGCTTCGCCGAAGCGGCCGAGCGCAAAGAGGGCGCGGCCGGCATTGCGGTGTCCGGGCAGATGCTTGGCGTCGAGTGCGAGTGCGGCGCGATTGTGGGTCAACGCGCCCTCGGCATCGCCGAGTTCCAAGCGCGTGGCACCGAGGTTGGCGTGGGCATCGGCAAGCTTTGGGTCGAGCGCGAGCGCGGCGCGGAGGTGAGCCTCAGCCTGCGGGTAATTTCCGAGTTCGAAATACGTGGTGCCAAGATTGGTTTCCGTCGAAGCCGAAGTCGGATCAAGGGCGAGGGCGGTGCGAAACCAAGGCAAGGCGTCCGCCGGGCGGCCGCGTTGCGAGAGCACCAGGGCATGGTTGCCGTGGGCGCGCGCATTGAGCGGGCGCTTCGCGATCGTGTCGGCCCAGATCGTGAGATCGTCCTGCATCTGGCGGTTGCGGGCGGCGGTGGTCGCCGTCAGCGCGACGGCTAGGCCGGCAACGGCGAGCGGCAGCTGCCGGCCCAGCACGCGATGGGCGGCGAGCACGGCGCCGATCACCACGGCCGCGAGGGGAAGATACATCCGGTGCTCCGCCATGGTTTGGGTGATGAGCGGCACGACGCTGGAGCTGGGCGCGAGAATGGCGAAAAACCAAAACGCGAGAAAGCCGAGCGCCGGTCGCCAGCGCAGCGCCGCCAACGTCAACCCGACGAGCGTGAGCAGCAGCAAACCGCCGGGCAGCACCTGCAACGGATTCGTCACGAGATCCGTGCCGTAATCAAGCACGAGCGGGTGTGGCCACGCGGCGAGCCCGAGGTAGGCGGGAATCGCCTCGCATTGTTTGAGCGCGTAGGACCACCACGGCACGCCGAGGCCCAGGCCGGCGGCCGTTCCACGGCTGCCGCCCATCGCGACGAGCAGCGCGAACAAGATCAGCCAGGTGGCGGCGAGCGCGAGATGGTGCCGGCGACGCTGCCGCCACGCGGCGGTGAACGTGCCGGCGACAAAGGTCCGGTCGTAGAGCAGCACGAGCAGCGGTGCGGAGACCATGACCTCCTTGCTCGCCATGCCGACGGCGCAGGCCGCGATGGAAATCGCGCGCCATTTTTTTTCCGAGGCCGCGGGTTCAAGACTGCGCACGAACGCGTAGAACGTGAGGAGGAAGGAGGCGCTGACGAGGAGTTCAGTGCGTTGGATCACGCACGTGACCGATTCGGTTTGCAGCGGATGCAGCACCCATAGGGTCGCACTCGCGAGCGCGAGGGGAAATGCCGCACCGCCGAAGCGCGCCCGCAGCAACGGCAATAGCAGCGTGCGTCGGACCACGCCGAACAGCGCGAGTGCCGACGCGACGTGCAGGAAAAGGTTCAGCGCGTGGTAGCCGCGCGGGTTGAGACCGCCCAAGGTGTAGTTGAGCGCCAGCGAGAGGTTGACGACGGGCCGGCCGGCCATGCCGTTGCCGCCGACCGGCGGCCACAGCACATCACCGATCCGCGTAAGGTCGCGGATGGACGTGTTGTTCACGATCGCGCCGAGATCGTCGAAGAAGAACGGGACCGCAAAACTCCCGCGATACGCGACGAGCGCACTGCAGCCGATCACCGCGACCGCGATGAGGCGGTGCGTGGTCGTGGTCGGTGCGGGGTCGGCGGCGCGGGGGCGCATGGGCCGACTAAAACGGAAAAACTCCAAATCCCAAAACCCAAACTCCAAAAAAAATCCCAATGACCAAACGCGGTGGCAAGCCGGAGGCAGGTGGTTTTGGGGATTTGGAGGTTTGGCGTTTGGGGTTTTCTACTTGGGCACCATCCAGGGCCAGAGGTAGGTCTGGCAGGTGATGAAGATGCCCATCAGAACGGCGAGTGCGAGGCTGTGCCAGAACACGGAGCGCAGCAGCGTGCCGGCGTCGGGGCTGTCCTTGTGGCCGCCGGTGGCGACGGCGGCGACGACGATGCTCTGCGCATCGATCATCTTGCCCATGACGCCGCCGGAGCTGTTGGCCGCGCACATGAGCAGCGGTGGGAATCCGAGCGCCTCGGCGGAGACTTTTTGCAGGTTGCCGAAGAGGACGTTGGACGAGGTGTCGCTGCCGGTGAGCGCGACGCCGAGCCAGCCGATGAGCGGTGAGAAAAACGGGAAGAGCACGCCCGTGCCCGCCATCGCGAGGCCCATCGTGGTGTCGGTGCCGCTGTAGCGCGTCACGAAGCCGAGCGCCATCATCACGGAAATCGTGAGCAGCGAGATGCGCACGCGCAGCAGCGTCTGCCAGTAGATCGTGAGTGCGCGACGCAGGCCCACGCCGAGGAAAACCGCGGAGGCGATGCCGGCGAGCAGCAGCGCGGTGCCGGTGGCGGAGAGGAGGTTGGCGTTGAAGACCGCCTTTTCCAGCGTGGGCGCAGGCGCGACCGGCGGCACTTTTTCCACCTTGAGGTGCAGCACCGGGACCTCGAGCTGGGGGGCGTAGAGGGCGTTGAGTTTCGCCTTCACGGCGGGCATGCCCCAGGCAAAGACGAAGCCGGTGAGAAAAATCCACGGCAGCCAGGCCTTCCACGCCGGGCCGGTGGTGGTGGCGGCGGCCTGCGGCGCGGCGGCGGCGGGATTCGCGGAGATTTCCTTCGGCTGCCAGAACCGCATCAGCACGACGACCGAGAGCATCGACACTGCGCCGGCGATGATGTCCACGAGCCACGGCCCGTGATAGTTGCTCACGGCGAATTGCATGATGCCGAAGCTTCCGCCCGCCACCAAGCACGCCGGCCAGATGGCAACCATCCCGCGCCAGCCCACCTGGGCCGCCACCAACCAGAACGGCACAATGAGCGAGAAAAACGGGAGCTGCCGCCCCACCATCGCGCTGAGCTGCAGGAGATCGAGACCGGTGAGCGGGGCGAGCGTGACGAGCGGCGTGCCGAGCGAGCCGAAGGCGACGGGCGCGGTGTTGCCGATGAGCGCGAGTTTCGCGGCCTCAAGCGGCTTGAAGCCGAGTCCGATCATCAGCGCGCCGCTGATGGCGACGGGGGCGCCGAAGCCGGCCGCCCCCTCGATGAAAGCGCCGAACGAAAACGCGATGAGCAGCGCCTGGATGCGGCGGTCGCCGGACACGCCAGCGATTTGTTTTTGCAGCACGGTGAACTGGCCGGTCTCGACCGAGAGCTGGTAGATGAAGATTGCGTTGAGAATCAGCCACCCGATCGGGAGCAGGCCAAAGGCGGCCCCGTAGCCCGCCGCCGCCGCCGCGAGCGACATGGGCATGCCGTAAACGACCACCGCGACCGCCACGGCGACGACGAGCGCGATGATGGCTGCGACGTGCGCGCGCACGTGCCAGAATGCCAGCAGGCCGAGCAGCACGACGACCGGAATGGCGGCAATCAGCGCTGAGGTGCCGATACCACCGACGGGCGAATAATTTTGGGACCAAGGCATGGAGTGGAAGGGGCCGGAGGGAAACGAAGCTGCGGGGAAGGGAGACGAAGAGAGCTGGAGAACGGGACTAGTAGCGCGGGCTGGCGTGAAGCAAGGACGCGTTCCGAGGCAGCCACGCGTGGCGGCGAGTGGCGAGCGGTTTTTTTGGCAAACGACGGTGCGGGGTCATGCCTCCCGTCTCTCCAGGGTTTCTCTCGGAAAACATTTTTCACATGGAGACACTCGAGACCGGAGGTCGCGCGACGCGAGGATCGTTACCGCCCTGATGGCACCTTGCGCGATGGAGGCCATTGAAGGCAGCGCCGGCCCTTGCTGGCGCCGCGCGGAACGGGAGCCGTTTCCCTCCGCTGTTTCAGGCGCTCGGCCGCGTGGGCGCACCGCTCACGCCTCGCACTTCAGCACGTAGACCGCGCCCTTCTCCGAACCGATGGCGAGCTGGCGGTCGTCGGGGGACCAGGCGAGCTTCGTCGCGGCGCCGGGCATTTTCACGGTGGCGCGGAGCGGTTTCGGGCGCTCGGGGCTCCAGAGTTGCACGGTGCCGTCCTGCGCGGCGGTGGCGAGGAGGCCGTGGCTGTTTTGAAACGCGACCGCGCACACCGGCGCCTCGTGCGGGAGCATCGCGGGCTCGCGGCCCTCGGGGCCTTCGCCGGCGCAATCCCAGATGCACGCTTCGCGGCCCCCGCTCGTCGCCAGCCAGCGTGACGCATGATCGAAGGAGAGGAACTTCACCTTGCCGTCGTAGCCGCTCATGTGGAGCTCGATGTCTTTTTCCGGAATCCAGAGGTGGACGCTCGGGTCCTGATTGCCGGAGACGAGCCACTTCGCGTCGGGGGACCAGACGAGGGCGTGAATGCCGTTGGCGTAGGGGAGCTCCTTCTGCGCGAGAAAATCATCGGTGTCCCAAAGCGTGACGCTGCCATAGCAGGCAGCCGCGACGACGCCGCCCGTCGGTGGCGCCGCAAGGGCGGTAATGGTTTTTGGCGCGGGCTTGAACGTGTGGGCGACCGAGCCGTCGGCGCGCACGGCCGCGAGAGTGCGGCCGGCGGCCGCGAAGAGAAGTTGAGCGTTGAGAGTTGAGAGCTGAGAGTTCGGAGTCGAAACGGGAGCGTGAAGCGACGGCACCCAGCAAAGGTGCTCGACCCATGCGGGGCCCAGCTTGGCCGTGGCCGTGTGCTGGCCCGCGGCAGCATCCCAGAATTTCACGGCGCCGTCTTGTCCGCCGGTGGCCAGCAGAAGCTGAGAGCTGAGAGTTGAGAGCTGAGAGCCCGAAGCTGGGAGCCATGCGAGGCAGTTCGTGCCATTGTCATGGCCAGGCAGCTCGTGACGTCGCGCCCCATCCGCCGCGGCGAAAATCGTGACGGGGCCAGCCGCACTGGCGGCGGCGAGCAACGCGCCGTCCGGCGACCACGCGAGATCGATCGTGTAGTCGTTGAGCGCGCCGGCCCAGTGCTTGGTGAGTTGCATCGGGAAATTCGTAGCGGCGCCGGAAGCGACTGCCACTCCGAAACACGCGGCGAGCGCTGCTGTTCGGAAATTTTTAAGTATCCGGTTGCATGCGGTGCGGGTTTGGCAAAAAACTTCGCGCAACCCCGTCGTGTCGGGCACGTCTCGCTCAATCCCGCTTACCTCCCCATGTCCCAAACCAACCTCACTCGTCGCGACTTCGTCGCATTTTCGGCCACCGTCGCCGCGCTGCTCGCTTTTCCGGGCTGCCAGAGCCTCGCCAAGAATCCCCGCAAACCCCGCCCAATCGCGGCCGGCGCCAAGATCCGCGTCGCGCAGGTCGGCTGCGGCGGCAAGGGCTTCTCCGACATCATGGCGCATCAGGACGAGGAAGTTGTCGCGATCTGCGACATCGACCACACGCGCCCCAACGTGAAGAAGCTCTTCGAGACCTTTCCGGCGGCCAAGCGCTACAAAGATTTTCGGAAGATGCTCCTTGAGATGGACGACCAGATCGACGCCGTCGGCGTCGCGACGCCGGACCACATGCACTTCCTGCCCGCCTACATGGCGATCATGTTGGGCAAGCACGTTTACATCCAGAAGCCGCTCACGCAGACCGTCGGCGAAGCGCGCGAACTGCTCCGTCTCTCGCGCCTCAACGGTGTCTGCTCGCAGATGGGCAACCAAGGCCACGCCGGCGAAGGCATCCGCCTCGTGCGCGAGTGGTTCCAGGCCGGCGTGCTCGGCGACGTGCGCGATGTGCAGATCTGGACCAACCGTCCCGCCGCGAAAGTCATGCGGCAGGGCGTCGAGGTGATGAACGTCGTCTGGCCGCAGGGCATCACAGAGTGGCCCAAGGGCGGCACGCCGCCGGAAGGCTTCGACCAAGACCTCTTCCTCGGCCGCGCGCAGCAACGTGACTACAGCCCGGAGATTCATCCGTTCAAATGGCGCGGCTACTATGACTACGGCTGCGGCGCGCTCGGCGACATGGCGTGCCACCTGATGGATGCCGCGTTCTGGAACCTTGAGCTCGGCGCCCCTTCCAGCATCGAACTCAAGAAGATCACCGGGAAAAACAAAATCACCTTCCCCCATTCCGCGATCGTCGAGTATCAGTTCCCGGCGCGCGGCAAGCTGCCGCCCGTGAAACTCACGTGGCACGAGGGCGGCGAGAAACCCGCGAATCCGAAGCAATTTGCCGCCAATCCCGAGAAAGGGGATCTCGCCCGCCAACTGGCGCAGGGCGGTCAGCTCCTCATCGGCAGCAAGGGCACCGTCTATGACGGCAATGACTACTGCAACAGCCCGCGCTTCATCCCCGAGTCGCTGCACAAGGAGCTTGTCGATGGCGGCAAGCTTCCGCCGAAAACGGTTCCGCGCGTGCTGCCCGGCACGCCGCAGGCGGCCAATCCGCACAAGGAATGGACCGCCGCCATCCGCGCCAACAACCCACTCGCGGCCGGCTCGAACTTCGAATATTCGGTGCCGTTCACCGAGATGGTCTGCCTCGGCGTGGTCTCGATCGCCGTCGGCGGCAAGCTCTCTTGGAACAAGGACACGATGAGCACCGGCAACCCCGAGGCCGACAAGATGATCTACCCGACCTACCGCAAGGGCTGGGGCATGGGCGACGTGGCGTAAGGGCGCAGTCACCAAAAAATTTGCCGCGGCGATGCGGCGCGAAGGGCGGACTCACCAGTCCGCCCTTTTTTTTGTCCGCGAGCGAACCATGTCATACCAACGTCCCTTGATTTCTGGACTGTAGGGCCGGCGCTTGTCGCCGGGCCGTCACGCGATGAACGTCGATTCTTCACCATCACGCCAAAATCGCGACGGCCTGCCGACAAGCGGCAGCCCTACAAAGTCCAAATCTCTCGGACGTTTGGTATCAAACGAGGCGTAGGGCTGGCGTGGGTTGAAAGCCGACCGCCGAAGAGAAGAGCTTCGAAATTTTCGACGTTAGGAATGAGAGCGGGCCGATGCGCGCGGCAAGGACCACCACTCTGCGACGATGAGGTTGGGCACCCAACAGAGCCACGCGACGGCAGGATAAAATGATTCGAAGGCGAGGCCGGCAGCGAAGCTCAATGGGAGGTAGAGGCGGAGCGTGACGGCGGCGAGGGTGAGGGCGAAATTGCGGATCATCCATGTGCGGTGATCTGAGAAGCGGCGGGCTTTGGCGGCGGCGACGGCCATTGCGCCGGTGAATAGCCAGAGGAGGGCAAGGCCGCCGAAACCGAGGTGCGAGACGAGACCGCCGAAGGAGTGGCGGGCGAGCAGCAGACCGGTGATGCCGCCGACCGCGACGCCAAGAAGGAGATAAGCGTAGCCAAGGGTGCGATGGACGCGCGGAGAGCGTGCGCGCAGGGCGTCGATGAATTGCAGCGGGCCGAGGATGAGCGCGATCGACGCGGCGACGGCGTGGACAGTGATGAGGGCGCGGTGCTCGTTGAACACGGCGACCATGTCAGGGTGCATCGGCACGCGTTGCACGCCACTGCCGTAGGCCCAGAGCGCATAGCCGGCGACGCCGGCACTAAGAAAAATCGTGCCGGCAAAGGACCAAGATTTCAGTTTCATGGGTTAGACTCGGATGGCACGCGTTGCGGCGTGTTTTCAAAATGATTGTCATCGCGAGGTGCGCGAAGCGCACCGTGGGGCAGTGGGGCGGTCAATTTGTCATTGCGAGCCCGGCTCGGCGGGCGCGGCAATCCATCTGAAATTTCAGCTGGATTGCTTCGTCGCTGCGCTCCTCGCAATGACAGAATTTGAAAACACGCCTCACCCCCGCACCTGCCCGGTGCCCTCAATGAGATATTTGTAGCTGCACAGCTCGGGCAGGCCCATCGGGCCGCGGGCGTGGAGGCGGTCGGTGCTGATGCCGATCTCGGCGCCGAAGCCGAACTCGAAGCCGTCGTTGAAGCGGGTGCTCACATTCCAAAACACCGTCGCACTGTCGATCTCGGCGAGGAAGCGGCGGGCGGCCGTCTCGTCGGCGGTCACGATCGCGTCGCTGTGGTTGGAGCTGTCGCGGTTGATCGTGGCGATGGCGGTCTCGAGCGAATCGACGACGCGGATCGCGATCACGTAGTCGAGGAACTCCGCGGTGTAGTCGGCGGGCGCGGCGGGCGTGGTGGCGACGCCGGCGCGTTCGAGAATCGCGGCGCTGTCGGCATCGCAGCGGAGCTGGACGTTTTTGGCGACGAGCGCGCGGGCGGCTGACGGCAGGAATTTTTCCGCGACACTGCGGTGCACGAGCAGTTGCTCGGCGGCGTTGCACGCGCTGGGGCGCGCGACCTTGGCGTTGACGGTGATGGCTTCGGCCATCGCGAGGTCGGCCGCCTGATCGACGTAGACGAAACACACGCCCTTGAAATGCTTGATGACGGGGATCGTGGAATTTTCGGCGACGTGCCGGATGAGCGCCTCGCCGCCGCGCGGGATGATGCAGTGGATCAACGTGTCGAGCTTCAGCAGAATGGTGAGCGCGGCGCGGTCGGTCGTGGGCACGAGTTGCACGGCGTCGGCCGGCAGGCCGGCGGCCTCCAGCGCGCGCCGTATCAACGCGGCCAGCGTGGTGTTGGTGTGGAAGCACTCCTTGCCGCCACGCAGGATCGAGGCGTTGCCGCTCTTGAGGCAGAGGATGGCGCAATCGACCGTCACGTTGGGGCGCGACTCGTAGACGATGCCGATGACGCCGATGGGCACGCGGACCTTGCGGATGTGCAGGCCGTTCGGGCGCGTGGTTTCCTCGAGCACGGTGCCGACCGGATCGGGGAGAGCGATGACTTCGCGCACGGAGGTGGCGAGATGGCGGAGGCGCTTCACATCCAACGTGAGCCGGTCGCGCGATGCGGCGCTCAAGGCCGCGGCCTCGGGCGAGGCGAGATCGCGGGCGTTGGCGTCGAGCAGGATCGCATGCGAGGCATCGATCAAGTCGGCGAGCGCGGCGAGCGCTACGTCCTTCTTCGCGCGCGGGGCCGTCGCGAGCACGAGCGACGCGGCGCGCGCGCGTTGGGCGAGGGACGTGACGAGTTGGACGAGTTCGGCGGACATGGGCGTGGCAGTGTTGGCGGCGGCGGAAGGCTGACAATGGCCAAGTGCGGCGGATTCGCCAGTGAGCACCGGTGGCGCGAGCAACGGCGGCGGAAGCACGGGAGGGGGGACGGCTGGGGGCAGCAGCCAAGATTGCGCGGCGGGCGCCAGCCGGTGGAAAAGAAAAATACCACCGGCAAACAGCGCCAACCCTGCGAGGTCGAACCACCACGGATGGAAAATCACCGAGGTCTCGTCGACGCCTTCTGGCACTTGGTTAAAGCCCGGCACGAGAAAAAACTTATCGAGCGGCAGGAACGTGAAGGCGTTGTTGACCGCGTGACCGAGCATGCAGAGGCCGAGGGAGCGCGTGCGCACGTAGACCCAGCCGAGCACGACCCCGGTCGCGAGGGCGATGGGGAGCTGGGCGGGGTTCAGGTGCATCACACCGAAGAGCGCGGCGGAAATGGCGATCGCCGCCCAGGGTTTCCAGCCACCGAGCAGCCCGCGAAGAATTACGCCGCGGAAAAGAAACTCCTCGGTGAGCGGGGCGATGACGACGGCGAGCACCGGGCCCTGCCACGACGCATCGATGATGCGGTCGAGCGACGGCGAAAAATTCCAAGCCTGCATGAACGCCTCCGGCAGGAGCGCGCGCATCACGTTATCGAGTTCGGAAAGAAAAACCGTGATGCCGGCGACGATCGGCACGAAGGCCAGCGGCAGCGCGGCCGGCGAGAAGCCGGCGCGGCCAAAGGCACGCGGGGTTTCGCGCGACCACTGGCACGCGAGCAACAGCAGCGCGCCGTAGGCGATCAGTTTGGCAATGAGGGTCTGCGTCGCTTCGACGGCCGGATCATCCCCGGCCCAGACGTAGAGTCCGGTGATTGTCCCGAGCGAGTAGGCTTGGCTAACCAGCAGCTCGGCGACGGTCTCCAGCGCAAACGCCGCGACCATGAACGCGAACACTGACAGCAGCGAAAACCGGGCCGGCGCGTGGATCGAAGGTGACACCCGCCAAGTATGGCGCAGGTTTGCCGCGCGCGGTCACTCGAAAATTTTCCCGCGGTTGAAGCGCCAGATGGCGAGGCTCAGCACGCCGGCGGTGATGCCGCCGAGGATTCCGAGGATGGGGAGGATTTGTGTGAGCGACTGGCCGGCCCAGAGCACGGCGCTGAAGCCTTCCATCGACCAATAGACGAGGGTGAGCTTGCTGAACTGCTGCACGGCGAGCGGCATCAGGCTGATCGGAAACCACGCGCCGCCAATCGCGCTCATCATCATGATGAGGAAAGTCGAGAGACCGCTCGCCGCCTCGGGCGAAGTCGTGACAGAGGCGATTAACATGCCGAATGAGGTGCAGGTGGCGGCGGCAAACACACACACGAGCGCGAGCAGCGGCAGGTGCGGCAGCACCTCGATACCGTAGAGCCAGCTCGAGGCCACGAAGAGCACGACGAGCTGCACGAGGCCGAGCGCGACACCGTAGAAAAATTTGGCCCAGAGGATGTGCGCGCGCGTGACGGGTGCGGCGAGCAAGCGCTGGAAAATCCCGGCGTCGCGTTCGCGAAAAAGGCTCGCGGCCGACGCGCTGACCGCGAAGAGCAAAAACTGAATCGCCCAGCCGCCGACGAGGCTGGTGGCTTGCGGGCTCTTCACTTTGGCGCCGACGACCTGTTCGGTGTCGATTTTCACCAGCTGGTTGAAGACGTCGGCCGTCGTGGACTTCGGATTTTCGATTTTTGAGTCTTGCTGGGGATTGGCGGGAGGGGCGTCGAGACGACGGAGCGCTGGGTCGCGTTGCTGCTTGAGGGCGCCAAAGCCGAAATCGGCGGCCGCCATGCGGCGCTCCATCTCATCGGCGTCACCTCCAAAAGCGGAAGTGACGGCGGTGGCGATGCCACGGTTGAATTCGGTAAGGCGTTTGTCGCCGAGGAATTTTTTGGTATTGGCCTGCAACGACTGGCCCAGCAGCTCGGGGACGCTGGAGAAGATCGTCTTTTGCAGGAGACCGTTGACGGTCTGCGTTTCGATTTCGTTGCGCGGGTTGGAGAGAAACTTCAGGCGCAGCCCGATCCCGGAATTGCTGACGAGGTCGGCGGGCAGCACGAGGGCGAAGCGAAATGGCGCGCCCGGTGCCTCCATGAGAGGGCGCAGGTCAGCCACGACGAGCGGGCGCTTAGGCGTGGTGGACGGATGATCGGTGATGACGCGGAAGGCCTTCTCGCCGCGGAGCGCGGCGATGAGCGCGGCCGCCGCGGGATTGCCGCTGGCATCGACGACGGCGAACGGGATGCCGTTCGGGCCGGAGTCCTTGCGGTTTACGCCGAAGATCCAGCCGAAAAGCCAGATCATCAGGAACGGCACGGCGAAGGTCAGCGAGACGGCGGCCTTGTTGCGGCGGAAGTTGAGGAAGTCCTTTCGGAGGAGGGCGAGGACGCTGTTCATTTTTGATACTGGAATCTCGATTTTCGATTTCGATCAGGCGTCGCGGAGATTCCGGCCGGTGAGATGGAGGAAGACGGCCTCGAGGGTGGGGCGCTGCTGAGTAAAAATGTGCGGCGGGAGGGCGTGTGCTTCGGTGAGCGCGTAGAAGGCGGAGAGACGGAAGCCGGCGCGCGGGCGGAAGCGGTGCGCGCCGTCGGCGGTGGCGAGTTCACCGTGGGCACCGAGCTGGGCGGCAAACGGCGTGGTGGCGGGGGTGGCGGCGAAACGGATTTCCTCCTCGAAGGGCAGGCGCGTGAGCAACTCGTCGAGCGTGCCAAGCGCGGGGAGTTTGCCGTGATCAATGATGCCGATGCGCGAGCAGAGGCGGGTGGCCTCCTCCATATAGTGGGTCGAGTAGATGATGGTCAGGCCCTCACGGTTGAGGCGCTCGAGGTATTCAAAGATGGCGTTGCGCGACTGCGGATCGACGCCGACGGTGGGCTCGTCGCAGAGGAGCAGCTTGGGGCGGTGGAGGAGGGCGGCGACGAGGTTGAGCCGGCGCTGCATGCCGCCGGAAAATGTTTTCACCGGATCGCGACTGCGATCGGAGAGTTGCACCGCTTCGAGGGCGGCATCGATCCGCGAGCGAAGATCGGCGCCGCGCAGACCGTAGAGTTCACCGAAGATCGAGAGGTTTTCGAGGGCTGTGAGTTCGGGGTAGAGCGCGACGTGCTGCGGGACAAGGCCAAGGCTGAGACGCGCCGCGGAGCTAGACCCCGTCAAAAGTTCGCCTTTGAGCGCAATGCTGCCCGCGTCGGGGGCACGTAGGCCGGTGACGAGAGACATCAGCGTGGACTTGCCTGCGCCGTTTGGGCCGAGCAGGCCGAAAAATTCGCCAGGGGCAATGTCCAGTGAAATGCCGTCGAGTGCGGTCAGCGCGCCGTAGCGCTTCGTGAGGGAGCGGATTTGCAGCATGGAATCAATTGGGCGGGGCCGGAAGGATGTTGTGACCGGCGGGTTTAGAACTCGAATGGAATCGGATCGTTACGGGAAATCGTGGCGGAAATTTTTCCCGGGTGGATTGGGTCGCGCTACGACCGAGGCGGTGCGGCCGGACAAACAATAAAGGCTTGGCCGGAAGGGGCCCCAATTTGTGCCCAGCGATTGTTTGGTCGGACCAACCGTTCGGTGTAACCAACGAGGCTGCGGCGGTGTTGATATTGAAGCGCACATGAGAAACCCTCGGGTCGTCGCTACGGCGCCGCCGTTTCTCACGACTCCCACCTCGTAATCTCCCCTATGAATCTCGCCGATGTCTTCACCGTGGTGCTCGTCATCGTAGGTTTTCTTGCCGTGTTTGTGGGCATCTGGCTGGCGGCGGCCGGACTGTTTCCGGCGGCCGTGGAGCGCTGTGCCGGGCGTCTCGGAACATCACCGGTGAAGTGCGCGCTTGTAGGTGCCGTTTGCGCCATTCCGCTGCTCGTGGTGGGAATCATCATCGGCAATGTTGCGCCCAATGCACCGGTGAAAGTGCTGAGCTTTGTTATTATTGTTTCCACCATTCTTGCGGCCCTGATCGGGACCTCGGGACTTGCCTTGCGCATCGGGCAAGGGCTGAAGTCGGCCCGGGACGATGACTCGCCGTGGCTGCGGGTGCGCCGTGGCGCTGTCGTGCTGGCGCTCACCTACGGCACCATTGTGCTACTCCCCGTTACCCTCGTGGCCGGGTTTGGGGCGCTCGTGCTTGGGTTGTTTTCACGGGAAAATTCGTCGGGCGGTCGCGTGCCGGAAGCGCCGTGAATCCTTCCCGTCGCCAATTTTTCGTCGCCGGAGCCGGAGCCGTCATCGCTGTGAGCGGTGGTTGCGGCCGCACACGTGAGGTGGCCGCGGATGCCCGGCGCTGGTTCGGCAAGCCGACCGCGCCGCCGCTCCCCGCCACGTTGACGGCGCCGACATCTCCGGAAATCGACGCGGTGTCGCACGCCTTGAACCGGCTGACCTTTGGCGCGCGACCGGGCGACTATGCGCGCGTCGCCGCCATGGGGGTCGAGGCCTTCGTCGAGGAGCAGCTCGCGCCCGAGCGGCTCGATGATTGGATCTGCGCGCGCGTGATCCGTCATGAGTTCGACAGCCTCGCCGACCCGGAAAGCACGTTGTTTCCCCGAAAGGGTGACACCAGCGATCCGTTGCAGCAGCTCTTTCCGGCGATGAAGGACAAAGGCGCGCGCGTCGGCGATCTCTACGAGTTCAAAGACAAGGTGCTCCTCGATGACCTCACGCGAGCGACGCTGCTCCGGGCGGTGCTGAGCGAGCGGCAGCTCTTTGAAGTGATGGTTCAGTTTTGGAGTGACCACTTCAACATCGACCCCTCGAAGGCGGAAGCGAAGTGGCTCAAGGCGGCGGATGATCGCGATGTGATTCGAGGGCATGCGCTCGGAAATTTCCGCACGCTCCTGCGCGCCAGTGCGGTGAGCCCGGCGATGCTTTGGTATCTTGACGGCCGCGTGAACCGGAAATCCAAGCCCGAGGAAAAGCCCAACGAGAACTACGCCCGCGAGCTTCTTGAGCTTCATACGCTGGGCGTGCACGGTGGTTACACGCAGCAGGACGTGATGGAAGTCGCGCGCTGCCTCACGGGCTGGACCGTGCGGGAGAAGAAGAAATTTTTCAAAGGCCGCGTGGAATTCAATGCCCGGCAGCACGACGACGGGGCGAAATACGTGCTCGGGCAGGAAATTCCGGCCGGGCTCGGCGCGCGCGACCTCGACCGCGTGCTCGAGATATTGATTGCCCATCCCAGCACGGCGCGGCACCTCGCCTGGAAACTTTGCCGGCGCTTCATTGCGGACCAGCCGCCGGCGTCAGCCGTGGCGACGACGGCGGCGGCATTTACCGCTACGCGCGGCGATATCCCTGCGACCTTGCGCGCACTTTTTGCGACGGCTGAATTTCGCTCTCCCGCCACGCGGGGAGAAAAATTCAAACGACCGATGCACTTTGTCGTTTCGGCGCTGCGCGCGACAAATGCGACGACGGATGCCGCGCGGCCGCTGGTGGATTTTCTCCTGCGCATGGGCCACGCTCCGTTTCGCTACTCGACGCCTGACGGTTATCCCGAGGAAGCGAGTCATTGGCAGAGCACGTTGTTGTGGCGCTGGAATTTTTCCACCGCGCTCGCCGCCAACCGAATCAAAGGCACGAGTATCGAAGGGGAGGAACTCCGGGCGCGTTTGGGTGGGGATGAAGCCCTGATGGCGACCCTGCTGGGGCGATTGGCTTCGCCGGAAGAACGGGCCGCTTACCATGACGCCGGTTCCGATCTGGCCATGCTGATCGCGACGCCGGCGTTTCAGCGGTGTTGAGCGCCGCCGATTTTTCCATGGCAACCCAGGCGATTATCAACGGCAGTGGCGACCAGCGTCGCACGCTGATCGTGGTTTTTCTCCGTGGCGCGGCCGATGGGCTGGCGCTGGTGCCGCCGATCGAAGACGAGCACTACTACCGCGCCCGGCCGCGGCTCGGCATCGCGAAGCGCGACGCGGTGAAACTCGATGAGCGATTTGGGCTGCATCCGAAACTGGCCCCGCTGGCCGCAGCGTGGCAGGCGGGCGAACTCGCCATCGTGCACGCGTGCGGCACCGAGGATCAGACCCGTTCGCATTTCGAGGCGCAGGATTTGATGGAGCACGGCGGTGTCGTGGCGGGCGGCTGGCTCGGGCGGTTTCTGCGCGCGCGTCCGGCCACAGCGCAGGGGGCGCTCGCCTGCGTCGCCGTCGGAAAAGCGCTGCCCGAGTGTTTGCTCGGTGCGCCGTCCGTGACCGTCATGCAAAATCTCGACGAGTTTACACTTGGCGGGAAGACGCCGGCGTTTCGCACGCAGTTGGAAAAACTCTACGCGATGGAGCGCGGGCAACTCGGCGCGGCGGCGCGCGACACCTTCGACGCACTCGTGCGCATCGAGGCCATGCGGACGATGAAATATCAGCCCGCCAATGGCGCGAATTACGGCCGAGACGAATTTTCGGCCGGGCTGAGCCAGCTCGCGCGGTTGATCAAAGCGGACGTGGGCCTTGAAGCCGCGTCGATTGATTTGCCCGGCTGGGATTCGCATTTCGCGCAGGGGACGTTGGTCGAGTCGCTTGCGACGCGACTGGCCGGAGGGTTAGATGCGTTCCGCCGCGACCTCGGGGCGCAGATGGCGACGACGACCGTGGTTGTGATGACGGAGTTTGGCCGCACGGTTGAAGAGAACACCGCCTTCGGCACCGACCATGGGCGCGGCTCGACGATGTTTGTGCTGGGTGGCGGAGTCCGCGGCGGTCGGATGCACGGTGAATGGCGTGGACTGAATCCCGATGGACTGGAGAGGCGCGGGTTGCTTGGCGGCTATGGCGATTTGGCCGTGCTGAACAACTATCGTGACGTGCTCGCGCCGGTGCTGACCCGGCATGGCGCCAGCGCCGAATCTCTCGCCGCGGTGTTTCCCGAATTTGTTTTACGGCCGTTGGCGTTGTTTCCGACTTGAACGATTTTGGCCGCCGGCTCCGCGGTGATTCCGATTGGGCGACAAATCTGAGGTTGGTGGGCTTTACTCGCGCTTTTGGGCCAGGCGAAGCGCAGCCATTTCCTGATCGTTGCGGACAAGTAGAATATCGCCGACGAGGACGGGATGATTCCACGTTTTGCCTTCGAGAACTTTGGTGCGGGCGAGTTCGGTGTGAGTCTCGGATTTTGCCGCGACCAGAGCTAGGTCGCCTTGTTCCGACAACACCATGAGTAGGTCTTGATCGGCGAGGAGCAGGAGTTGGCCGCTGCCGTAATGGCCACCCTTCCACTTGCGCTCACCCTGCTCGAGTTCGAGGCACGCGAGCGCGCCGCTGTTGAAACCGTAGACGTGGCCGCGATGCAGAACGTGATCGTTGAAGTAGGGTTTCATCCGATTTGAAGTCCAACGCTCTTCGGCTGACCACGTATTCTTGGCTTGGGCCACGTTAATTCGGCGCACGCCGTTCGTGTCGCCAGTGCTAATCAAGATTTCCCCATTCTCAATCTGGGCGGGTTGCACGATGGCGAAGCCCATCCAGGCGTGTTGCCAAAGCACTTTGCCGTCAGTTGGCGCGAAGCTCGTGATCCCGCTTCCGCTCATGAACAGGAATTGTTTTGTGCCATCGATCTGGATCAACTGCGGCGAGCTGTAGCCGCCACCCTCAGGGGCGCCGGTCCAACGTGGCGCGCCGGTGGCCGCGTCATAGGCGGCGAGAGTGCCGCTGACGGCGACCACGAGGATATCTTCGAAGCACAACGGAGAACTGGAGAGGCCCCACTCGGGGATTTTTCGCTTGGTGTCCGTGGCTGCGTTCCGCGTCCAAACCACTGCGCCGTTGAGGGCATCGAGGGCATTGAGGACGCCGGTGGCACCGAACGTGTAAACGCGCCCGCCGTGCAGTGTGGGCGTGCCGCGTGGGCCGGGCCCGGCGTTCGACTCGTAAAAGCGGGTGGGATCCTGATGACGCCATACGGGTTCGCCGGTCGCGAGGCGGTAGCAGGCAACGATTTCGTCGTCGCCGCGTTGCTCTTGCGTGTAGATGAGGTCGCCACTGACGGCAAACGACGACCAACCCGGACCGACCGCGTGGCGCCAAAGTTCTTTCGGCGGCGACGCGGCCCAGTTTGCGTCGATGCGAGTGCCCCGCACCACGCTGTCGCGCGTTGGCCCGCGAAAGCCGGGCCAGTCGGCGCTCTTGGCCACAGTCGGGGTGAGCTCTCGAGCGGGAGTGGAAAGAGCGGCGGGGAAGCTGGGCTTTTCTCGGCTTTGCGCGACGAGCCGCTCTTCCGGGGTCTTGGACCACCGCCATTGAAAATCCGACGTAGCGTCGCTCGCGATTCCGGCCGTCCGCACGAGCGTCCAGACTCCGCACGCGAGGAGAACGCCGATAAATAGAGTCACACGCCGCGCCGGCGCAGAAAAACGTCGGGCCACCACAACGGCTGCAACGAGCCCGAGACAGAGGGTCGGCAACGCATAGATCGGCAGCATCAAGCCCATCATCCCGCCGGCGACCGACGGATGGACTACGCGCTTGGTCGCGGTGAGCACCAGAACCATGGCGACAATTGTCCCGATGCGTTCTGTCCAGGATGCGCGACTGAAAAAAAGCCACCACACCGTGAGCGCGAGCGCGCAGACCCCGCCGCCGATCAGTCCGACCATCGCTGCATCGGGGAAGACCGCCGGGACGGCGAAGCGGAGCAACCACAGCAAGGCGACTATGATTACCCCGGGCCAGATCCGGATGGGGGGACGGGATGAACCGGGTTGAGGAGGTGAGCTCATGAAAATGGAATTTTGGGAAGATCCGCGAGCCAGCGCTCGCTTTGTGTGGAAACGGCGAGCCGGCGGCCGAAAGGACTACACGGCATGAGCGCTCATAGTTACGGGAAAGTATCGGCGAGGACAGGGCTTTCTTCCGTGGGTAGATTTCCGCGCGCAACTCGAACTAAGCCGTCTCGGTATCGGCTTGGGACGGAAATAATGCGAGCCTAGCGCCCGCACCAACCACCATCCACCGTGAGCACGTGGCCACTGAGGTAGTCGCTCGCGGCCGACGCGAGGAAAACGGCGGCCCCCTCGAGATCGCTGGGTTCGCCCCAGCGGCCGGCCGGAATACGACTGAGGATTTCCTTCGAGCGCACCGCGTCGCTCTGGAGCGTGGCGGTGTTGTCGGTGCGCATGTAACCCGGAGCGATCGCGTTGACGTTTATTCCGCGGCCTGCCCATTCGTTGGCCAAGGCTTTCGTGAGCTGCCCGACCGCTCCCTTGCTCGCAGCGTAGCCCGGCACGTTGATGCCGCCGAAGAAGGTCAGGAGCGACGCAACGTTTACGATTTTCCCCGAGCCGCGGGCCAACATGTGGCGGCCGGCGGCGCGGCAAGCCGTGAAAACGCCGTCGAGATTTACCCGGAGCACGGCATCCCAGTCGGCATCGCTGTGGTCTGCGGCGGGCGTGCGGCGGATGATGCCGGCGTTGTTGACGAGGATATCGAGGTGCCCCTGCCACGTGATGGCCTCTGCGATCAAGCGTTCGACGCTGGTGCGATTGCTAAGATCGGCGGCGAGCGCGTGAGCCTTAATCCCGAGTGCCGACAACTCGGCGAGGACTGGCACGAGTGCGGCGGGATCGCGTCCGTTGACGATGACCGAAGCGCCGGCTTGGCCGAGGGCGTGGGCCATGGCACAGCCCAGCCCACGGGAGGAACCTGTGACCAGCGCGACGCGACCGCTGAGCCCGAATTTCCGGTCGAGGTAGGAACTCATGCGAAGAGGGGGATGCGGTTACGGCCGGGCGATCACTTCAAGTCAGCGATGGGCACGGCATCCATGTCGGCGAAAGTCTGGTTGTCGCCGCCCATGGCCCAGACAAAGCGGTAGGCACCGGTGCCGACGCCGCAGTGAATCGACCACGCGGGCGAGAGCACCGCCTCGCGGTC
>JANNEY010000487.1:0-1739 GCA_031379235.1 Opitutaceae bacterium | reverse complement strand
GATCGTGAGCCCGGCTTTCGCCGGTTGATCCGCGGGGAGAAGCGGCCGTTGTAGTATTCGATTTTCCCCTCGATGCGCACGACGGCGCCCTCGCCGGCCGATTTGAAAACATCGAAGACCGGGCTGTCCCCGAAAATCGTGCAGCCAAACGAACCGTGGCGGTCCCCGAGATCGACGCTGAGGAACGTGTTGCCGTTGGCGGCGGTCTTGGCGACGAGCTTTTTCACGACCAGCAGAGCGGCGAAGGGCTGGCCGTTGGCGTCGGTCCCGCGCACCTTGAGGTCGCGGACGGTGGAGAGCATGGGCGAATCAGGCATGGGATTTTACGAGCTGAGTGTAGGCTTTGAAAAACGGATGCGCGACATCACCGAGCAGCGCGTAGAAAATCGTCTCTGAAGGCAGCACGTGCGCGCCCGCGCGGACGAGGGCGTCGAGACAGATGCGCGCATCGGCGGGACGGCGCGCGCCGACGGCGTCGCTGAGCACGGTCACTTGCAGATCTTCGGCCAAGGCGGCCACGGCGGTCTGGTAAACGCAGACCGGAGTTTCGATCCCACAGAGCAGAAGATGGCGGGCGCGGTGCGTGTGGAAAATAGCGGTTCGAATGGCGTCATCGCCGAGGGCGGAGAACGTTTGCTTGGCCCAGACGGGAGCGCGCGGGGCCAGGGTGCGCAGACTCGGCGCGGTGCTGCCGAGTTTTTCCGGCACTTGTTCGGTGAAGGCGACGGGCACCCCTAGACCTTGGGCGGCCGCAACGGCAAATTCGCAGCGCCGTTGCACGGTCACTCCGTCGGTCATGGCGGCGAGGAATTTTGGCTGCAGGTCGATGCAGACGAGGAGCAGATCGGAGGGAATGGCGGGAGGAGTGGGCACGGAAGCGGATTGCAGTGGAAAAGTGCTAGCTTCCACAGGGAGCGAGAGTAAACAGGAAAGCCTATGGAAATGCATCTCCAGCCGCTCGCAACGACCTGCCTGGTCTCAGGCGAGGCTTTTGCCGACGGCGCGCGTGTGGCGAGCTACCTCGTGCGCGTGGGCACTGCGCTGGAGATCGTGCGCTACGATGTGCTGGAGACGCACACCGCGGATTTCGCGCCCGAGGGATTTGTGGCGTGCAAATGGGTGCAGGCCTACAAGCCCCGCCGCGCCGGGGAGAACGCCGACCGCACGCTCAAGCTCACGGCCGAAAATCTTTTTGTGGCGCTGACCGATCCGACCACGGAGCCGACGCCAGAAAATACCCGGCTCGTGCAGTTTCTCGCGCTGATGCTGGAGCGGAAAAAAATTCTCCGGCCCCGCGGCCTCAGTGCCGACCGGGCGCGCAACCGCTACGAACACGCGAAATCGAAGGCGATTTTTGAAGTGCCCGCCGGCGATCTGACGCCGGAATTTTTCGTGGCCGTGCAAGAGCAGCTGAGCGTGCTCGTCGGCGTGCCCAAGGTGAAAGCACCCGTGAGCGCTGCCGCTGCTGGTCCGGGAGCGAAAACGGATTCGCCCGCGGTGGACCCGGTCGCCGCCGCGGTCACCTGACACCCGCGCTCGCGGCGGCGAATCGCGAGGTTACAGCGGTTTCAGAAAAACTGTAGCCGACATTCCCCGAGCGGAATAATAAACAGGGGAGCGAAACAGGAAGATCGGGAAGGCCGGAAAGAGCGGAGCTTCGCTTCCCGAACTCCCCGATCTTCCTGTTCAACTCGGTTCGGGGCGTTGGCTTTCGGCTACAGTCTTATTGAAAATGCTCT
>JANNEY010000454.1:0-4251 GCA_031379235.1 Opitutaceae bacterium | reverse complement strand
CGCCTTCACCGTTTTGATCAACACGTCGCGGCGGGAGGCCGTCGCAACGACGGAGTCCACGGCACCGGCAGCAACGGAGGCACCGAAATCATGAACCCGCGCAACATCGGAAATTTCCTCAAGAGCAAGTTCGGGTTGTTCATCCTGTTTGTCGTCGTGTTGTTTTCCGGTCTGGCGATTTACGGACGCCAGCAAGCACAGGAACGCGAGGCGGCGAAGCTCGCCGCGCAGAGCACGAAGAAAGTAGAACTCGGTCAAATTCGGGTGCCGTTGGATCAGGGCCTCGAAAGCGGCCTGCCCCAGCAAGCCCGGCCGCCGGTGGTCGCCCAGGCGGGCGAACCCGCCACGGCCGGGGGTATCGTGCCCTTCCGGCCGGCGGCGCCCGTGGCGAAGGCCACGGCGGGTCAGAAACCGCACACGGCCACGCCGGCGGCAGAGCCCAAACCGCGCAAGGTTCGCTACGCCTCGTTGCTCGCGTCCTATGAGGCGCCTCCGGTTCGGTCGGAGCGCGTCGTTCCCCCGCCGCCGGAGAAATTCATGCCGTTCGGCACGCTCTTGAAGTGCAAACTCGTGAACACGATCGACAGCGCGAATTTGGAGACCCCGGTCATCGCCGTCCTGCTCGAAGACGTTTGGCAGAACGGCAAGAAGGTCATTCCCGCCAACACTCTCGTGCATGGCACGGCGCGCGCCGGGCGCTTGCGCGACCGCGTGACCGCATCCGGCTCCTGGCGCTTCGTCTGGCAGGACGGCCGCGAGCTGGCGTTCAACGGCGTCGCGTTGGACCGTGAATACGAACACGACATAGATGGCTACGGGATCACCGATGGTTCGGGCGGGATCAAGGGACGCCTGATGGCGACGGATGACTTGCAGGAATTGAAGCTGCTAGCGTCCGCCGCGTTGAGTGGTTTCTCGCGTGGCACGCAGGACCGCACGCAGACCGCCTTGGGAACGACGATCACCGGCTCGGTCTCCAACGGTGTGCGTGAGGGCGTGGGCGAGGTGTTCGATCTCTACGCGAAGCGCACCCTGAAAGACATCGAGGAAAACGGCTACTTCGTCCGCGTGGCGGCCGGCAAGGAGTTCTACGTTTACGTTCTCGAGTCGGTCGATCCGCAGAAGGCGAGCGTGGCGGGTGTGAAAACCCCACCGCCCGCGCCGCCTGAACCCGTGGCGCCTCGGCCAGCTCCTCAACACCCATCACAAGGATAACTATGCGAACCCTCTGGTATTTTCTTCCTGCGGTTCTCCTCGCCGGTTGTGCGACGAATCAGCCGGTCGCGGTCGAGCCGCCGTCGGTCGCACCCGTGGCTGCCCACGTTCCGACGAAAGCGGTGGAAACGCGCTATGATGTGCGCGGTTATCGCGAGCGGGCGAATCCCTCGATTCGCCACGAGGCCCACGCCGTCTATCGCCGCACCATCGTGCCAGCGAACGCTGCCGACGACACGGGGACCGTGCCGCGCACGACCTATGCTCCGGCAAGCTACGCGCCGCTTTCCGGGGAGGCTGAAGTCGCGGCCGAACTCGCCACGCAAAAAGCGATCACGGCGGAGTTGCGGGCGATGCAGTCCGCGCTGGCCGAAGCCGAGCGCCGGATGCAGGCTCAATATGCGCAACTCGTGCGGCAGAGCGCGGAAGCGGCGAAGCTCCGCGACCAGCTCGAAGCCGAGCGCGGCCGACTCCGTTCCGCGGTGCCGACCGCCCCGTCGGACCCCGCGGCAGTGAAGGCCACGCCCTCCACGGAAGCGAAGTGGTGAAATCCCGTCATGCGCATCCCCGCCGAACACCTCGATAAACTCCGGACCTTGCCGGATCGTCTGAAGGCGGTGCTCACGGGACAGGATGCCGCCATCGATTTGGTCGCCGAGCGGCTGCAACATGGTGAGCTGGGGCTCACCGTGCCCGGCCGGCCGAAAGCGAGCTTCCTGTTTCTCGGCCCGACCGGCGTCGGCAAGACGGAGCTGACCCTGCGCTTCACGGAAGACCTGCTCGGCCCGAATCGCGTCGTCCGGCTCGACATGTCGGAATACCAGACGGCGGAGCGTCTCGGATTGCTGCTCGGGACCGCCGATGAACCGGGACGGATCGCGGAGGGATTCGATGCGTGCGCCGGCAGCGGCACGCTGCTCTTCGATGAAATCGAGAAAGCGCATCCGCGGGTCTTGGACGTGCTCCTTCAGTTGCTCGACGCGGCCAGGCTGACGACCGGCCGCAACCGGGTGCTGGATTTCTCGGCTTGGTATGTGGTCCTCACGAGCAACATCGGGGCGCAGCGCATCATGACGCTCCGGAAGTCGAAGTATGAGACGATGGAGCGGCTCGTGCGGCAGGATGCGCAGCGGGAACTGCGGCCGGAAATCTTCGCCCGCATCACGCTGACGGTCGTGTTCAACAAACTCGACTACGAGGCGCAGTGTGCCATCGCCGCCGGACTGGTGGAGAAGGAATGCCGGACGTTGGCCGGACGTGGCTATCGGGTTTCTTCGGAGCCATCCGTAGAAGGAATTGTCGTTCGTCGCGGGTATCACGAGCGGCTTGGGGCCAGGCCGATGCGTGATGCCGCCGAACTCCTGGTTCGGAACGCGCTCGCGCGCGAACTCCTGCGCGGGGGCGACGGCTCAGGCCGACTGCTGCCGCATTCCGACGGGATGAAACTGCACCTGAACCCCGCCGCCTCGTAGCCATGCTGCCCAAAAACGCCACGCCACGCATCCTGGTTCTGAAGGGCGACAAACTTTACGGGGAGCTGATCAGCCGCCACATCAAGGATGTCTGGCGGAATGCGGATGTGCGTGTGTTTCAACTCGGGTTCGACGCCCTCGATTCCATTCAGGCCCAGGTGCCGGATCTTTTGATCACTGGCGTGAAGATCGATGACATGGACGGCTTGGAGCACTTGGAGCCGTTCATCGAAACGGCGCTGCCGATCCTCGTGCTCACCTCGCGCAAGGACGCCCGCACCTTCGATCTGCTGCGCAGCATCCGCTACGATGGGCTTTACGACGGCCACGCGGAGGGCATGGAGAATCTGGCGACCGCGCTGCAACAGGTGATCCAACGCCGGCTCTACGTGAGCCCGACGATGCTGCCGAATCTGAAACGCCCGAAGAACATCACGCTCGATGCGCTCACGGAGAAAGAGCAAATGGTGCTCTCGGTCATCGGCGACGGCTCCGATGACCAACAGGCGGCGGAACGGCTCAGGCTTTCGCCCTACACCGTGAACACGCACCGGAAGGCGATCATGGCGAAACTGAAGCTGCATCATAAGGGGCAGCTCATGCTGTATGCGCTTCAGAACGGGTATATCTGGGTGACGGCGCAGCGCATTCATTATCCCGGATTTCAGCGCAGTCTCCAGGCGACCGCCGGCGCGGCGAAAGTCGCCCCGACGGAGCGAGCCAGTGCGTGAGCTTACGCAGCCGCAAAAAAGGGGCCGAAGCCCCTTCGTTCAGTCCTCATAAGGAAGCATGAGGGTGAGAACCGGGGCCGCGGTGTCGCCCGGGCCGATGTGCAGTTTCAGGGTGTGGGTCCGCCCTGTGATGATGACGCTGAACCGGACCAACTCCAGGTCCGTTGCGCTGCGGATGGCGAGCTTGGCCATGGTGGAGATGTCGTGACAGATGCCGGACACATCCTGACCGGGCTGTTGCAGCGCCTCCTCGAAGATGGCCCACACCGCCGATGTGCAGGCGAAGGGGTATTTCCAGTGTTGGCGGATGGAGTCGGCCTGGCTGAGGTCCACGAGGACGCCGTCCTCGATGGCTTGGGCGCGGGAGTAGGAGTAGATCGTTTCCCCGAATGTGTTTTCACAGGACATGGTTTCATGCCGTTCGGCCCGTGGGGCGTGCGTCACGTCTCGTGACCTTATCGCCTACTGCCGATTGGCGATTTCGCCCCACACCCGAAAGTCAAAGCGGTGGACGGAGCGCCGAGGCGGCGGGCCGGGCCGCAACGAGGGGGAAGCGGAGTGTTTCCGCGTGGTGGAGATCGCGCAGCGATACGACCTTGACCGGGTGTAGAATGGGGAAATCAGCGGCTGGCAGTCGCTAGAAGAATTCGAGCGAAGCGAGCGTCGGTCGGATGCTGGTTCGGCTGGCAGATTGGCGTCGAAGGACACAAAAAAGGCGGCCGGAGTATCCGGCCGCCCGTTGAGGCGAAGGTTATTCGCTCTGCTCGGCTTTCAGTTCCGCGAGCCGTTCGAAGATGAACGTGTGGGCCTGGTCGGCCAGCTTGGCGACGAGC
>JANNEY010000426.1:0-1690 GCA_031379235.1 Opitutaceae bacterium | reverse complement strand
GTGCAGTCGATCCAGTGGAGGCCGAAGAATTTCATGGGGAGCGCGAAGCGTGCAGAATTATTGTAGGCGGGGTGCCCTCACCCCGCCGATGAAAAACGCGAATTGCCATTCCGCGGGGTGAGGGCACCCCGCCTTCAACAGGAGACCCGCTCACTCGTTGTCCTTCTGCGCCTGTTTTTTCTTTCCGCCTTTTCTCTTCGCGGCTGGTTCGTCGGCGGCCTTGGCGGGATCGTTTTTCGTCGGCATCGGCGCCTTCACGCTCGCCCGCCACGCGACGAGCTTGGCGTGCAGTTCCTTCGTCTTTTCCGGATTCGCCGTGGCGAGGTTGTTCTTTTCGCCGATGTCAGTGCGGAGATTGTAGAGTTCGAGCCGCCCTTCCTCGAGGAACTCCATCAGCTTCCAATCGCCCGCATGCACGAGGCTGACGGGTTTGGTGCGAAACTGGCCCACCCCGGCGCCCAGATACCCGGGAAAATGCTGGTAGATCGCGTCGCGCGTGAGTTTCGCACGGCTATCGCGCATGAGCGGCACGAGGCTCTCGCCGTCGGCGATCTGGCCCGCGGGCATTTTCCCGCCCGCGAGCGAGACGAAGGTCGGATAAAGGTCCACGTGGATCGCCGGCGTGTCGCAAGCGCTGCCGGGCGCGATGCGGCCGGGCCAGCGCACGACGAACGGGACGCGCGTGCCGCCTTCGTAGAGGCTGCCCTTGCCGTGGCGGAGCGGCGCGTTGTCCGTCACGTCGCCGCCGCCCTTCTGGATGCCTTCCCGAATGTAGCCGCCAACGCCCCCGTTGTCGCTGGCGAAGATGAGCACGGTGTTGTCGGCGAGTTTCAGCTCCTCGAGCTTGGCCATCACGCGCCCCACGCTCTCATCCACGCACGCGATCATCGCGGCGTAGACGGGATTGTTGTGCCCGCCGACGCCGGGCTTGTCCTTGAACTTCGCGATCCACTCGGGCTTCGCGTCGTGCGGCGAGTGGACGCCAAAGTGCGGGAGGTAGAGGAAAAACGGCGCGGCTTTGTGGCGCTCGATGAAGGCAACCGCCTTGTCCGTGAGAAAATCCGCGAGATACTGGCCTTTCGGGTGAGGCGTCTCTGGGTTCGTCGCGAAGTTGAAATGCGCGCCCATGCTCACGATGGCTTCGTCGAAGCCGCGTTTGCCGGGGAGATAGTCGCCCTGCTGGCCGATGTGCCACTTGCCAAACATCCCGGTAGCGTAGCCCGCCGTCTTGAGCGTCGCGGGCAGGAGCACGCGGTCGAGCGGGAGATTGGTGACGTTGTCCACGGGCCGCAGCGGGCGGCTCTGCCAATCGAAGCGATCGATGGCGCCGACGGTGTAGACGCCAGTGCGCGCGCCGTATTGCCCGCTCATGATTGCCGCGCGCGTGGGCGTGCAGTTCTGGCAGTGGTGATAGTTCGTGAACTTCATCCCCTGCGACGCGAGACGATCGAGGTTGGGCGTCTCGTAGTATTTCGATCCGAAGGCCGCGACATCGGTGTAGCCGAGGTCATCGGCGAGGATGAAGACGATGTTGGGCGGGGAACTTGTCGCGGCCGTGGCGCCGACCGGCGCGGCGGCAATTGCCGCCGCCGCCAGGAGAAATGAGAAGGAAGGTTTCATAGAGATTCAGGGTGTAGAGCGGGGTCGCCGAACCCCGCCGTCAAGATACTCGAACCAAACCGGCGGGGTT
>JANNEY010000416.1:0-1785 GCA_031379235.1 Opitutaceae bacterium | reverse complement strand
CTCGGCTTGCCGCCGGGCATGTCCGCGAGGTGTTCGTGGGCACGGCGCGCGATCTCCGCGAGGGGCCATTTTTTTGGAGACTTCGCGCGTGCATGAAGCAAGGGCGCGAGGATTTCCGCCTTACGTTCGGCGAGCGCGAGAGCACCGGCGGGGAAATCTGAAAGGGACACCTTGCTCGGCGCACGCCGCTTCGCAATGAGATCGCCGACGGTGCGGAAGTGGCGGGTGCCGTCGGGCAAAAAGCAAAGTGCTTCCAGCTCGGCGAAGAGTCCGATCGGGAAGGACTCTTCGCGCCACGCCTTCGCGGTCTGGCCTTTCGGCGCGGGCTTCATGCCATCCACCGGAATGCTGCCGAGCCGGTGAAGCACCGCCTGCTTTGAGATCGTCCCGCCGAGCGCCTTCGCGATTTCGAGGGCTGTGAACATCGGCACTTTTGAAGCATCGGCCGCTCCGCTCCGATGCGATGGCGGTATCGGCGAGGCTCGGCGAGAGGCTGGCATCGGGCAGCGGACTTGCGCCTCGGGGCCGGGAATTGGGCAATCCGGCGTGTTTGTCATTTTGCCAGCGTTTGCAGACGTGAGCGGATCACGGCGCGCAGGCTCAGCGGAATGCGGCCCGTGAGCACGGGAAGGAGCGTCGGCCTGCAATCGGGCCGGGCCGCATAAGCGCGGCATCCGGCGGCGATGTCCTCGCGGCGCACGATGCGGTAAGAAAGCGCGGCGATGGCGTCGGCCTCCACTTCCGTGAGGCTCACCTTCGCGACGGCGGCAGGGGCACCCGGCCCGATGCCAGGCACGATGCCGCGTACGCCAAGATCGCGGAAGGCGCGCACGTAGCGGGAGAGATTCGCGAGCGGTTCGCCGGTTTCCCTCGCGGCATCATTCAGTGACGCCCCTTCGCGCTGCATGGTGAAGACTTTCTCCAAGACAACGGCGCGGCGCAAAAATTCGCGGAGCTGCCAGGGCACAGGGTTGCGCTTCGCGCGTTTTCCGACCGGGTTCGGTGTGGGGTGTGACATTTTACTGCTTTGAAAAGGGTGCGTCGGCGCGGCAGGACTACAAATACCGCAACGCCGACTCCCGCACTTGCGGGAAGCCCCGGGTACCAGCCGGGGCCGCTGCTCTCGCGTGCTCACCAGACTCCGCCCTTGCCGGGCACCCACCTGCCAGGATAAGTGCCGTCGCATTTGTGTGGTGCGGGATCTTCTTCACGCGAAAAAATCGGTGTTACTTGCCGGCCTCCCACCACTCGCGCGCGACGAAGGTCTTCCTGTCGGCGAACCATTGGCTGAGGATCACGAGGCGGTCCTGTGCGAAATCAATGATTTCTGGCAGCGCCTTTGCGGGTTCGTTATTCAAGACGCTGAGATCCTCGACAACGCGAAGGCCCTGCGTTCCTCGCGGGCCGTTGGCGCGATCGGAGATATGCTCCAGAATGCGGCAGCTCCGGGCCAGGCCGCGGGCCTGGTTGCGCAGTTCCCCGTTGCGGGCGTCGCGGTAGTCGGGGCTGTAGGGGAGGATCTTGGCCTCGATTTCCGCGATGTATTTTTCGCGTTCCTCTTCCGCCAGTTCGTTGATCACCTGGGCGAGTTTGACGCCCGTCCCGGCGAGCGCCACCCCGGCGGCGATCTGTTTCTCCCCGCACTTCTCGATCCGGTGCGGGATCACCTGGAGCTGCGCGTTGATTTCGCCGAGCTGCTTCATCTGCGGACGATCCTCCGGGTCTGCGGTGTCGATCAATGCCTTGTGCTCCTTTTGGAGCTGCGATTGCAGGCGGCGGATTTGG
>JANNEY010000400.1:0-3575 GCA_031379235.1 Opitutaceae bacterium | reverse complement strand
GTCATTGCGAGGAGCGGAGCGACGAAGCAATCCAGCTGAAATTTCAGATGTATTGCCGCGCCCGCCGAGTCGGGCTCGAAATTACAAATCAAACGGACCCGCTACCCACTACGGCATCACCTTCAGGCGCACCTCGTAGATTTTAGGCCAGCGTTTGCCGGTGAGAAAAAGGCGGTCGGTCGCGGCGTCGTAGGCGATGCCGTTGAGCACGTCGGTATCGGCCCGGATTTCGGCCCGCGGCAGGAGCCCGCTGCAATCAATCACCCCGCGCACGACGCCGGTCGCAGGATCGATGCGCACGATTTCGTTTTCCTGCCAGACATTCGCGAACACCTCGCCGCGGATGAACTCCAGTTCGTTCAAGTGTTCCACCGGTTTGCCCTCCCTCGTGACCTCCACCGTGCGCGTCACCGCAAAGGTAGCCGGGTCGAGGAAGCGCAGCTGCGCCGTGCCGTCGCTGAGAATGAGCGCGCGGCCGTCGGTCGTGAGCCCCCAGCCCTCTCCGGTGTAGGCAAACTCGCGCTCGAGCCGAAATGTGTCCGCGTCGTAGACGAAGCCCTTGCCGTTCTGCCACGTGAGCAGGAAGGCGCGGTCACCGATCACGGCGAGGCCCTCGCCGAAATATTGCGGAGCGAGGCCGACCTGCTTCAGCACGCGGCCCGTCTTGAGTTCCACCTCACGCAGCGAGGACTGGCCATTGAGCCCGGTGCTTTCCAAGAAGCCGCCATTGCGCACCAACAGACCTTGGGTGAAAGCCCCGCGATCGTGGGGCCACGTCGCGACCACATCGTAGGTGTAGCGCACCGGCGCACCAATCGCGGTCTTCGCATCCGCGCCGGCCATGGTCGGCGGAGAAGGCGGCACGGCCGGCGCACGCTCGGTTCCATTGCGGCCACAGCCGACCAGCGCCAGCAGCGCCACGGGAATCAGCGCCGCGCGCCGCCTCGAAACCGGATTTGCATTTTTCATCGGGGCGGTGGCTAATGCCCGCCACGCTCCGACTCAACCTCTCCCTTCCGTGCCCGGAAAAAAGACGCCGCCTCCCCTCCTCTACGCCGCCACCGACCACAGCCCCGACGCCCTCTACTTCGGGCGGGTGAACGTGCCCGATCCGTTTGTAGCGTTTGGGTTGCGCGGAAAAAAGGTCGCAGTCGTCAGCGCCCTGGAGTTCGCCCGAGTGAAGCGGACCTCGGGTTTCGACGTCGTGCTCCCCCTGGACCCCTATCTCAAGCGCGCCCGCGAACTCTGGCCGCAGCGGAAACCCGGTGGCGCGGAGGTCATTTACCTCGTCGCCAAGGATCATGGGCAGACCCGTTTCACGGTCGGCGAGGATTTTCCCGCAGGTGTCTACGAAAAGCTCTTCGAGCTCGGTCTCGATCTTGAGGTCGCCGAAGGGGCGCTCTTCCCGGCGCGCGAAATCAAGACGCCCGCCGAAGCCGCCGCCATCCGCGAGGGTAATCACTGCAGCGCGCTCGGGTTCGCCGCGGCCGAGAAAATCCTCCGCGCCAGCAAGGTCAGCGGCCGCAAGCTTCTCTATCGCGGCGCACCGCTCACGAGCGAGAAACTGAAATTCGCCATCGAGGTCGCCTGCCTGGAAGCCGGGGCCGTCTCAGCCAGCACCATCGTGGCCGGCGGTGATCAGGCCTGCGATCCGCATGACCGCGGCTCGGGCCCGCTGCGGCCGCACGAACTGATCGTCGTGGATATTTTCCCGCGCGTCACGGCGACAGGTTTCCATGGCGACATGACGCGCACGTTTCTCCGCGGTCGCGCCAGCGACGCCCAGCGAGCGCTCGTCGCCGCGGTCCGCGCCGCCCAGCTCGCGGCCCTCGGCGCCATTCGCGCGGGCGTCAACGGCCGCGATGTCCACGGCAAGTGCGTCGAGGTCTTCACCGCGCGCGGTTTCGAGACGAAGCACGGCGCCAAGGGCTCGGTCGGATTTTTCCACGGCACCGGCCATGGCCTTGGCCTCGCCGTGCACGAACCGCCGCGGATGAGCGGCTCCATTGACTACACCCTGTTAAAAAACTCCGTCGTGACCGTCGAGCCGGGCCTCTACTATCCCGGCCTCGGCGGTTGTCGCATCGAGGATGTCGTCCAAGTCACGACTACCAAACCAACGCTGCTCTCGCGCTATCACTACCATTGGGAATTCTGATGAAAGGTCTTTCGCCCCTGCTCAAAACAATCGCCCGCCTGCGCATCCTCGTCGTTGGCGACGTGATGCTCGATCACTACATCTGGGGCGACGCCACGCGCATCTCGCCCGAGGCGCCCGTGCCGGTGGTGGACATCGCGCGTGATTCGTGGACGGCCGGCGGCGCCGCCAATGTCGCGCTCAACATCGCCTCGCTTGGCGCGCGTTGCACGGTCGCCGGCTTTATCGGCAAGGATGACGCCGGCGAGCGCCTCACCGCCATTCTCCACGGCAAAAAAATCGCGACCATCCCGACGCCGGGTGACGCGCCGACGATCGTGAAGACGCGCGTGCTCGTGCAGCACCAGCAGCTCTGCCGCCTCGACCGCGAGGCCGCGCCGGCCGCCTATCACTTTCCCGCCGCGAAAGCCGAGGCGCTCCTCGCCAAGGAGATCGCCGCGTGCGACGCCGTGATTCTGTCCGACTACGCCAAGGGCATTTTGGGCAACGAACTCGTCGCGCGCCTCACCGCCCTCGCCCGCGCCGCCGGAAAATTCGTCGCGCTTGATCCCAAGCCGAAACGCACGCTCGCCTTCCACGGCCTCGATCTCATCACGCCCAACAAGCGCGAGTCGCTCCAACTTGCCGGCGTGGAGCTGCCCCCGCACACGCCGTTCCCCGCGGCCGAAGTCTGCGCGCGGTTACACGAGCGCTATGCCACGAAGCATCTCGTCATCACGCTTGGCGAAGACGGCATGTTGCTCAGCTCGGAGGGAAAGATTTTGAAAACCATTCCGACCGCCGCCCGCGAGGTCTTCGATGTCTCGGGCGCGGGCGACACCTCGCTCGCCGGCCTCGTGCTCGCGCTGGCTGCCGGCGCCTCGCTCGAAACCGCCGCCCACTTCGCAAACGCCGCCGCGGGCGTCGTCGTCGGCAAGCTCGGCACCGCCACCGTCACGCCGCAGGAATTGCGGGCCTACGTCGCACACGAGTCATGAGCAAGGCGCTCTTCCTCGATCGCGACGGCACTCTCATCCTCGACAAGCACTACCTCGCGGATCCCGCGGGCGTGGAGCTAATCCCGGGCGTAGCCGACGCGCTGCATCGCGCCCGCACGCTCGGTTACCGGCTCTTCATTCACACGAATCAATCCGGCATTGCGCGGGGACTCTACACGCTCGATGCGGTGCACCGCTGTAACGACCGGATGCACGAGCTCCTCGGCCTGCCGCTCCCGCTCTTCGACGAAATCTGCATCGCCCCCGAGGGCCCCGACGATCCGCCCGGTTACCGCAAACCCTACCCACGCTTCGAACTCGAGTGCATCGCCCGCTACCAACTCGACCCAGCGCACTGCTGGATGGTCGGCGATCGGGTGAGTGATATCGAGGCCGGACTCAACGCCGGGATTCGCGCCGTCGCCGTTTGCACCGGCAAG
>JANNEY010000522.1:0-15596 GCA_031379235.1 Opitutaceae bacterium | reverse complement strand
GGCACAAATCAGGTCGCTGATTGATCACCGCGCCGACCAGCAGGCCGCCATTGGAACCGCCGCTGAGCACGAGCTTCGCGGGCGAAGTGTATTTGTTCGCAAACAGCCACTCCGCCGCCGCGATGAAATCGTCGAACACGTTTTGCTTTCGCTCCTTCGTGCCCGCCTCGTGCCAGGCCTTGCCGTATTCGCCGCCGCCGCGGAGGTTCGGCTGCGCGTAGACGCCGCCCGCCTCCATCCACGTCAGCATCGAGACCGAAAACGACGGCGTGAGCGAGATGTCGAAGCCGCCGTAAGCATAGAGAATCGTCGGCGCCGTCCCATCGAGTTTTAGCCCTTTCCGATAGTTGATGAACATCGGCACGCGCGTGCCGTCCTTTGATTTGTAGAAAACCTGCTTCGTCTCGTAATCCCCGGGATTGAAGGCAACCGTTGGGGCTTGGAAAACCTGCCCCTTGTTCGTCGCGACATCGTGGCGGAAGTTCGTCGTCGGCGTGGCAAACGAAGTGAAGCTGTAGAAAAATTCGTTCTCATCTTCGCGGCCACTCACAGCACCGACACTGCCCAGGCCCGGCAGTGCAATGGTGCCCTGCGGCCTACCTTCTTTCGCATAAACCGCCAGCCGGCTGCTCGCGTCGTGCATCGACTTCACCACGAAACGCCCTCCGATGATCTCGACCGAATCGATCACGTCGTCCGACTGCGCGATCAGCGTTTTCCAATTTGAGCGCTCGGGCTTCGTCACATCAATCGCCACCAGGCGTTTCCGCGGTGCGTCGAGGTTGGTGAGCACGTAGAGGACCGGGCCATCATTGCCGACGACGCTGTATTCCGCCTCCCAGGCGGTGATGAGCGGGCGCACCGGCGCGCCGAGATTAGGCGCAAGGGGATTTCCAAGATCGATGTAGCTCAGCAAATTCTCCGAAGACGAACCGCGCGAAATCGTGATGAGCGCGAACCGTCCGTCCTCCGTGGTGTCCCCACGCACGAACCATTTCGGCTCGGCTGGGATCTCGTGGATCAATTTATCGTCACTCTGCGGCGTGCCGAGGCGGTGATAATACATCCGCTGGTTCTCAAGTTTCCCGAATGTCTTGCCCGTGCCGGCATCAATCGTAGGCGCAGGATAGCGCGAGTAGAAGAATCCCTTGCCGTCCATCGTCCACGCCGCTGTCGAAAACTTGATCCACTGCACGAGATCATCGGTATCCTTGCCGGAGTCGACTGAGCGCACCCGCACTTCATTCCAATCCGAGCCCGCGGCGGCCGTGGCGTAGGCGACAAGTTTTCCATCACGCGAAACGCGCGTGCCCGTCAGAGCCACGGTGCCATCCTTCGCCAGGGAATTTGGATCGATCAGCACGCGAGGCTCGGCCCCGAGTTTTTCCTGCACAAAAAAAACCGCCTGATTTTGGAGGCCCGTGTTCTTCGAAAAGAAGTAACGCCCACCCTCCTTGAACGGCACGCCCGTGCGGGGGTAGTTCCAGTGTTTCGTCAGCCGTTCGCGAAACGCCGCCCGGGCGGGTAGTTTTTCGAGAAAGCCCAGCGTGAGTTGGTTTTGCGCCTCAACCCACGCGGTCGTCTGCGGGGAATCCAAATCCTCCAGCCAACGGTAGGGATCCGCGACCTTGGTGCCGTGGTAGACATCGATGTGATCGCCGCGCAGCGCGGCGGGATAGGCGGATTCGGCGGCGGACAAAGGAAGGGTGGCGAGCGACACAAGCGAAGGGATCACGAGCAGGAGATTTCTCATGCGCCCGAAGGTGCAAACCGCGCCACGAAGCGCAAGAGCAGCGGGGAGGTTGCCGTGGCGTGCGCTGTCATTGCGAGCCCGGCTCGGCGGGCGCGGCAATCCAGCGAATATTTCGGATGGATCGCCACGTCGCTGCGCTCCTCGCGATGACAAACTTCAGTGCTACCGCGGGGCTTCCCGCCGAAGCCGGGCCGCCTCTTCCTGGTGATCGAATGCCTCGCGCCGCCGACCGAGCGCACCCAGCACCTGTCCAAAATTATCGTGCAACTCCGCTGAGCGGGCATCGAGGCGGAGCGCGGCCTCAAACACCGGCACCGCTTCCGCGAGCCGATCGGCCTGCGCGAGCGCCACAGCCAGCGCCGCCTGAAGTGGTGCGGCCTCGGGCGTCAGTTGCACCGCGCGTTGAAAGACGACGACGGCCTCGCGCCAGCGCTGGCCCGAGACCAACGCCGCGCCCTGGCGATGGAGCGCGCGCACGAGGTTGTCGCGCGTCTTGGCATCGTTTGGTTTGAGACGAAGCGCCGCCTCGAAGTGCGTCGCCGCCTCCGCGTGTCGTTCCGCCAAGGCCAGCTCGATCCCGAGGTTGTTGAGCGCGGCCGGATAGTCGGGACTGATTTCGAGCGCGCGGCGGAAATGCGCGATGGCCTCAGCGCTGCGGCCGAGATCGCGGAGCGCGTTGCCGAGATTGCTGTGCGTTTCCGCGACATCCGGCCGCAGTGCGAGCGAACGCTCGAAACATGGCAGCGCCTCCGCCGCCCGCCCCGTGATCACGAGCAGGTTGCCGAGATCGTTGAGCGCGGGCGCATCGTCGGGGCGGAGCGCGAGCGCGTGCCGGTATTGTGCGATCGCCTCCTCGTAGCGGCTGGCGCGCATGAGCGTGTCGCCGAGGTTGGCCCGCGCCATGAACGCCCCGGGGTTGTGCTCAAGCGTGTGGCGCCAGAGCGCCTCGTTGTTCGCGTAGGCGCGGGTTTGCCGCGCCGTCAGCGCCACGAATGCGACCATGACTCCAGTGGCCACCGCGGTCAGCGCACGCGGCCGCAAGCGCGCCAGCACCGCACCCGCGAGCGCCAGCGGCCCCATGCTCGCAAGGTATTGAAAATGATCGCCGACAAACGAATAGCGGAAGAAATAGACACTGAAGAATCCCAGCACGGGAAAAAGGAGCGCGGCGAAATACGTCGCGGCAAACAGCGCGGGTCTCAGCCGGCCGTCGCGCGAGCGCCAAAGGAGCACCCCAAACGCCGCGAGCGCCGCCCCCGGCGCCGCGAACGCAATGATCGCATCGCTGCGAATTTCCCAACGCGGATAAATAAAAATCAACGGATCGGGCCAGGCGAGTTTCCCGAGATAGAACCAGAGTGCCCGGCCGGCAATCGCAACGCGCTCGGGCAGCGTTTGCGACCACTCGGGCCCAATCGCTCCGGAATGATGTTTCTGCTCCCAAATCGTCCAACCCGCCGCGAGTGCGGCGAGCACAAAAAACGGGACCAGCGGCCACAGATCGCGCCAGGCGATTCGACCGCGCATCCACCACGCGCACAAACCGAGCGCCACGGGCAGCATGACGGTCGAGGGCTTGCTGAGGATGGCGAGTAAGGCGCAGAGCAGGGCAAGGGCGTAGGGAGCGGTCGCAAGGCGGGCGGTAGGGCGCGGCTTCAGCCCGCCTTCGGAAGGCTTCTCGTCATTCGAAGGCGGGCTGAAGACCCGCCCTACTTCCAGCCACTCTAGCCAGCACAGAATCGCGGCCAAAAAAAACACGGCAGACTGTGTATTTTTCAGTTCACAGATCCACGCCACCGATTCGACCTGCACGGGGTGCAGCGCCCACAGGGCGGCGCCGAGCCACGCGCCGGGCACGCGCAATTGCAGCAGCACGCGCCAAAGCAACAGCGCCGCGAGCGCATGGCACGCGAGCGTGACTAGATGGTAGCCGACCGGGTTGAGGCCCCAGACCGCGTGCTGCACCCAGAAATTCGTCAGCACGAGCGGAAAGTAATTCGCGCGCGCCGTCGTCCAGATTTCTTTCAACCCGAGCGGCCCGATGATCGTCGGGTTGGCGGTGACGTGCAGGTCGTCGTCCCAGAGAAAGTCGCCACGGAGCGCGAACCAATAGGAGACAACGAGCGCCAAAACTAATCCTAGTGCGAGCGGAAGGATCGGGCGCGCTTGGGGGAAGCCAGAGGACGGTTCAGGAACGGACGGACGCATGCAAATCGTCGCGGAGCGCACCGACAAAACACGGTGAGGTCAACGCCCGCCGCCGCCGCCCGATCAAAACGTGCCCCGGCAGCCGAACACCCAGTTCGCGCCGTATTCCTGAAACTGGCGCAGCGCCGCCTGCTTGCCTTCGACCACACCGGGAGGCGATTCCATCCACTTCACCGGTTGCTTCGTGAAATTGCGCGCCTGCACATAGAGCGAATAGCGGTTGGTGAGTTTCCACGTCGCCGACAGATCGAACTGGGTTTGCTCCGGGCGATAGCGGCCGTAGTTGCCGTCGGGTCGCACATCGGTCCACACCATGCCGACCGAACCGTTGAAGCGATGGTAAGCATAGCCGAGGCGCGATGACACCCGGTGGGGCGCAAGCCCGTTGCGCCGGGCGCTCGCATAAGAGCGAGTGTAAGCGACGTTGAAGCTGGTGCCACGGAACTTCTCCGGGAGGAAGCCCATCGTCTGCTGATAGGAAAACTCCAGGTTGCGGCTGCGGCGACTGCGGTCGCTGTTGCGGGTGGAACGAAATGTGTAGTCGGCATACTCGGGGTCATCGATGCCGAACTCCTCCGCGGTGTAGTCGTGAGTCTCGCGCAAATTCGCGATGTCGAACTGTGACACACCAATCGACACCTGGCCTGGCGAACGCGAGCCGCGGGCACCAAAATAGTAGGCGAGGCGCGCGTCATATTTTTTCACATTCTCGGGCAACAGCGCCGGGTTGGGCGCATCAACCCGCTGCGTTACGCCGTTGGCATCCTCAACGATGCTCCAAAGACCCGCGAGATTATCGATCGGCGGACGGCCGATCGCCTTGCTGTAGCCAGCCTGGAACTCGAGGTCGCGCATGAGGTAATACTTCGCACTGACGGAAGGGAAAAAATTATCGTATTCCGCGCGCCGCGTAACGCGGGGCTGGCTTTGATATTGATATTGGAGTCCGGCAAATGTCGTCGCGAGTCCGGTGGCGCTCACTGGATACCCCGCCGTCGTCACTTCATCGCGGAAACGGGGGTCCCACTCAGTCACGGCGTTTTGGGTGCGCTCCCAACGCACACCAGCGCGCACATTCAAGGAAGACGAGACGCGGATGTCGGCCTGGGTGTAGCCGGAGGTGACCGTCTGGCGGTAGTCACGCTTCGGGACAATGAAGGCGTTGTAGTAGTTGTCGGGCGTCGCGGTGCGGACAAAGAGCTCGGGGCTGGAGCGGAAGAGCGCCGCCATCCGATTTCGATCCGCGCGCGGCGGCATGCCTTGGATTCCGGCGATGTTGAAAACCGTGAGGCCGTTGGTCGTGCCCGTGTCGAAGGGATGCGGCGCGACGAAGCCGAGGTTCGCCCAGCTGCCGCTGGTCGTTATGGTGGGCACGCCCGTGGTGGCGTTGCGTCCGGTCATCACATCGCCGCCGGGGCCGATGTAGCGCCAGATGTTCCAGGTGTCCTCATTGTTGTTGTTGCGGGTTTCCTCGGTCCACTTGCCGCCAAACTTCACCTTCGTCGCAAACTGGCGGAGAAACGGCAACACCCACTGGGCGTTGAGCTGGCCGTTCCAAATCTCCGTCGCCCACTCGCGCGCGGAATTCTCGACGCGCGTGCCGCCCGTCCAGTTCCGCAGGTTATACCAATCGGGCCCCGAAGTCTGGCGGATGGTCCACTCCCACGACTCGCGGTTGGGGCGCGTGGCTGTCCAATCGCTCGCGAGGGCAAGACTCTCGGCCTCCGCGAAGCCGCGCTCAAGCCCCTCGTAATTGTTGACCGATCGGGAAAACGACGCCGCGCCATCGAAGACCCAGCCGTTGAGCTTATACTCGAATTTCGGGGCAAACGTGCGGGTGTAGGTGAGCTTGGTCGAGGAGCCGCCGCCGTTGTTCACGGTGGGCACCGTGTTGGCCGTCGTCCGCTGCGAGCTGACGGTCAGCATGCCATCGCCGCCGACCCGCGAGCGGCCATTGTTGATGTTGGCGTTGTCGTTGGCGGCGACGAACGTGAAGTTACGGTTCCAAAACGCGCCCTCGGTGTAGGTGTAGATCGCGTTGAGTGAGAGCACGAGATTGCGCGTGGCCTTGAAATCAGCGGTCAGCATGAGCGCATCCTTGGTGATGAACTTCGGCCCGTCCTTGAAATCGATCGAACGGATGACCATCGGACGCGGGTCGGCGGCGGTGGGGCTGCGATTGTAGGTGTTCGAGAAAGAATATTGCTCGGTGTAGGAATTCGCCCGGCTCGCGCTGAGCAAGATGCCCAGCCGCTGGTTGAGGTAGGATTCGGAATATTCGAGGGAGAGATTGGGCTTGGCCTTGTAGTCCTTCCCCTCGCCCGGGCCCCAGGTCTTGTTCAGATGAAATTCCTCGGCGTTGAAATTCATGCTGAAGTTGAAGGCCATGCGCCGGCCCTTCCGCTCAAAGGCCCGCCGCGTCTTCATGTTGATGGTGCCGGCCGGGGCGTCGCCGTCCGAGTCCGCACTGCGGGTCCGCGTGATCTCGATCGACTCGATGGACGTGATGGAGAAGCCCTCGAAGCTCGTCGCACGCGAGGCATCGCCGCCGCCGCGGTTGGCATCGGCGCTCGCGGTGCGGATGCCGTCGAAGGAGACGCCCACGTATTGTCCCTCCATGCCGCCGAGCTTAGGCCCGCGTGCCTCCGACTCCACGTAGTCGAGATCGACGCCGGGGAGATATTTTAGGAACTCGCCCACGTTGCCATCGGTGACGTCGCCGAAGATGTCGGACGACACCGAGGTCGTGATGTCCATGCTGCGCCGCTGCTCCTGGATGGCCTTCGCGTTGCCTTCGCGTTCGGACGAGACGGTGAACGCCTGCAGCTGCAACACGCCGCCCTTCGACATCGGTGCCTCGATCGCCGTGCTGGTAAGATTGATATCGCGCACGGCGGTCTGGCCGGCGGTCACAGTGAACGACTCCTTCACCGGGTTGTAGCCCGTGTAGCTGACCGAGATGGTCGTCTTGCCGGCCGCGACATTTGCGAACTGAAACGTGCCGTCGTTCTCCGTGTAGGTCGCCTGGTTGGTGCCCTCTAGGCGCACCTCAGCGTTGCGGACGTATTCCTTGGAGACGGGATTAAAGACGCGGCCCTGAATCGTGCCGGTGGCAGCAGTCTGGCCGAAAACCGGCGCAGCGAAAGCAATGCTCGCAGCGAGCGCGAAGACACAGAGTCGGCGCCACCGGGCGCGATCAGGAGGGAAGTTCATGGGGTCGTCGAGGGAGCTTCGGAGCAAAGGAGTCGAGGTCGGAAGCAGCGACAAAAAACGCCAGCCCGGAGGCTGGCGTTCAAATTCTAGCTGAAATGCAGTTTGGGATTAGAACTGGCCGCGAATACCAAAGATCCAGTTGTCGCCGTATTCCTCCATGCTGCGGAGGTGCTTGCCGACACCTTTCGCCGCGCCCGGAGGAGTCTCGTAATAGAGATCCTTTTGGTTGGTCGGATTGCGCGATTGCACAAAGAGCGTGGCATAGCGGTTCAACTTCCAGCTCAGCGATAGATCCCACTTCGTCATCGCACCCCAGAAGCGGTAGTCGACACCGCTGTTCGGTCGGTCATCGACCCAGATGAAGCTAAGGTTGCCACCGAAGCGCCGGTAATTGTAACCGAAACGTCCGGTCCACCGGTGCGGCGCGAGGTTATTGCGGAGCACATTGGCATAGGAGCGAGTGTAGGTGCCGCCGATATTCACGCCACGCAGATACTCGCTCGGGAGGAAACCGAGCGTTTGCTGATAGTTGAACTCGAGGTTCTTGAACCGGTTCAACCCCGCCAAGTTTTTCGACGTCGTGAATTCGTAGTCGGCGAAGTCAGGATCCGTATTGCCGAATTCCGCGGCGGAGATGGTCCGGGTTTGGATGAAGTTCGTCGTCTCGACGGTGTTCAACTGCAGCGAAATCTGGCCGGGCGACCTGCCTTGGAAATAATAGGACAGGCGGGTCTGGTAAACCTTCAGCCGCTCTGGCTCCAGCCCGGCATTCGGCGCGGTCACTCGCGGCGGGACGATGTTGTCGTTAATGACAAAAAGCCCGGTGAGATTGTCCACGCCTGGGCGGAGGATACCTTTGTTCGCGCCGAACTGCCATTCGAGGTTTTCCGTGATTTGATATTTGGCGACAACCGACGGGAACCAGTCGGTGTATTGGGCGCGCCGAGTGATGATAGGATTGGTCTCAAACATCGCGCGCATGCCGGCGACGGTGAGCGGACGGCCGCCATTCGTAGCCACTGGATTCAGCGGAACGCCAAGTGCGAGCAACTGCGTGCGGGTCAGCGGGTCGCGCTCCTTGAACGCGTTCTTCGTCTGCTCGGCACGCACTCCGTATCGGACCGTAATTTTCGACGTGATGCGCGTATCGGCCTGCCAGTAGCCAGCGTTGATAGTTTGCCGGAAACGGCGGGGGTTGGCGTAGTTGGCACCATAATAATCCTCCGGGGTCGACGTGTTGACGAAGAGATCGGGTCGCGACTTGAAGAGGTTCGCAATTTCGGAGCGGCTGACGCGCGGCGGGGTGTTCTCCTTGCCGTCGAGGCCGAAGATGTGGAAGGAGTTCGTCGTGCCCCCATCGAACGGGATCGGCGCGGTAAACTGCGGTCCGACATTAGCCCAACTTCCGAAAGCGGTATTTTGCCATGCGCCGGTGGTCGGATTGATCACCGCCGTATTGCCGCCCGGACCGACGTAGGAGAAGATGTCCAGATTGGTATCGGTGCGATTATTGCGGCTCTCCTCATCCCACTTGCCGCCCATTTTCATGACGGTGGGAAATTTTTCCAAGAACGGCACCACCCAGCGGGCATTGAGCGTCCCCGTCCACTTCTCCGTGATCCACGTGCGGTTGTCATTGTTCACGCGGGTGCCGCCCGAACGATTGTTCGTGTCGGTGAAATTCCTCAGTTCGTTCCAGTCAAGCCCGCCAGTTTGGCGGACGTTCCATTCCCACGACTGCACGTTCGGGCGCGTCGCGATGAACCCGGCGGCCACCGCGCCGCCCTCGCTGTTGGTGAAGCCGCGCTCGAGCGACTCGTAGTTGTTTTGCGACGCGGAAAAGGCGAATTGGCCGTCAACAATCCAGCGGCCGTTCTTGTATTCGAAGCGCGGCGCGTATTGGCGGGTATACGTGAGCTTGGCGGAGGAACCACCGCCGTTGGAAAGGTTCGCCACGCCGTTGTTGAAGACCGTCCGGCCGTCGGGCTGCACCACCGCCGGCTGATTCAAATCGCGGGGGGCAACGATCGTCAGCAGGCCGTCGCCGCCAACACTGGAACGACCGTTGATCACATTCGCGTTACTGTTGGCCGCGGTGAAGCCAAAGCTTCGGTTCCAAAAGTGGCCCTCGAAATAGCTGTAGGACAGGTTGAGCGAAAGGGTGAGATTTCGCGTCGCCTTCCAGTCGGCCGTAAGGAGCAGCGCATCCTTGATGATAAATTTCGGGCCATCGCCGAAACTGACCGAGCGGACGACGAGCGGACGCGGGTCATTGGCCTGAGGAGCGCGGTTGTAGTCGATGGTTTGGGAGAGTTGCTCCGTGTAGGAGGCGCCATGGCCGGCGCTCAGCAGCAGGCCGAACTTCTGGTCGAAAAAGGACTCAGCGTAACTGAAGTTCCAGTTCGGCAGCCATTTTTCCGATTTGTAGTTTTCGCGGCCATCCTGAATGCCCGGCTGTTTTTGTAGCGAAAACTCCTCGCCGTTGAAGTTGGCCGAATAGTTGTAGCTGAAGGCGCGGCCCTTGCGGTCGAACGCGCGTTTCGTCTTCATGTTGATGGAGCCGGCGGGTTGGTCGGCATCGTTTTCCGGGCTGGAGGTGCGGTTGATCTCCACGGACTCCACGCTAGTGATCGAAAATCCCTCGAAGCTCGTCGCGCGGGAGGCGGCGCCGCCGCCGCGATTCGCGTCCGCGCTCGCCGTGCGCATGCCGTCCATGGAGACACCCGTGTATTGCACGTCCATGCCGCCGAGGCGCGGGCCGCGGGGTTCGGACTCGACGTATTCGAGATCGACGCCGGGGAGATACTTCAGGAATTCGCCGACGTTGCCGTCCATCACCTCACCGAAAATATCGGAGGAAACGGAGGTGATGATGTTCATATCCTTCCGTTGGGCGGCGACAGCCTTGGAGTTACCCTCACGCGCATTTGAGACCGTGAAAGCTTCCATAACCTGAATGCCATCCTTGCCAGTTGTGGTCTTACCCGCAGCGGTGCTCGTCATGTTGATTTCGCGCACCGCGGTCTGCCCGGCCGTGACCGTGAACGACTCTTTCACCTGATTGTAGCCGCTGTAGTTCACGACAACCGTTGCAGGACCAGCCGGCACGCCGACTAAAAGAAACGATCCGTCCTGTGCCGAGAAGGTCACCTGATTGGTGCCCTCGAGCCGGACTTCGACGTTATTAATGTATTCCTTCGACGCCGGATTAAAAACCCGGCCCTGGATTGTGCCGGTGCCAGCTTGCGCGTGCAGCGAGAGCAAAGTCGCAAGCCACCCGAGGGCGAGCGCGACGAATTTGAGTCCAGCGAAGGACAGGGGTCGATTGGTTTTCATGGGTAGGGACAATGCCTGGAGGCAGCAGTCAGGGTGGAGGTTTCTACGGGCCAAATCTCCGGGGTGAACAGAGAATTTAGTGGGGCAATCAGCCCAACGGCGGTCAAGTCGTCGAGCGATTTATCACGAACGTGCTTGGTAAGGCGGCAACCGCAACTGGCAACTTCACCGCACCGTCCGGCAACCAAACACCCGTCGCTCACTGGGCGGCGCGCGGGAACTCAGAAGGTGCCCTTGATCCCGAAATTCCAGTTCGCGCCGTATTCCTGATACTGGCGGAGGATACGCTGGCGGCGCTCGGCAACGCCCGGAGGGGTGTCGAACCACTTCAGCGGCTGGCCGGTGATGTTGCGGCCCTGCACGTAGAGCGACGTCGTGCGCGTGAGCTTCCAGTTCAGCGACGTGTCGAACTGCGCGACGGCCTCGCGGAAACGGCCGTAGGTCAGGCCGTCGGGGCGCTCATCGATGAAGACGCCGCCGATCGAGCCGTTGAAGCGCTTGTAGGCGTAGCCGAGGCGGCCAGATACGCGGTGCGGCGCCATGCCACTGCGGCGCTGGCTCGCGGTCGTGCGCGAGTAGGAGACATTGACGCTCGTGCCGCGCAGGTATTCCGAAGGCAGAAATCCGAGCGTCTGATTGTAGGAGAGCTCAAGGTTACGAAAGCGGCGCGTCTCGGCGCTGTTGCGGGTGGTGATGAAGGTGTAGGTCTGGAGGTCGGGGTCCTCCTCGCCGAACTCGGAGGCAGTCTGGTTGTCGGTCTCGCGGAGGTTGCGGATGTCGTTTTGCGAGACCTGCAGCGTGAGCTGGCCGGGGGCGCGGTTGCCGAAGTAGTAAGCGAGGCGCGCCTGGTAGTTCTTGGAGTGCTCGGGCTGGAGGTCAGAGTTCGGCGCGGTGACGGTGCCGTTGCCCTGCGCGTCCTCGGAGATGCTGTAGACGCCCGTGAGCGAATCGACCGGGGGGCGCGAGATGGCCTTGTTGAAGCCGGCCTGAAACTCAAGGTTGGGTGTGATCCGATACTTAGTGAGCATCGAGGGAAACGCGTTCAGGTAGTCGCTCTTTCGCACGGCGCGCGGCTGGCTGAAATACTGGTATTCGAGGCCGGGAATCGTCGTGGCCCGGCCGGTGGCGGAGATGGGGAAACCCGCGGCGACCATTTCGCGGCGCAGGCGCGGGTCGTATTCCACGAAGCGGTTTTCCGTGCGCTCAAGGCGTAAGCCGCCGCGCAGCGTCCAGCCGGACAGCGGGCTCACGTCGAGCTGACTGTAGCCGGCGTCGACCGTCTGGCGGAAATTACGGCGGTTGCCGATGAAGGCCGTGTAGTAGTTATCGACTGTGGCGGTGCGCACGAAATCCTGAGGGTTCGACTGGAAGAGTTCGCCGATGCGCTTGCGATCGGCGCGCGGCAGGTTGGCGGTGACACCGTTGATATTCGTAAAGGTGAGCGCGTTGGTCGTCCCCGTCTCGAACGGGTGGACCGCGATGTAGCCGAGGTTGGCCCAGTTGCCGTTGGCCGTGACGTTGGGGATGCCCGTGGCCGCCGCGATGCCGGTGAATGTGTCGCCGCCCGCGCCGATGTAGCGCCACACTTCCCATGGCGCGTAGTTGTTGTTCTTGCGGTTCTCCTCGGTCCACTTGCCGCCAAATTTCAGGATCGCGGGGATGCGGCCGAAGAGCGGAAACGTCCACTTCGCGTTTACGGAGGCAAGGTAGATTTCGGTGATCCAGCGGCTGTCGGCGCTGGCCACGCGCGTGCCGCCGGTCCAGTTCCGCAGGTCGAACGGATCCGGTCCCGAGGTCTGCCGGATGGTCCATTCGTGCGAGTCGGCGCGCGGACGCGTCGCCGTCCAATCGACGGGGGTCGAGAGCGTCTCGGCCTGCGAAAACCCGCGCTCAAGGGAGACGTAGCTATTGACGGCACGGGAGTAGTTGAAGCCGCCGTCGACGAGGAGCGAGTCGAGCTTGTATTCGAACTTGGGCGAGAGCGTGCGCGTGTAATTTTCGAGGGCGGCGGTGCCGCCGCCGTTATTGATCACGGGCACGGTGTTGGCGGCAGAACGGCGCGTGGAGATCGAAAGTAGGCCGTCGCCGCCGATGGTGGAGCGGCCGTTGTTCACGTTCGTGTTGGAGTTGGCTGCGACGAAGGTGAAGTTGCGGTTCCAAAACTCGCCCTCGACGTAGGTGTAGACGGCGTTGAGCGAAAGGACGAGGCGGCGCGTGGCCTTGAAGTCAGCGGCGAGCGAGAAGGCGTCCTTCCAAATCATCTTAGGGCCGTCCTTGAAGTCGAGCTGGCGGATGACGAGCGGGCGCGGGTCGCGCACGGCGCCGGTGGTGACCGGCGTGCGGTTGTAGTCCTGGGTGAAGGAGTATTGCTCGGTGTAGGAATTGGCGCGGCTCGCGGTGAGGATGACGCCGAGGCGGCGGTCGAGGAAGGCGTCGGAATACTCGATCTGGGCGTTGGGGCGCCACTTGTAGCGCTCGCGCTCGGCGGGCCCGAGGGTCTTGTGAATCGTGAACTCCTCGGCGTTGAAGTTCAGGCTGAAGTTGTAGCCGAAGACGCGGCCCTTCCGGTCGAAGGCGCGGCGCGTGCGCATGTTGATGGTGCCGGAGGGCGAGTCGGCGTCGGACTCGGCGCTCGTGGTGCGGCTGATCTCGATCGATTCGATGCCGGTGATGAGAATACTCTCGAAGCTCGTGGCGCGCGAGGCATCGCCGCCGCCGCGGTTGGAGTCGGCGCTGGCAGTCCTCATACCGTCGATCGTGACGCCCACATACTGGCCGTCCATGCCGCCGAGCCGCGGGCCGCGCGCCTCGGACTCAACGTGGTCGATGTCCACGCCAGGAAGATATTTCAGAAACTCGCCCATGTTGCCGTCGGTGATGTCGCCGAAGACGTCGGACGAGACGGAGGTGGAAATGTCCATGTTGCGGCGCTGGGCCTGCACGGCCTTGGCGTTGCCCTCGCGCTCGGAGGAGACGGTGAAAGCCGCGAGCTGCACCTTGCCATCCTTGGTGACCGGAGCGGGCGCAGCCGCACTGGTCAGGTTAATTTCACGCACCGCGGTCTGGCCGGCGCCGACCGTGAACGATTCGGTTACCGGCGTGTAGCCGGAGAATGCCACCGTGATCGACGCGTCACCGGCAGCGACCCCGGAGAAGGAAAACGTGCCGTCGTTCTCAGTGAATACGACACGGCCGGTGCCGGCGAGGCGCACCTCGGCGTTGCCGACGTATTCCCGCGAGGCCGGGTTGTAAACGCGCCCTTGAATCGCGCTCCCGACAGGCGTCTGCGCGCGGGAAGCCAACTGCAGGGCGAACGCGAGCCCCACCAGGGCGAAGGACTTTAGGCAGCGGACGAGGGCGGTCGGGGTGGTCATGGGTTGGTCGAAGGTGCCGGAGCAAAGTAAATTTCTGAAAGCAGGACAAACGTTGAAAACGTAAACGCCCTGAGACTCAATGGTGGAGTCGGCGCCCGCCAAGACAATCCCGTCAGGCCACTCCTCGTATACCTTTCGTCAGGCTCAAGACGGGCATACCGCCGGCCATAAACTCTGGCACTCCGTCCTCGACCGGTTATCAAAATCGCCGTCGATTCACTCTCTACCTCACTGGCCACGATGGACTCCCCTATCCTCATTTCTTGCGACGGCCCCACCACCACGGTAACGCTCCACCGCCCCGCCGAGCGCAACGCGCTCAACGCCGATCTCCTGCAGCAACTCGCCGCGGCGATCACGCGGGCCGAGCGCGAACCCACGCAGCGTATCATCATACTTCGCGGCGCCGGCCGGCTCTTCTGCTCGGGCCTTGACCTCGCCGAGGCCGCGCAGCCGGGGCGCGCCGAGATTTCCGCGACCCTTACCGCCGCGGTGCTGCGGGCGCTCGCCCACTCCCGGCTCGTCACGATCGCCGCCGTGCAGGGTGCGGCGATTGCCGGGGGCGCCGGCCTCATGAGCGCCTGCGATTTCGCCGTCGCCACGCACGACGCCAAATTCGGTTATCCGGAAATCCGCCGCGGCATCGTGCCGGAACTCATCATGACGTTTCTTCGGCGCCAGCTGCACGAGCGTGACGCCCGCGAGCTTCTCCTCCTCGGCAAACTCATCGACGCGCCGCGGGCCTTGGCGATGGGCTTGATCAACCGCGTCGTCGCCGACGAGGCGGCCCTCGACATCGAAGTGCGCACGCTCGTGAGTTCAATTTTGCAAGGCGCGCCCGCCGCCATCGCCGAGACCAAGAAGCTGCTCACCGAGCTCTGGCCCGCGCCACTCGCCGCCGACCTAGAGCGCGCGCTGGCGCACCATCGCCTGTCCAGCGAGACGCCGGAAGTGCGCGAGGGCGTCGCCGCTTTCCACGCGAAACGCCCGCCGAACTGGGCGCCCCAGTAACTGACGCCGGAGGCCAGCTCGCTTGCGCTCGCTCAATCCGCGCCCGCAAACAAGCGGGCTGACCGCGATAAAATTAGAATCCCGTCTGAACCGACAGCGTCGCCCGATTCGCGACTTTGCCACCGCTGCGCAAATCGGCGGCGTAGCCGAGCAACGCGCTCCAATTTTTCGCAAAAAACACCGTGACCGCGCCGCCAAGTTCTACGCCGCGGCCATCGCCATCACGCAGCGCGACGGTCGTGGTGCGCGTAAAGTTGTCCGCGAGCCGGCCCGCGACACTACGGGACTTGGCGCCCATCTCGCCGTGCCACGCGGCGCGGAAGTCGAGTCGCGCGCGGTGCGAACCGAGCGTGGTGTTGAACGAAAGATCGGCCCCCAGTGCCCCCGCCGTGCTCTTCGCTTCCTGCGCCGCGTAGTCCATCGCGAGCGCCGGGAGATCTTTCTCCGTGTAAGCATCGATCGTCACGCGCTCGGTGCGCAGGCCGAGAAACGGCCGCAGGTTGCACGCGCCTAGCTCAGCCGACCACGTCGCCTTGATCCCCGCACCCCAATGATCACCGCCGGATTTCGCATTGGTGGCCAGCCCGCCAAACGCCGTCGCGCGGTGAATACCCTTGATCGTGAGCGCGCCGTAGGTGCCATCGACTACGAGCGAGACCGGACCGCCGCGCCACACGCCGTAAAGCCGGCCCGCGGCATCC
>JANNEY010000349.1:0-16106 GCA_031379235.1 Opitutaceae bacterium | reverse complement strand
CCCATCTCCTCCACCTCGAACGGGCCCGCACCACCACCGCCAAGCGCGGAATCCACTAAGTTGCGACCCCGGCCTCTCGCCGGGGCGGCCCGGGCTGCGTGGAGGCCGGCGCCGCGCGTTCGGGCGGAAGACGGGTGTGATTCGATCTCCGATACGCCTGGATGCGACGATGGGGCGGCGGCACCGGCGGGGCCGGCCGGCCCCGCGCTGCGCGTCCTGGTGATCGCGTTTCAAGTCGGCCGCCATGCCGACGGCGGCGTGGAGAGCCTGACGCAGCTGCTCGAGCGCTATGAGGGCATGGACATCACGGTCCTCAGCCAGGCGGAGACCGCGAAGAACCGCCGCTGGCGCGAGGCGGGGATCGATGTGCGCGTGTGGCCGATGCGGGCGAAGCTGGGCGGCGGCGGTGGAAGCGTGCGACGGCTCTGGGACCATGCCGTCTGGAATGCGCGCGTCTGCCATCTGGCGCGGGCGATTCGCGCCGATGTCGTCCATGTCAACGACTCGCACGCACTGTGGCATTCGGTATTCGGTCTGCGGGCGATCGGGGTGCCCATCGTGTTCAACATCCGCGATACGAAGCCGAGTTTCAGTCGGCGGGAAATCTGGAAGTGGCGGACGGCATTTGCACTCACCGACGCGCAGGTCGTGCTCTCGTGCGAGATGCGCGACGCATGGCGGTGCGCGCTGGGGCTGTCCGGCCGCGCGTTGCACGCCATCCACAGCAACGTGGATTTCCGCCGGATGCACCCGCGCTCCGGCGACGAACGCCGCGCCGTGCGGCGCCGGCTAGGGCTGCCGGATCGATTCGTGGCGGGCTATGTGGCGTCGTTCTCGGAAAAGAAGGCGCAACTGCGGTTCATCATGGAGGCGGGTCCGGCGCTCGCGCGCCGAGTGCCGCAGATGGAAGTTTGGTTCCTGGGCGATTTCGCGCCTGAGAATGATCCCTACGCCGCGGCCTGTGCGCAGGCAGCCGCGGCATCCTCCTGCCGAGGGCAACTGGTGTTCAAAGGCTATGCCGAGCGGATGGAGGAGTGGTATGCAGCGCTTGACCTCGTGATCGTCGCGACGCGGAACGAGGGTCTCGCCCGGTGCATGATCGAAGGTCTCGCGTGCGGCACGCCGGTCGTGTCGTTCGACGTCTGCTCGGCGGGCGAAGTTTTGCTCGAGGGTGCGTGTGGCGTCGTGGTGCCGCAGGGCGATTACGAAGGCCTGGTCGGCGCGCTACACGATCTGGCGCGCGACGAGGAGAAGCGGCTCGCCTTGGGCCAGTGCGGAGCCGACGTGGCGGCCAGGATGTTTGATCCGACGCGCAACACGGCCCGCTACGCGACGCTCTATCGGCGGATGGCCGATCGAGGAGGTGTCAGGTGAACCAGGCGACCGCCGACGCGTTCCCCGCCGAGCCGGGCGAGGAGGACGGGATTGAGGATGATGCGGAAGGCACGCCGGAGGCTCCGGCGAATCCGTGGGTGCCGATGTCGAAGGGTGCCCGCGCCTTCTTCCTCGGAGCACTGGGGATCTACACGGCGGCATGTGTCGTGGGCGCGCTGCTGAGCGGCGCGCCGAACGGCGCGCTGTTGGCGGCGTCCACCCTCTTCTATCTTGGTGTGCTGGCCATCCCGCTAATCGCCTACGATGAGGCGGAGCACGGCTGGTTTCACCCGCTGATGTTCGGGACGCTGTTCGCGATGGTGAAGGGGTTGCCGACGCGGGCGACCATCTTGATCTTCGGGCTGGAGGAGCACGCGGTGATCGCGGCACCAGCGGAGACACTCACCGGGCTCGTGGCCTACGAGAATTTCCTCAACGCGCTGGCGCTGCTCGGGATTTACGCGGGTTTTCGATTCGTTCGAAGCCCGTCGGTGCCGCGCCTGCGGTGGAGGGCGCCGCGCCGGCTTTGGGCCGTCGTCATGACGGTGTTCGCGATCGCGGGCCTCGCCATGGTGGTGCTCATCGGATTCTCGGGGAGTTTCTCGCAGCACTTCCTCAACCTCTCCTTGAACTCGGCCTCGAAGCAGTTCGAGACGGAGGTGACTGGCATCGGGCATCTGGCCACGGCGGCGCAACTGCCGGCATGGATCCTGGCTATCGTGCTCGCCTACCGGCCGGAACTCCTGCGCAAGCCGTGGTTTCTCGGACTGGGTTTCGTCGCGCTGGCCTTGGTGTATTTGGCCACGGGGAAGCGGTCGCTGCTGCTCTCGCCGGTCGCCGTGGGCGCAGTGGCTTGGATGATGGCGACGCGCCGCGTGCCGGTGTTCCGGCTGTTGCTGCTCGGCGTGGGCGCGTTTGGCCTCTTCAGCGTGCTCCTGCTCGTGCGAGGCGTGGCCTCCACTGGGGCCAAGGATTTGAACGACCTCGGGGTCCTCATGGCCGAGCGAGCGGAGGGGACATTGTCGGCGTCGCTGAACGAGCTGAGCTACCGGGCTGGCAGCTATGCGAGCATTTACCCGATTTTGCGTTACGTGCCGGAGGAGGTGCCGCTGCTCTGGGGCGAGAGCTATCTGACGCTGCTTGCGCGGCCGATTCCGCGGGTCATCTGGCCGACCAAGCCGCGCGGGACGGATTTTCGCACCGGAGCGACCTTCTACAACAGCCCGTGGGGCGTGCCGCCCGGCGCGGTCGGCGAGGCATTTTGGAATTTCCACATCCCTGGGGTCGTGGGCATTTTTTTTCTGTTCGGTATCTTCAAGCGCTGGCTTTGTCGCCTCGTATTGGAATACGGCGAGCATGGGTTCGTGCTCTTCTTCTACGCGTTCACCACGATCATCTTTGCGCCGAGTGAGAACACGGTGACGCAATGGATGCTCACGCTGCTGCCAGCCCTGTTGTTCGCCGCGGCCACGGGGATCGTGCGGGGGCGGACCGGTTCGTGACCGCGGTGGGTTCTTCCCGAGCGCGGGACCGGGCCGCTGGTTTTCCGGATTTTCACCTGGCCGTAGCCTGTCCGTGACGACCATGCGCTTTAATGGGCCCTTGAGCCCGCAGCCCGCAGCGTTTTCGCCCTCCGCACCGGTCGCGAGGGTTATCGATTTGAACTCTGCGGACGACCACGTCGCTCCGCCGACGCGACGGATCCTCTACATCCACATGGCGGCGCTGGGTGACGCGATTATGGCGTCGCCTGCGCTGCGTATCCTAAAGCAGGGCCTGCCCGGTGCGCAGGTGGACGTCCTCGCGCGGCGGTCGGCGGTCGACTATTTTTCCTCACTCACGTCGGTCGATCAAGTGGTGCCGTTCGTGGGGGAGCGGTTCGTCGATCGGCACCGGCCGTGGAAACTGTTGCAGGCCCCGGGCGAGCTGGCGCGGTTACTCCGCACGTTGCGGGGCAACCGGTATGACGCCGTCGTGCAATGGCGTGGCCAGATTCCCGACACGCTGATGAGCGCTTGCACGGGCGCGCGCCATCGGGTCGCCGCCGTGCAGTCGATCCACCGGCGCTCGGCGATTCCCGTCGAGCGAGTTTCCTTTCTAGTCACCGATCTGGTGCCGGTGACCGATCCCGTTGCCCACATGGTGGAGGCCATGGCGGCGCCGGCGCGCTTCTTGGTGCGTAAACTCGGCGGCCTCCCGGAACGCGACGCCGCGCTCGCGCTGGAATTTCCCCTGCGGGGTGAGGACGAGCGTGCGGCGGACGCGTTCATGGCGGCGCATGACTTGGCGGATGGCACTCCGATGGCGATGGTCGCAATCAGTGCCAAGACCGCCGTGAACTCGTGGCCCGGCGCCCGGTTTGGCGCGGTGGCCGACTACCTACGGCTCAGCCACGGCCTGCGGGTGATCCTCTCCGGTGTGCCTGAGCACCGGGCCCGCGAGACGGAGATTGCCGCCGGCATGAAGACCCAGCCGGTGTGCTCGACGGGGCGGTTGACGTTTGGCGGCGTGTGCGCGCTGCTGCGCCGCTGCCGCCTGCTGGTATCGCTCAACACCGGCATCTCGCATGCGGCCGCGGCGCTGCGCGTGCCGGTCGTGGTGCTGAGCGGGCGCGATGGCGCGAGCATCACGCCGTGGGGCACGCCGCATCGCGTCGTGACGCACAATCCGTTTTTTCCGGCGCGCCATCCGCATTCGCGCGAGTGGGCGGGGCTGGTGGAAAAGATCACGGCGGCGGAGGTGAACGCCGCCGTCGACGCACTGCTCGAAAGCTTTCATGTCTAAACTTGGCCCAGCCCGCCGGACGCGCATTGTTTTTTACGCCAACTGCCTCGGCCGCGGCGGCGCGCACCAGACCATGCTTGCATGGTTCGATCTGCTGAGGCCCGTGCCCGATCTTGAACTCAAGATCTACTGCGCGGCCGAGGGCTGGTTCGCCGATCAGCTGCGGCGCCGCGGCCTCGAGTATGAAATTCTGGCGATGCCCGCCGCGCTGGGCCGGATCAAGCACGGCTCGTGGCAGAACAAGTTTCGCACGGCGGGCCGCATTCTCGCGATGGCGGGCGGGCTGCTGCGCGCGTGGCCGCGGATCGCGTTTGCGCGGGCCGATGTGCTGGTCCTCACCGGCGGGCGGGACTTCATCATGCTCTTCCCTCTGGCGGTGCGGCGGCGGCGGCACACCGTCACGGTGCCGCAGACGACCGATTGGGGCGAGATTCCGAGCTGCAAGTTCATGTGCCGCCTCGCGGCGAAGACCTACGCCATCTCCGCGAGCGTCGCCGAGACGATTACGCGCATGGGCATCGCGGCGGAAAAAGTGAGCGTGCGCCCGCTGATCTACACCTCGGATTTTTCCGGACGGCTGCCCGGCAAGATGGAGGTCCGCCGCCGGCTGGGGCTGCCTGCGACTGCCCCGGTCCTCGGCATGACCGGCGTAATCCGGCCGCACAAGGGTCAGCGCGAGGCGATCCTCGTGTTGGAGCAGGTGCTGAAAAAATTACCCGCGGCGCGCCTGGCGATTGTCGGCACGGCGGCGGATGCGGCCGACGCGCAGGCGTATCAGCGCGAGATTGTCGAGCTCGTGGCCGCGCGCGGGTTGGGGGAGCGCGTGCACTTCCTCGGCTGGCGCGACGATGTCCCCGAGATCATGCGCGCGATGGACGTGATGCTTGTCCCGTCGCACGATTTTGAGGGCGTGCCCCGCGTGATCCTCGAGGCTCTGGAGGCAGGGCTGCCGGTGGTGGCCTCGGACCTACCGCAGTTTCGCGAAGTCATCGGGCAATACAACGCGGGCTTCCTGCATCCGGTAAAGCACACCGCGCAGTGGGCCGACGAAGTGGTCGCGCTCATCGCCGATCCCGATCGCATCGGCGCGGCCTCCGCCCGAGCGCGCGCGGTCTGGCGCGAGCACTACAGCTCGGAAGGCGCGGGCCCGCTCATCGTCGAGGCATTTCGCGAACTGGCGCCCCGGTGAGTGCCGTGACCCCCGTTCCCATGAGTTCCCAGCAGCCGTTCAACAAATACCGCGAGCAGGGCGTCTGGCACTCCGAAGCCAGGTTCGGCGAACTGGGCCGTTGCTACCACCGCCATTTCCGTTCCGCCTCGCCGGGCAGGTGAAACGAAACGCGATTCGCCTCCTGGCCCGCGCCGGCTGGAATGTCTTCGCCGGCGGCGCGAGCTACGATCCGGCGTGTCCGCTCATCTACGCAGTGGCGACCAAGCCCTGATTAACTTCTCCCCTCCGGACCGCCACGGTGAGGAGAGCGCAGGTGGTGAGGAGCACCGCCGGATTTTGCAGTGGAAAATCAACCAGCCCGTAGATCGCGACGAGCGTCACGCCCGTCAGGACGGACCTTGGCAGCGGATCGCGCCATAAACCGAACTTGATAATCCGCCCGATCCAGAACCACGCCATGACCACGACCGGCAGCGCGCCGACCACGCCGAGCTCGATCAAAAGTTGCAGCCAGTCGTTGTGCAGATGTTCCCAGCGCAGCTTGAGATGCTGCCAGCGCGCGAGCTCGGGCTCGGGCTTTTGGTATTTCGTGAAGCCGTAGGAAAAGCAGCCCGCGCCCCAGCCGGTCGCCCAGCGATCTTGAAACATCGCCAGTCCGCTGCGGGCGGCGAGGGCGCGGAGCTTCACGGATTGCCGGGCATCGCCGGCGGCGAGTTGCTGCACTTTCTCCCGGAAATCGCGCTGGCCGATCGTGCCGGCCGTCACTGCGACTCCGCCCAGCACCAGCACCGCGGCGAGGAAGCGTCCATCTTTTCGCCCCGCACGCATGTCGAGCCACAACTCACGGACGATCGCCGTGGCCAGGCCGAGCAGGGCGAGCCCGAGCAAAAACAGGCCGGAGAACGAAAACGTCAGCGCGACCAAGACGACAAACACGACGGCGCCCGCGGTCTGCGCGATCGCGAGGCCGGTTTTTCGCGGATCGCTTCGCCACGAATGCAGCGCCAGCCCGATGGCCGTGCAGGCAAGGAGGCTGAAATAGGCGGCCGCATGGTGTTTGTAGATAAACGCGGCGAAGAAATACGGCACGCGCACGCCGCGGCTGCCGTAGATTTCAGTGGCGCCGTCCAAGCGTTGCAGGAGTCCGAAGACGGCGAGGACAAGCGCATTGGCGCAAATCGCGTTCAGGATCAGGACCAGGGAGGCTTTTCGCGTCGTGCCGATCCAGATCGCGCAGGCCATGAGCCAGCACGTGGCCCACACCACGATCGTGCGCCAGCCGTTGCTGGCGAAAGGCACGTCCATCCCGGCGGGCAGCCAGCCCGCATGATCCACGCGGACCAGCCACCAGGAGGCGTCGTCGCGGACGTATTGAAACGCCGGGTTCAGCGTCTGCACGGCGACATAGCCGAGCAGCGCACCGCCGGCCCAGAAGACCGGAAAGGCGCGCAAGCGCCGCCAGCCGCCGACTCGCAGCGCGAGCGAGAATGACGCCAGGGCCAGCGTCAGGCTGACGCACTGGCTCCATGCATCGACTCCGCCGAAGGCCCAGGGCAGGAACGAGAGATTGAGCGCCACGAGAATGGCGATGACCGTCTCGAGGCTCCGGGATGGGGCAGCGGTAGCCATGGAAGGAGCGGCTTTGCCACGGCCGCGGCCAGCCTTCAATCGGCGGGCAGCAGCGCCATCCAAACGTAACGCGGAAGGTAGGCCAAAAATTTTCCGGTCCGTAACCTGGACGGCGGTGCCGGCGTTGACCCGCCTTCCCGTCGCGACCTAGCGTCCTTTCTGTGGCCTCCGTCGTGACCGAGCATCCTCCGTTGAACACCGCGGTGCCGCGAGAGATGCTGCCCCGGTATTTTCTGGGCACGTTGATCGCGTGCGCTGGATTCATGGGATTCGTGACGTGGGATCAGTCCCACTGGTGGGCGTTGAAGGAGGACTATGCGTTTGGGTGGCTGGTGCCCTTGTTTGTCGGCTACGTGGTTTACGAGCGGTGGCCTCGCGTCGCTGCCGGTTGGCGGCAAACACCGGGTGCCGTGCGTGTGCCAGCTACCGTCCCGACGTGGATCGCACGGGCGGCGGTTTTCGGCGCCGGCCTCACGCTCGCCGCGGGGGCGCTGATTTTTCTCCTCGGCGCCCTGCACCGCGCCGCCACCGGTTCGTCGTTCAATGGCACGCTCGCGATCACGCTCGGCATGGCGGCGACGGTCCTCGCCTCGATCTACTTCCTGTCGCCCACGGCGGCGTCGACGTTGGCCGGACGGCACGGGGATCGGTGGCGCATGGCGGTGCTCTTCATATTTCCCGCGCTGGTCTGGCTCGTCTCCGCGCCGATGCTCGCCATTGTGGAGAACAACCTAAATGTCTTCCTGATGGGGCGCGTGACGGCGGTGGTATTTTTCGTCTTCGATCAGCTTGGTCTCGTCATCGAGCAGCGCGGCAACGTCCTGATCCTGCCGACCGGCAACGTGGGTGTGGCCGAAGCGTGTTCGGGCATCCGCTCGCTCACGGGCTGCCTTTTCTCGGGCTCTTTCCTGGCCGCGGTCTTTGTGGATTCGGCACCGCGCAAAGTTCTGCTCGTCGTGACTTCGCTGCTGTTTGCGTTTGGCGCAAACATCATCCGCAGCATTTTCCTCACGACCTGGGCGTATCGCAACGGCGCTCGGTCGATCGAGGGTGCCATCCACGATGTCTCGGGCTACGCCGTGCTGGGAGTCACGATCGTGGGGCTGCTCTGCTGCCTGCCTTTCCTCGATTCGCGTCCGGCGCGGGCCAAGGTCCCGGCGGCTTGAAAGCCGCCGGTGCACTGCCCGGGGTTCAATCGCCGCACTTGATGGCCACGGGCCGGCCCAGCACGTCAGCCCAGACCGCGGCGGTTTTTCGCACCATGTGGGCGAGCGTGAAATTTTCTTCGTAGCGGAGTCGCCCCGCGGCGCCGAAGGCACTCCGCAATTCGGGTTGCGCGATGAGCTCGCGCAGGCGCGCGGCGAGCGCCCCGACGTCTCCGCGCGGCACGACGAAACCCGTGCGGCCGTGGGCCACCGACTCTGCGGCGCCGCCGACCGCAGTCGCGACAACCGGCAGCCCGGCCCGCATGGCCTCGATGATGCTACGGGGAAAACTTTCCCAGTTGGTGATGAGCGCAAAGATCTGCGATTGGCTCAGAATCGCGGCCACGTCGCTGCGATAGCCGAGGATCCGCACGCGGGCGCTGAGCCCGAGTTGCCAGATCTCGGACTCCACGTGGGCGCGCATCGGCCCGTCGCCGACGAAATCGAGCGACCATTCCAAATCCTTCACGCAAGCCAGTGCGCGCAGCAGCGTGCGGTGATCCTTCTGCGGCTCGCAACGGCCGATCATGGTGAGACGCGGCGGTGTGCGAGCCGGGTTGGCGCGGAGCTCGGGGGCGATGTCGGGCATCCCGTTGTGCACCGTCACCAAGTGGCGTGCTGACCCGACGCGGCCGCGCAGGCCCTCGTCCCGCTCCGCGTCCGACACCATCACGATTCGGCGCCCAAAGGGGCGCGCGAGACGCTCGGCCCAGAGATAAAGTTTCGCGTTGGGAAATCCATCGACGAAGGACCAGCAGTGCGGCGTATAAACCACGGGAAAGCCCATGCCCCACGCCGCGAGGCGGCCGATGAAGCCGGCCTTCGAGGTATGCGTCGAGACGATGTGCGGCCGGTAGCGGTCCAGCGCCACGCCGAGTTCCCAAAGCGCGCGCAGATCCGCGACCGGGCGGATGGCCCGCCCCAGATGCCGTAAGATGCGGACGGGCACGCCGGCCTGGCGGAGCGCGTCCACCACCGGGCCCTCGCCGCCGATGAACACCATGGCCTCGTGGCCCGAGGCAATCAGCAACCGCGAAAAGTCGCGCACATGCACGGAGGCGCCGCCGAAAGAGTCCGCCCTCGTAACGACGAACGCGACGCGCAGCGGACCGGTCCGCGCGGCGTGCGACCGGACTGCGCGGGTGTCCTCGGCAGCGGGCGCGAGCAGGTGCGGCGCTTCGCGGCGCGCGATCTCAAGCGCCGCACCCGGGCTCGTCTCCATCGTCGGGGAGTTTTGCATAGTCGATCAGTAGGCGTTCTTCACCCGGAAGAACGTCGCGGCAATGCAGTAGAAATCCAGGGCGACGCTCCAGTTCTCCAGATAGTAGAGATCCGCCTCGATGCGTTTTCTCAGGTCCGTGTTGCCCCTCAGTCCTTGGATTTGCGCCCAGCCGGTGAGGCCGGTGCGAACCTCGTGGCGCAGGTTGTAGCTCGGGATCTCGTCCTTGAAACGAGCGATGAGTTCGGGGCGCTCGGGGCGCGGGCCGACGAGGCTCATGTCGCCGATCAGCACGTTGATGAACTGCGGCAGCTCGTCGATGTTCCAACGCCGCATGAAGGCGCCGATGCGCAGGCGGCGGTCGTCGTTTTCCTTGCACCAGACGGCACCGGTGCCGGCTTCGGCCTGCACCTTCATGCTGCGGATTTTGTAGATGAAGAAAGGGTCGCCGCTGCGGCTCGTGCGCCGCTGGCGGTAGATCACTGGTCCAGGCGACTCAAGGTAGACCAAAATACAAAACCACGGGATGATGAAAGCGGAGATGAAAAGTCCAACGAGCGCGCCCACGATGTCGATGGAGCGCTTGATAAGCCGGCTGGCGGTGCGATCAATCGACAACTGGCTGCGGCCGAGGAGCGGCACGCCACTGACGTTCTGCACGTGGAGCCGCGAGCGTTGCGCGGGGAAGTAATCCAAGATGAGGGCAAACTGGATCATCTCGCGTTCACAAAGGAGCGCGAGACGCTGGATTTCGGCAGGCGGCAAGGAGGTGTCGGCGAGGACTAGAAGGCTGATCTTCTGCTCCTCGATTACGCGGCCCAGTGAGGCGTATTCGCCGAGCACGGGCACATTGCCGGGCGAGATCACCAGCTGCCCATCGGGCGGCGGCACGCAACCGACGACGTCGCCAAGCAGGGAGACATTGAGTTTCATGGCACCGCGCATCTGCGCGGCGTCGGCATTCCACCCGATCACAAGCACCCGAGAATTCGCGATGCGCCGGACGCGCGGGCTCTTCAGAATAAGGAACGAGAGCAGGCGCCACGCGCCGACAAAAAGGAGCAGCGTGCCCATGCAGTAGATCGCACCGAGCCGCGGCACAAAACCGGTCACGTGGAAGAGTCCCACAAACGCCCAAATCGAGAGCGACCAAAAACACACGGCCTTGAAGACGTTGGTGAGTGTTTGACCAATGTTGTAGGCAGACTTGATTTCGTAGCTGCGTTGCAGGCCCAGTAGCCATACGAACCAGACGGCCGCAATCATGCTCCAGGCCAAGAGGAAGCTCGGACTGAAGCCTACATCCAGGATCGAACGTGCACGCTGCCATTCGCGGAACGAGAGCGCGCTGAAAATGGAAGCGCAGGCCACGAGCCAATCCGCGACGATCAGGCCGGCGATTAGCTTGTAAGCGAATTCCCGCGGGCGGGAGGGCGGCGCCGGTTTCTTGTCCGCGGCGGGATTGGAGTTTCCCTCGAGCGCGGGGAGCATGATGATGCGCGCCTCGCTGGCGTTTTGCCCGGGCAGCGTGTCACCGACCGAGGCAGCGGCTTCGCTGAGCGGAGCGATGGCCAGCCTCATGGGCGAAACGAATGGCTGAGTTGTGGTTGCCACGGTGGGTGGGATGGGAGGGCGCGGACGAAACCGCAGGAAGCGGTCGCCCGAGCGATGCGTCCCACCACTATAACACTGGCGACGTGACTTTTTCCCGGCGAACCTGTGACAGGTCGGCAACTTCCTGCCGAACCGTTACGGAACTTCGTAGACCTCGATGAGCGCCACCCCAGTCGCGCCGGTCGGATCGCTGACTTGCGCCGTGTAGGAGCCCGGTGGGAGCGTGATGAGCAAGGCAGCATCGGCCGCGCTATCGTGCAGCGGAAAAGCTCCGGCGCGGGTGAACGCATCCCGGAGCTGGCGAGCTCCGGCCCAGGCTCGGCCTGATGCGATCAGAGTCTCCGCCCCTCCGCGGGCGGTCCGGATCTCCAACATGGGCTGTGACAACGCGCCCACGACGCCGAATTGCGCCAAGCTCGGCCCAATCGCGCGCACGAGGATGGTTTTTGCCGCCGGCCCCTCGATTGTAAATCCGGCGAACAGCCCACTGTCGCCGGGTCCGGCTTGTGCGCGGGCCGACAGGTTCGCGAGCCGTGAGGGTTCGTCGAAACTGGCATCGTAGAGCTCAACCAGTGCCACGCCGCCGGCGCTGTCGCCGGCGGAATATTGCGCGCTGTAGCCGCCGCCCTCAATCACGCCGATGATGGCTGCATCGAGGCTGCCCGCCGGCAGTGGGAAGGCGCCAACCCGGGCTCCGGTTGATCGAATCTGTTCCTTGGCGGCGGACTGCTCCCAATTGTCGTTTTGCTCGACGATGCGGGCAGCCCGTTGCAGTTGCAGCGTCGGATCTGCCACCGGGTTCATGACGCCGAACTCGAGCAGAGTGGGACCGATACCGCGCAAGAGGACACGCTTGGTGCCGGGCCCCGAAACGGCGAATCCCACAATCAGCGTCTGCGCGTCGCGCCCGGCCACCGCGCGAACCGAGACTCCGCTTAGTTGGCTTTGCACCGTCGTCACCGCAGCCATCCCGGCGGGATTCTCGGCGAGGGAGCCCGGGATGTTTGCTCCGTCGTTGACGCTCCAACCGCTGACGAAGGCCGGTTCCAAGTTCCAGCCCAAGTCGCACTGACTGGCGAGCCGGTTGGCCGAAACGCGCAGGGACCCTGCGCCAGTCCACCCGGGCCAATACGGCGGATTCCAGTCGGTGCGATTCATCCAGATCGCCGCAAACCGGCGATCGGCGCCGAGGTTCGTGGCGAAAGAAAACGCATTGTTCGTGAACGTCGCGTCGACGCTCCGCCAGCGATCCGAGGCACCGGCCAGCGTGACGATGCCCGGACCGATCTGCCGGGTGGTGGCGGTTTCGCGGACGGACCAGAGATTGCCCGCAAACGTCCCACGGCGCACCGTCACGTCCCGTAGTGCCAGCGTGCCGGTCGAGCGGTTGGCGGAGAATTCGATTTGATCGTGCGTGCCGTCGAGCGTGATCCGGCTGGTGAAATCGTTGTCGCGAATCACGAGCCCGCGCGTCGCAGCCGAAATCGCGGCATCCCAGTCCCAGTGGCCTTCGACGCGGTTGCGCTCGATAACGACGCTTTCGAAGGCGGGGACGACGCTAATGCCGAATGTGCCGGCTTCCGCTGCCGCGAACGCGATCCGATCCGTGCCACCCGGCAGCGTGAGTGCGAAACGATCGCGATCCACGCCCACGATCCGATAGCCTTGATGCGGCTCAAGGCCGGCGGGCAACGGCGCGGCGCCGAGCGGCCGGAGCTGGATTTCAAGCCCGTCGGCCAAGCCGTGCTGCGGCAGCCGGATCGTGCGGTCGGCCGGGTTGAACGCCGCGGCACCGAACGCGGGCTTGGCGCCGCCGTGCCCGCGCATCCATTTCTGCTCCCAGTTGAAGTCCCAGCTGCCAATGCGAAACGCCTGGCGCGAGGTCGGCTGCGCGTTGCCGTTCTCCGCGATCAGGAGGTTGTCCTCGATGCGGACGTCGCTGGTCGCCAGCAGACCGGAGTTGAGCATGATGCCGGCGGCGTTCGGTGCCCAGCGCTGCCAGGCGAGGTTGCCCGCCGGGGTGGAGGTGACACGAACCGTGTTGCGGCGGATGGTGACGCGGCGAAAGGCGTGCATGCGCACCGGCGTCAGGTCCATGTCGGAGCCGATGTAGTTTTCCCCGACGAAGATTCCGGCGCCGTTGGGCGACTCGATCACGTTGTCTTCGATCAATATGTCCTCGAACAGGGCATCGCCGGCGCCGGTTGAGGTGAGCGCGATGCCGAAAGAGAGGGCGTTTTCGATCGTGTTGTGGTGGATCCACAGATTGCGGCTGCCACTCCCACCGTCGGAGGTGAGCTGCAGGAGGCCTTTGACCGTGCAGTGATCGATCGTGATGTTCTCCGGGAGCGAAACCCATGAGGCTGGATCGCCACGGCGGAGCGGGGCGCCGGCCGCCGCCATATTAATGAAGTGATTGTCACCCCCGATGCCATCGACCGGAGCCGCGCCGCGCTCGAGATCGCTCTGGAAACCTTCGCAGTAGCGGATGCGGACGTTTTTCGCCGGTCCGCGAATCTGGATCGCACGCCGGCTGATCCCGTTGTCGAGGTCGAAGCCGAGGAATGCGATCTCGATGTTGCGCTGCGATCGATCGGGCCGCAATAGCGCGTCGTAAGTTGGGTCGCCGATGACGGCGATGGCGCGATTGCGGCGGTGCAGGCGATCGTCTGAATCGGAGCGCGAGCCCGCCGGCATTTTTAGAATGCTCGCGCGCGAGCCTTCGCCCAACAGGCGCACGTTGCTCCGCAGCCACAGCTGGTGAGAGTAGCCGTTGGGGCCAAATGCAGTCGGGTCGGTGTAAGGTAGCGTCGTCGCTTGGTTGTCGGCGAGGGTGTTGACGAGGTAGATTCCGGCCGGAAAAAAAACGGTCCCGCCGCCTTGGGCGGAAACATGGTCGATGGCATTCTGAATCGCTTTGGAGTCATCGGTGAAGCCATCGCCCTTGGCCTTGAATTGGGCGCGGACGTCCACCGTCAGCGTGGCAGGAATCCCGGCTACACTTGGGGGCGCGGGAGCCGCCCTTCCGGTCCAGCCGGCGGCAATTGGCCCGAGAAGTAGTGCAATGGCGGACGCTACCGCAGGCCAACGTAGGCGTGCCGGAGGGCATAGACGGACCAAGAGGTTGGGGATGCCGTGGTAATTCTGCTTCACGGCAACCAATCGGCACCACCCGAGGGTCGTGCGTAATCGAATTGGGCCGAGAGCTTCCTTTTCAAACTATCTTGGCAGTCCCGTAACATGGCAGGACTGCGCTGGCGAACCTGAGCGGGGCGTGGCAAGCCAGCCGCAGCGCGCCGCCTGTTTTCGATTTTGTCACCAGAGCGACAAGCGTCCGACACATTGGACGGCTAAGGTTTTCGTTTGGGCCATGCTATCCACCTTTTACCGCGTCCTCCTCGTAGTGCTGGCGATCGGCGTTAACTGGTTAACGGCGTTCGCCGGAGAAGCGTCTCCCGAGACGGTGCTCGCCGCGAAGGTGCGGGAGATCGCTGGTTCGGCGACTCTGTCGCGTGACGAGCAGGGGAAAGCTGTAGCCGTTGCCGTCCGAGCTGCCATTGGCGCCGCCATCGAAGGGATTTCCAGCGACGATCAGATCGTGGCTGTTGCGTTGCGCTTCGCGGCCAAGGCGGCGGCCGCGGCGCCGCAGTTTTCGCCCGTGATCGTCAGGGTCGTGTCCGAAATTCCTGCGATCGCCAAGGTGAAGGGGGCGGTCGACAAGATTGCGGCGGCGGTCCGCGCAGCGGTGAAATCCGCCCGCCCGGGCAATCCGGAATTCGGCGGCGACCTCGATGATGTGGTGGTCAGTCCCTCGCGCTGAAGCGAGCGAACCGAAACAATCATGGTTCCCGGCTGTGCAAGGCATTTCATCGGTTTGGCTCTGACGGCGGCGTTGCTCGCGGTCTCAACAGGTGCCGCCTCCGCGGGCGTGGCGAGGGAACTCGACCCCGCCTCTCCTGCTCAAATACCGGTCGATATCACGCTCGCCGCCGCGCGGCTGGCGGAAGAAGTGTCTGACCTCTCCCGGGCCTCGGCGGTGGCGCGCGTGAAGCGGGAAAAGCACGTGGCCGATGCGGTGCGCGCGGCATTGGCCAGCGCCGTGGGCCGAAAATTCGACCCGACGGAAGTGCTCGCTGTTGTGCGGCCGTTGGCAGCCGCGGCCGCAGCCGCGGCACCGGACTTTGCCGAGGCCATCGCCAACGCGATCGCCTTTGCCCCCGCGATGCCGAAAGACGCGGCGTTCCGTGACGGGATCCGCGCGGCCGCCTACCAGGCGGCGCGCACGGCTCCCGCGGGAGGTTCCGTCACTGCGGCTGGCCGCGATCCGAGTCTTCCGCCCGGCCGCGCCTCGTCGACCGTGCCGGACGATCTCTATGGAAAGAATACCGCGTGGACATTCTCCGTCGCGACGAGCGTGCGGCGTGACGACAACGTTTATCTCAACAACGAGGGCGCGGTGGCGGACACGATCATGTCGGTCGCGCCCGGCTTCGATCTGCGGTTTGGGCGCCAGTCGCTCGTGAACGGCTCGATCGGCTACCAGGCTTCATTTTCAAAATACGCCGCTGACTCCGCACCGCGCTCGACGCTCGGCACGGGCCACGCGGACGTGGCCTACGACGGCGGGCGCATGGCGGTGGCCGGAACGGCGAGCTTCCAGCAGTTGCAGCAGAATACCGGCGAAGCCGCGGCCCTGAACGCGAAGACCATCTACCGCCGTGATGTGCTCAACATCGCGACGAACGTGCAGACCAAGGTTTCAGATCGAGTGAGCGTCCAAGGTGGCGTCAATCTCAGCCAGACCAAATACAAATCCGCAGGGCTCGTGGGCAGCGACGATCTCGCGCTCCCTGTGCGGGTGTATGTCGAGACCTCCCCGAAGTTCAACGTTTCGGCGGGCGTCACCTACTCAAAGGTCGAGCCCCAGAACGGCGGCCCGTCGGCGCGCGATCTCTATTACAACACCGGTATCTGGGGCTCCCTGACCCCCAAGCTGACCGCGCAGCTTTCCGTGGGCTATCGCACCCGCGAGGTGCAATCTCGGCCGCGCGACGGGCTGTGGGGCTTCGATGGAGTTCTGAATTATGCCGCGACGGCGAAGACGCGGGTG
>JANNEY010000333.1:0-4880 GCA_031379235.1 Opitutaceae bacterium | reverse complement strand
CAAGGGCGAAGTTCGCGACGTGCTCCTGCTCGACGTGACTCCGCTCACGCTCGGCATCGAGACCGCGGGCCAAGTCGCCACGGCGATGATTCCGCGCAACACCACGATTCCCTCGAAGAAGACGCAGACCTTCTCCACTTACAGCGACAACCAGCCCGGTGTGGAAATCGTGGTCCTCCAGGGCGAGCGTCCGATGGCCCGCGACAACAAGCAGCTGGGCACGTTCAAGCTCGACGGCATCCCGCCTGCGCCGCGCGGCGCCCCGCAGATCGAGGTCACCTTTGACATCGACGCGAACGGCATCCTGCACGTGTCCGCGAAGGATCTCGGCACCGGCAAGGACCAGAAGATCACCATCCAGGGTTCGTCCGGCCTCTCCAAGGAAGAGGTCGACAAGATGACCAAGGAGGCCGAGTTGCACGCCGACGAGGACAAGAAGCGCAAGGAAGCGGTCGAGACCAAGAACCAACTCGACACCACGATCTACCAGTTGGAGAAGACGCTTAAAGAGAGCGGCGACAAACTCCCAGCCGACAAAAAAACGGCGATCGAGTCCGCGTTGGCCGAGGCCAAGAAGGATCTTGAGAGCAACGATCCGGCGAAGATGAAAGCTTCGATGGACAAGCTCACCGCCCTCGGCGGCGAACTCTACGCGGAGGCCCAGAAGGCCGCCCAGTCCGCCGGTTCCGCCGCGGGTGAGGCAGCCGCCGATGCCGCGGGCGATGAGCCCAAAACGGCTGACGCGCCCAAGAAAACCGAGAAGAAGGCCGATGTGGTCGACGCCGACTTCGAGGTGGTTGACGACGACAAGAAGAAGAAGTAAGCCTCCCAACCCTTTTGTGTGTCCGCTGCGTTATGTCGCAGCGGGCGCACTTTGTTCAACACCCAGAAACGACAGTTCTTCCTTCAACCCAAAACCAACCAAATATGGCTAACGTTAAAATCAAGCCCATCGGTGATCGTGTTCTCGTCGAGCACCTCGAAGAAAAAGAGCAAGTCCGTGGAGGTATTATCATCCCGGACAGCGCCAAAGAAAAGCCCCAGGAGGCGAAAGTCATCGCTCTCGGGACTGGTAAGAAAGGCGAGGACGGCAAAGTCACTCCCTTCGAAGTCAAGGTCGGCGATCGCGTGCTCATCAGCAAATACGGCGGCACCGAAGTGAAACTCGAAGACAAGAAATACACGCTCGTCCGCGAGGACGACATCCTCGGCGTCATCGCCTGAGTTCCGGTTTCCTCATCTCTCAAAAAACAAATCTCTAACTAAACTCACATGGCAGCCAAACAACTCCTCTTCGACGAGGCCGCTCGTCAGAAAATCCTCCGCGGCGTCGAGCTCCTCTCGCGCGCGGTCAAAGTCACCCTCGGGCCCAAAGGCCGCAACGTCGTCATCGACAAAAAATTCGGTTCTCCGACCGTCACCAAGGACGGCGTCACCGTCGCCAAGGAAGTCGAGCTTCCGGATCCTTACGAGAACATGGGCGCGCAGATGGTGAAGGAAGTCGCTTCCAAGACCTCCGACGCCGCGGGCGATGGCACCACCACCGCCACCGTGCTTGCCGAGTCCATCTACAAGGAAGGCCTCAAGAACGTCACCGCCGGCTCCAACCCTATCTTCCTCAAGCGCGGCATCGACAAGGCCGTCGAGGCCGCGATCGTTGAACTCGCCCGCATTTCGAAGAAGGTGAATGACCGCGAAGAGATTCGCCAGGTCGCCACCGTCTCCGCCAATTGGGACGAGACCATTGGCAACATCATCGCCGATGCCATGGACAAGGTCGGCAAGGATGGCACGATCACGGTTGAGGAAAACAAGTCCATCGAAACCACCCTCGACGTCGTCGAAGGCATGCAGTTCGACAAGGGCTACCTCTCGCCTTACTTCGCCACCAACGCTGATGCGCAGGAAGCCATCCTCGAGGATGCCTACGTGCTCATCCACGAAAAGAAGATCGCGAATCTCCAGGAGTTTCTCCCGCTCCTCCAGGTTGTCGCCAAGAGCGGCAAGCCCCTCCTCGTCATCGCTGAGGAAGTTGAAGGCGAAGCCCTCGCGGCGCTCGTCGTGAACAAGATTCGCGGCACCATTAACGTGTGCGCGGTCAAGGCCCCTGGCTTCGGTGATCGCCGCAAGGCCATGCTCGAGGATATCGCTATCCTCACCGGCGGTCGTTGCATCACCGAGGATCTCGGCATCAAGCTGGAAAACCTCACCATCGCCGATCTCGGCAAGGCCACGCGCATCACCGTTGACAAGGAGAACACCACGATCGTCGAAGGCGGCGGCAAGACCTCCGACATCCAGGGTCGCGTGAAGCAAATCCGTCGTCAGATCGACGAGACCACTTCCGACTACGACCGCGAGAAGCTCCAGGAGCGCCTCGCGAAGCTCGCCGGCGGTATCGCCGTCATCAACGTCGGAGCCTCCACCGAGGTCGAGATGAAGGAAAAGAAGGCCCGCGTCGAAGACGCGCTGCACGCCACGCGCGCAGCCGTTGAAGAGGGCATCGTGGCTGGTGGCGGTGTGGCGCTCCTGCGCTGCGCCAAGGCCATCGACGCCGTGAAGCTCGAGGGCGACGAGGCGATCGGTGCGCAAATCGTGCGCCGCGCCATCGAGTCCCCGATCCGCATGCTCTGCGCCAACGCTGGTGTCGAGGGTGCCGTGGTCGTCGGCCAGGTGGCGTCCGGCAAGGGCAACTATGGCTACAACGTGGCGACCGGCGAATACGAGGACCTCGTGAAAGCCGGCGTGGTTGACCCGACGAAGGTCACCCGCACTGCGCTGCAAAACGCGGCCTCGATCGCCGGCTTGTTGCTCACCACCGAGTGCATGATCACCGAGATTCCGGAGAAGAAAGAAGCTCCGGCTGGCGGCGGTCACGGTCACGGTGGCGGCGGCATGGACTACTAAGACCGTCCTATCCCGGGTGGAATTATCCGCCCGTTTTTTTCAAAAAGCGCGCCGCGAAAACGGCGCGCTTTTTCATTTGAGTCGGTCGCGGCTTTCTTGCCTAGCGGCTTTGTAATCCAAATGGCTTGCCGCTGATTTATCGCGGCCGCTGGGCGATGTGCTGTCGGACCAATTCCAGATTTGTCCGGGCAGCGGCATAGCTCGGGTCGAGTTGCAAGGTCGTCTCAAACTCCACAGCCGCGGCGTTGAGCTCGCCCAGCTGCAAGAGGCAAAGGCCGGCGAAATTGTGAGCGCCGGCGGATTGTGGATTAAGCGCCAGCGCCCGGCGTAACGAAGTCAGCGCGGGTGCGACTTTGCCCGTGGTCAGGAGCACGGCCCCGTAATTTTCATGCGCGGCCGCGAGGTTGGGGTTGAGTTGGATGGCGGCCTCGAGGTGGGGCAGCGCTTCGTTTGGCCGCCCGCTGGTGGCGAAGGCGGCGGCGACGTTGTTGTGCAGTTCCCCGGAATTGGGGTTCCGTCGAATGGCATCCAGCAGGGTGTCGATGGCCGCCTGTGGATTGCCCGCGGAGCGATACGCCTCGGACAGGTAAACTGCTGCACGCTGATTGTGCGGACGCTTGGCCACAGTGTCGCTCCAGATGGCGACTTCGCTGCGGAAGTCGTGATTCCGCGCGTGTGTGAATCCAGCCAGCGCGACGGCACAACCGCCGAGCACCCACAGGCCAAGTCGCGGGAAAATTTTCCCAACCGCAATCGTCGTGACGCCGATGATGGCCAGCAGCGGAAGATAAAGGCGATTTTCCGCAATGGGCTGACCCGCGACAGGCACAATACTGGACGTGGGCGCAAGCAGCAGGAAAAACACGGCCAGCGGCGCGGCCCATAGAAATTTTTGTTTCAATCCAAATCCTGTCAGCAGGAGCAGCGTCGCGAGGATGACGCCGCAGCATAGGAGCGGACCGAGCGCTGGTGGCGGAAGATTCGCCCCGTAGTCAAAGACGAGTCCGTCAGGCCAGAACACGAGCCGCAGATAGTGCACGATCGCCGTGCATTCGAGCTGGGCGTAGTCGAACCAACTCAGACCCTGGCCCAGACCGACGGCACGTTTGCCCAGACTCGACGCGATCATGAGTCCGGCCAACGGCAGCCATGTCGCGGCCATGCCCAAATGGAAATACCAGCGTTTCCGCCACGCCTCGCGCACGGTTCCGCTCACCCATTGCCAATCGATCAAGAAGACCACCAGCGGCGCGGTGATCATCACTTCCTTGGTTAGCATCCCGCCGGCGCACAGGCCGATCGCGGTCGCGAGCCAGGCCGCCGATCCGGTCTGCACGCCGCGGAGAAAGCCGTAAAGCGTCAGCAGATAAAAGAGCCCCATCAGGCTCTCGGCGCGCTGTGAGATGTAGGTCACCGACGCCGTTTGCAGCGGATGCACGGCCCAGACTGCCGCCACGATGAGTGCGACGATGCGACTGGTTCCGCCCGGGGCTCCGGCAAAGATCGGCAGCAATACAATGCGGCGCACCAGCCCATAGGCGGCAAAGGCCGCCGCCAGATGGATCGCGAGGTTGACGAAATGGTAGCCGCCGACGGCCGTGCCCCCGATCGCGTAGTTCAGGGCGAAACTCAGATTCAGCAGCGGTCGTCCCGCCGAGTAAACGTCCGGCGGTGGAAACAGCACGTCGCCGATCGCCGAGAGGGAGCGGAGACTCGCGTTGCCGGGAATCGTGGGCCCGTCGTCGAGGAGAAAGGGCACGCTGAAGGTATTGGAGAAGGCGGCCACGACGAGCGCGGCAAGAAACACGCCCGGGGCGAAACGGCGGATGTGATGCAAGAGGTCTTGGAAGGCGCGCTCCACGCCTGCTCGGCATCAGAATCGTGCACGCCGGGCAACGAGATTTTATTTTGAGCGGAGGAAGCCGCTTCGGCCGAGCGGGAACGATGCCGTCGGAAGGTGGGCCGTGCGCTCC
>JANNEY010000332.1:0-11717 GCA_031379235.1 Opitutaceae bacterium | reverse complement strand
TGAAATCACCCCGCCTCGCCCTGACGCTGTCGCTCCTCGCCAGCACGGCACTCGCCCAATCGGTCACGCCCTCAACACCACCTGCGGCAAAAGACGCCCCGATCGAACTCAATCCCTTCGTCATCTCCGTCGGCGCCGACGACGGCTATGCGCCGACCGAGACGCTCTCCGGCACGCGTCTCAAGGCCCAAGTGAAGGATATTCCCTCCGCCATTTCGATCATCTCCGCCGACATGCTGGCGGATCTGGGCGCGCTCAATTTCAACGACGTCCTCGATTTCCTCCCGAGCACGGCCCGCTACCAGAGCAACGAGGGCGACCTCGACAATAACGGCCAGCGCACCGGCACGCCGTTCACCGTGCGCGGCTTTCGCTCGGACAGCCTTACGACGAATTTCTTCACGGCCCTGACGCCCATCGATTCCTACAACACGAGCCGCCTCACATTCACCCGCGGTCCCAACTCGATCCTCTTCGGCGTCGGCAATCCCGGCGGCGGTCTCGACATCGTGACGAATCGCCCCGACCTCAATAAGAACTCCCACTCGCTCAGTCTCCGGATCGACAGCTTCGACAGCTACCGCGTCGCGATCGATTCCAGCGTCGTGCTCGTGCCCAAGAAACTCGGCCTGCGGGTCGATCTCCTCCAAGAGGACCGTCGCCGCTACATCACGCCGACCAAGAGCGAACGCAGCTCGATTTTTCTCGCGACCACCTATCGACCGTTCGCTGCCACCACCGTCACGCTCAACGGCGAGAGCACCCGCAGCCGCTCGCAGATCGGCCGCTCCGTCGTCAGCTACGATCAATACACCCCGTGGGTCGCCGCCGGTTCTCCGCTCAAAGCGGTCTACGGCAACACCACCGCCACCACCGGACTCGAATTCAACAACGCCAACGGTTTCGTCGTCGTGGTCGAGGGCCAGCCCACGATCGCCCCGATGAACTGGCGCTCCTCCGCACTCGGCACGCGTTACCGCGTCAACGGCGCGCTCAACAATCGCGTCAGTTTCGCCCGCGACTCGGTGGTGCCGCTCAATATCAATCTCGGTGGGGGCGGCGACAAGGTCGACCTCGATGCCAGCAATGCCTCGCTTTTCGTGCAACAGGCCGTCGGCCGAAAACTCTTCATCGAGGTCGCCGGAAAATTCGAGCATCAGTTCCTCCGTAATTTCGAAGGTATGAGCGGCACCGACAACACGGTCCGCGTCGACGCCAACAGCCAGCTCCCCAACGGCCAGCCCAACCCAATGGCCGGCAAGCCCTACGTCGAAACCAGCAACTCGTTTTGGGTCACGCGTCCCTCCGACAATGCCCAGGGCCGCGTGACCGCCTCCTACGAACTCGATCTCAACCAACACCGCGTGTTCAACCGCCGCCTGGGCACGCTCACGTTTGGTGCGCTCTTCAACTACGAGCGCCTGCACCAGCTCCTCGACAACGCCCGCGAGGTCAACATCACGCCGCTCCTCACGACCGGCACGTTCGGTCGCCCCGACAATACCGTGAACAACATCCACCGGCGCACCTACCTGGTGCCCGGCGGCAACAATTTCCTCACGACCGATTTTTCCCCCATCAACGCCGGCGGCGTCCGCTCCAGCTATGAGCGCGTGCGCGCCACGCCGCGCGACAACATCAGCGAAACGCGCGCGATGGTGTTCTCGAGCCAGGCCGACGTCCTCGACAATCTCCTCGTGGGCACCTTCGGCGTCAGGCGCGACCGCGTCCTGCAAGAGCAGGGCGTTTACGTCCGCGATGCCAACGGCGTATTTCCCCCGATCTCCGGCTCGAGTGGCACGCTGGCCACGAACGACAAGGGCCGCACGTATTCCGCCGGCATCGTGCTCAACGCCACCAAGGTCATCAGCCTGTTCGCGAATCGTGCGAACAACTTCGTCCCGTCCAACCAGTCCGTCGTGAACATCGACGGCGCGCCCGCGTCACCCATCGAGGGAGTAGGCTACGATATCGGGATCAAGTTCACGCTGCTCGGGGGCAAACTCCAGGGCTCGATCGACAAATTTTCGACGACGCAAAAAAACGTCACGGACAACACTCTCTCCGGCCAGAAGCGCGCCGCCATCAACTCGATTTGGGACGCCATCGACCTGAACCGCGTGCCCAATCCGCAGTGGGGTGAGTTCAAGTCCACGCAGACCGAAGGCTACGAATTTCAACTCGTGGGCAACCCGACGTCGAACCTCCGGCTCATGCTCACCGGCAGCAAAAACATCACGATCATCGACGACCGCGGCGCCCGCCTCTTCGCCTACATCGCCCGCAATCTCCCCGAGTGGCAGGCCAAAGGCTCCACCCCGGTCAACTCCACGCTCGGCGCCACCGTCGGTGCGCTGGCGACGCTCATCGCCAACGAGGCCGCCAACGACAAACTCACCCTCGGCATCCGCCAGACGCGCTCGAGCGAATGGCAGTTCAGCGGCGTCGCGCGCTACCGGTTTGACCCAACCTCACGCCTCAAGGGTTTCGCCCTCGGCAGCGCCTTCACCTGGCGCGACGAACCTGTGATCGGCTACAAGGTCCGCCCCGGCACTCCCCTCTTCGACATCACGCAACCGTTCTACGGCGGGAAGACCTTTAACGTCGACGCGTGGATCGAATACAGCCGCGTGATCAGCCAAAAACGCATCCGTTGGGAATCCCAACTCCGCGTCCAAAACGTCTTCAACACCCGTAACGTCGCCCCGTGGACCGCGCTCGACGACGGCACCGGCGGCCGTTTCGTCGAACAACGTCTGTTGCCCAGCGCCCTCGGCGTCTCGCTGAGCTCGGCATTCCGATTCTGAAATCAATCTCGCCCCAAAAATGTTTCTCCGACACCTGACTGCTACCGCCCTCAGCATGCTGGCCAGTGCCGCCTTCGCAGCGACGCCATCCACCCCCAACATCGTTGTCATCCTCAGCGATGACTACGGCTACGGCAGCGTCGGGGCCTACGGGGCCGATCCCGCGCTGGTGCGCACGCCGCATCTCGACCGTCTTGCCCGCGAGGGTCGGCGCTTTACCGATGCCTACACACCGTCCTCCGTGTGCACGCCCACGCGCTACGCGCTCATCACCGGCCGCTATTGCTGGCGCACGTCGCTCAACCACGGCGGCGTCGCCAACACCCTCGACCCTCTCCTGATTGAGACCACGCGCCCGACCCTCGCTTCGCTGCTGAAGAAGCACGGCTACGCCACCGGCTTCGTCGGCAAGTGGCACCTCGGCTACGGCGCCGAGCCGCGCGTCGACTTCACCAAGGAACTCAAACCCGGCCCGCTCGAACTCGGCTTCGACTACCAATTCGCCGTGCCGCAAAATCACAACGACAAGTCCCGCGTCTTCGTCGAGAATCACCACGTCTACGGTCTGCGCTCCGCCAAACTCACGCCGTCTGAAAAATCACTCGGCCTCGACGCGCCCGAGCGCGACGACCCGAAGACGATGGGCGATCTCACCGAACGCGCCGTCGGTTGGCTGGCGAAACAAGCCGGTCAGCCCGCGCCGTTCTTCCTGTATTTCGCCCCCGTCGCCGTGCACGAACTCATCACGCCGTCCGCGGAGTCCCAAGGCACGAGCAAGGCCGGCCCCTACGGCGACTTCATCCACGACCTCGACCGCAGCGTCGGCCGGATCCTCGCCGCCCTCGAAAAACAAAACGCGCTCGAAAACACGCTCATCATTTTCACGTCAGACAACGGCGGCGTCATTTCCGGCGGCCAAACCGGCGCGAGCAAAATCGCAATGGATGCCGGCCTCAAAATCAACGGCGCCCTGCGCGGCGGCAAACACGACATTTGGGAAGGCGGCTTCAAAGTTCCCTTCTTGGTGCGCTGGCCCGGCCGCGTGCCCGCCGGCACCACGAGCAACGCGATGATCGGCCTCGTCGATGTTTTCGCCACGCTCGCCGCCGTGGTCGGCGAGACGAAACTCGACCGCACCACCACTGCGCCCGACAGCGTCAATGTTCTCTCCGCGTTCCTCGGCCAGCCTGCCACGCAGCCGCTCCGCCGCGACCTCATCCTCCAAAGCGCCAGTGGCGTCTATGCGATACGCAGCGGCCCGTGGAAGTGGATCGATGGCACGCCGCTCGCGCCGAAGGGCAAAAAAGCCCCGGCCGCCACGGGTCCGAAGGCCGAGCAGTTTCGTCCCCGCCTCATCAATCTCACCGACGATCCCGGCGAGACAAAGGACGTCTCAGCCGCGAATCCCGAAATTGTGAAACGACTCGCCGAAACCCTCCGCACTCATCGCGCCCAGGGTTTCAGCCGCGAATAGTTACACCTTCTCGTTTGCCCTCAGTTCAACTCGCAAGCCAGTTGGCGCGCAACGTGGCGCGCGTTTCGTTTGAGGCAACTCACCTCCTGATACCAACGGCTGGTGAAAAATTGACTTTTGAGGGTGGCGTCGGGACCTCCGGGCCCGACGGTTTTGGTCTGCGGTTCACCCGTGGCCGGGCCCGGAGGTCCCGACCCTACCTCGATCCAACTAAAGTCCAGAAATCATGCGACGTTGGTATGACAGCCCCCTCTCTCCTGCGGCATCCAATACACCCCTTCGCGCGTAGGCATTGTCCAATGTCTCTTACCGGCCCTCTCTCCCTCCGCAAACTGCGCTTCCGCTTCTCCGTCGCATTGTTCAGCACCCACGCCCTCGCCCTCAGCGCCGCCGACACTGCGGCCAACGAAACGTGGACCCAGTGGCGCGGACCTACCCGCGATGGCAAAGTTGCCGGCCCGACCTGGCCCGCGAAGTTGAGCGAGGACACCTTCAAGCCGACTTGGACTCTCCCCCTCGGCCCGAGCTACTCCGGCCCGATCGTTTCCGCCGACCGCGTCTTCGTCACCGAGACCCGCGACAAGTCCACCGAGGTCGTGCGCGCTCTCGATCGTCTCACCGGCAAAGAGCTCTGGAGCCACTCGTGGGCCGGCGCCATGTCCGTGCCGTTCTACGCCAAGTCCCGCGGCGACTGGATTCGGGCCACCCCCGCCACGAACGGAAAACTCGTCTTCGTCGCCGGCATGAAGGACGTCTTGGTCGCCGTCGATGCCATCACCGGGAAGGAGCAGTGGTCCGTTGATTTCGTCAAAAAATACGGCACCGCCGTGCCCGACTTCGGCCTCGTGTGCTCGCCGCTCCTCGATGGCGAAGCGATCTTCATCCAAGCTGCCAACTCCCTAATCAAACTGAAGCAGGACACCGGGGAAATTATCTGGCGCTCTTTTGAGGGAAAACCGGGAGTCATGTCCGCCGGCTCATTTTCTTCGCCAGTGCTCGCGACGATTCACGGCCAGGGCCAACTCGTCGTGCAGTCGCGCGAGAATCTCGCCGGCATCGATCCGGAATCGGGCCAGGTGCTGTGGTCACACCCCGTGCCGTCGTATCGCGGGATGAACATCCTGACGCCCACCGTCTTTGGCGACGCCGTCTTCACGAGCAGCCACCAAAACCGCAGCTGGCTTTACTCGGTTGCGAAGGCCGAAGGCACGTTCAACGTGCAGGAATCGTGGAGCAACAATGCCCAAGGCTACATGTCGACGCCCGTCATTATCGACGGCCACGCCTACCTGCACATGGGCAACCAGCGCTTCACCTGCATCGATTTGAAAACGGGCACGCGGGTGTGGAACTCCGACTCGTTCGGCAAATACTCCAGCCTCGTGGCGCAGGGCGACCGCATCCTCGCCCTCGATGAGCGCGGCTTTCTGCTCCTGATCAAAGCCGACCCCAAAGGCTTCCAGTTGCTCGACCAGCGCAAAGTCGCCGCCGAAGACACCTGGGCCCACCTCGCCGTCTGCGGCGAAGAAGTTTTTGTGCGCGAGCTGCGCGCGATGTCCGCCTTCCGCTGGCAATCGCCCAAGCTCAGTGCTGATGCCACCGCGCCCACTGGCACGACCCGCAGCGCCTCCGCAAACGAGTAATGGCAGCGGATGACGGGCAGGTTGGCACATTCGCCGATCAGCCACGCAGTCGCGGCAGCACCGGGTGAACGAACTCGCTTCCCGCCGTCCTCCCATTGACGCATGGCGCCGAAGTTGGCTCCCGCTCTCGCCTACTGCCCCATGCCCGCGTCCGCCCACTTTGCCGCTTTCCTCAGCTAAACCTCCCAAGTCATCACATCACGGACCGACACTCCACCTAGCCCAGTTTTCGGGCCCCGCTCACCATCACCGTAGCCAATCACGCGGCGACCGCCTGGATGCAACAGGCGCGAAGTGCTCCCTGCAGTCCGCCGAGGTGTTCCGGTAACCAGCGCCCTTTCAGCCCGCGTCGCCACACGGATCGGCGCTGGAAGATTCCCGGTCGCTGAATGCTGATCTTGCAACGAGACGTTGCCCAAAGCTCTCGGCGGCGAACCTGTTCGGGCGACGGGCTGGCCTCCGAGTTTTCAGAGCGCTTTCGCTTCCCCTCGCCGGCTCCGGCCTACGGTTTACTGGGGACGACTGGCGAGGCAGGGCCCTGCGTGGGCGGCGGGGACGCAGATGCACGAGGTGGGCGCGCGGTTTTTTTGGCCGCGGCCGGGCCAGTTTTCGAAACATCGACCACGGGCAAAGTTCCCTTGTCCAAGTATTCAACGAGCATGGGGTCGCCGATCTGGACATCGGGTTTGTATTTGTCGGAAGCGTTGACCCACGCTGGACGAGACATCTCGCGGCCAATGTTCGGACCAGAAATCGCCATCATCGTCGGCAGCACATCGGGGAGCCAGAAACCGCGCGAGGGACAGCTGATGCGGGTCGTCCAGAGCAGTTTCTTTTGTTTCTTGGCCATCGCGGCGGCGTCGTAGGCTCCGATCACGGCCACGTAGAAATCTTCCGACGAAATGTCGTAGAGCGCACGGGAATCAAAATCGTGAAAACTCAGTCCGCCGAGCGACGGCATGAGCGGGTCGAAATCCGCGGCAGAGAATCCCATTTTGTAGCCGCCGAGAAACTTCAGGATTTGCTAGCGGTTGCGTTGGCGGGGCGGGGAGTCCGGATTCATCCCGTATTCAAGATCGGCGTTGAGCGTGCCCCACGCCAGCGCGAGCACGAGGGTGGCGGCGGGCGATTGCTCGGAGGCCGGCAGATAACCCTGTTTGGCGAGCACCTTGGTGATGGTGCGGATGACCTCGTCGTTGGGCGGCTGTTTCTCGCCGCCGACGACACCGCCGAGATCACGAAAACCCATACTTGCCGCGATGTAATAGGCGGGGCTTTCCGGAGAAGGCCGGCGAAACAGGCGACCCTCGGGCGACATATCCGTGACGGTGATGACCTCGATGTCGCGTTTGCCGAAAAGGAAATCCAACAGGCCAGCCCGGGTGCAGGGCACGGCCGAAAACGAAGCGAGCAGCACAAGGAGGAAGGCGCGGGAGAAGCGGTGCATGATGGAGCGGCAGAGCGTTCCGTAGCATGACGGCGCCGCGCATGCGAGGTAACGATGCGAGGACGGCGCTGGGTCAACGGGATCCGGGGCGGGAAATGCAGCGCAGGAACACTCAGTCATCAAGATCGGGGCAGGAAAATCTCCCGCCTCCGCACGCCCCATCCTCTTTCGGTCAGGGGCCAGCAACGGTCTTAATGTTTTCCGCACTCTGCGGCAACGCATCGGCAACCACCCCGTGCCAGATTTTAAACACCAAAACCATTTGTTCTGACTTCGCGCGGCGATTTGAACTCGTCGTCGGATAGCCGTCGTGCCGGGCTCGCCTCCGTTGACAGCCGAACTACGTTCTCGCAGCGGCGCACCGTGCACTCAATGGGATCATTGATGCGAACACTGCTGGTAGCTTCCGTCTTATTTCATTTCGCAGCCGCGCAGACCCCCACGCTGCCGCATTCCGCCGACCCCTGGCAACCCGTCACCGCTGCCATCGAAGCGTCGCAGCCCCAGTTTCCGGGCGGGCTCACCGTGGAAGTGATGACTCCGGCGGGCATTGTGTTCTCACGGAACTTCGGCGGATTCTCCAACTCAAGACGCGCAGTCATCGCATCGGCCTCCAAGTGGATCACGGCCACGGTGCTCCTGCGAATCGTGGAGCACGGCGACCTGTCCCTCGACACGCAAACCAAGTCACTCCTCGTGGACCGCGCGGGTCGGCCGTGGTCCGGCAATATGGGCGAGATACGCCTGCGTCATCTGCTGAGTTTCACCGCGGGCATCAGCTCGGATTCGAAAGCTTCCGAGGACAAGAAGATCACCCTGGAAGAGGCGATCCTGCGGATCTATGACGACCAATCGCCCACCGCCTCGCCGCCGGGTTCCACCTTCTTTTATGGGGGAGTGACCCAAATGCGCATCGCCGCCCGAATGGCGGAACGCGCCACCGGCCTCAGTTGGCGAGAACTTTACGACAAGCATTTCCGCCTACCGCTCGGCTGGAGCGCGGAGAGCACCTACGGCTGCGCTACCAACCCCAGCAACCCGAGTCCTGGAATAGGCTTGGTCTGCACCGGACGTGAATACACGCGCTTTCTGATGATGCAATTGAGGTCAGGCATGGATGGCAGCACGCGCTTCCTGGATGCCGCGAGTATTGCCGCACAGCACGCCGATGCCTTCGGCCCATCCACCACCATCACCCACAGCGCCTATGGCTTTCTCGGCAAAAAGTATCACTACGGCTTGGGCAACTGGCTCGAAACGGAGAACGGGCAGGCGCCCACCCGCGACAACCCGCTCAATCGTTGGTCGAGCACCGGCAAGTTCGGCTGGGCACCGTGGATCGCCGCCGACGGCAACTACGCCGCCCTCATCATGACGCAGCAGGCCGATACGCCAACCGCCTTCGTTCCTCCCGAGAATCTCAAAGCGAAGTTGGACCCGCTCATTCGCCAAGCGCTCGCGAGCCATCCGCCACCCATACGGCTTGTGCCATTAGACCGTTAAATTCACGGACGCCCCAACAACCTCCCAACGCTCGGCAGCGGCTTCGGCTACGTCAAAAGACTGACCGGCTCCCACCGTTCACCCTTCAGGCGGGCGTTGTAGGCGCGTAGCCATTTTCTCGCCGCAGAATCGTAGCCGATCTGCCAGGTGCCGAAGCCGCGAACATGGATGCGGTATTCTTTGGGCTTGGTCACCATTGCTCAAAATAGCTCCGCCTTATTTTTCAAATCCTGTTTGGTGATCTTCTTCGCAGGCGGCGGAAAATCTCGACGCACAAATGGGCCGGCATACGGCTGACAGAACGCCATCAATTGATCGTCAGGGAGCGGTTCACTTCCGATCCATCGCTTCGCCCCCTCTGCGTCGAGAATCAGTGGCGTGCGGTCGTGGCCAATCTCGGCAACGATGGGATTGGGCTTGGTGGTCACGATGGCGAAGCCGCGGTCGTCACCAACTGGATCGTGCGACCAAATGCCGCCGAAGAAAAACGGCCGCTGCTCGGGAAGCGTGAACAAGACTTCCCACTTTGCTCCTTCCGGCCCGGTCCATTCAAAGAAACCGTCGGCGGCAGCGACGCAGCGCTTGGTTCGCGCCGAGTGTTTCCAAATGTTCTTCGTGAGGAGAGCATCGTCTCGCGCGTTCACCACGGGCCGACTCTTGAGGGACTTTTCGTAGAAGGGCCAGACGCCCCAGCGCATGGCAGTCAGGGTGCGGCCCTTCTCGCTGTGGTAGAGCACGGGCAGCTTGTCTTTTGACCAACCCCACGTCTCGGCTGGAATATTCGCGAGGACGTGCTCGATGGCTTCGGCAAGCGCACGCTCCGCCTCCTGAACTTCCTTAACGGTCGAGCGATTGTAGTGGTTGCACATGGGCGTTCAGTAGTCGGGAAGTGCTCATCCACGACTCAACGAACCGTTGCTCGCGCGGCAAGGTTTACTAGGCGCGGCGCCGAGCAGGAATTACCCCAGCTGGCGCACTCTGCCAAAGCGCTCATGGATTCCAAATCCCCATGGCCGAATACCAGAAACCGATGGAAAAATAGATCGTGGCCTTCGTCGACTTCGGGCTGCTCATCATAGTTACGGGGTCGCTAATTTTTCATTTCTTCGGGCCGCGACCCATGGTCCATGCCATGGTGAAGCTGGAAGGCGAAACCGTGCATGTCACCAACCTGGACAAGGACGCTTGGCTGAATTCGAACATCGTTCTGAACAATAAGACCGGCCCGCAGATTTACGCCGGCCCTTTTCTTCCGAAACAGTGGCGGATCTTTCCGTAGACAGATTTCAAGCCGCAACCCGGCCAGCTGCCTTTCAAGGCCACGCGGGAAAACGTCATGCTCGTCATCCTAGGGGCAAAAGGGGTTTCGCCGATCGGTGTGGTGATAGCGCCAGCACCTGCTCAGTCCTAGCAAGCGTGCGCAACAGAGGCGCCGGGAGCTGAGTGCGGCGCGCGCGGGGGGCGGACGAATCGGCGTGCTCAAATCAGACTGATGAAGCGGAAGAAGGCTGCGCCCTGCGGCGGTTCCGTCGTCGGCTGGAATCGGTCAACGCGGCGTCGCAGCACACAGGAAACCGGCCCGACAAGGCGTCTGGATCGAGCAAATAATGAAAGGACAGCGCGCACTTGGGCAAAGACCGGTGCCACGTCTATAACATCAGACGAAGGCACCAACAGTCGGGTGCGAATCATGAACCGGTCAGCTGGGGCAGACGCGTCACCCAAAAGGGGTGACCGCGGGCAAGTGCCGTGCTCCGCGACCTCGCCGGTGCTGCGCGTTTTCGGCGTCACTGTTCTCAGAAATGCCAGATTTTGTTACCACTCCGCGGCCTTTTCAGAAACGAAAAAGCCCCGATGTTTTTCAGGCATCGGGGCTTCCGTAGAAATGGAGCGGGCGAAGAGACTCGAACTCTCGATTCGGGTCCGGCAGGTTGAAAGTTCGTATTATGCTGGTAAACAACGCTAGGCGTTTTCGGCGTTTCTCGGCGTTGTTAGCACTTGTGTTATCACACGAGGAAAGACTAGAACTGAGAAATGGCATCAATCCACCGCCGAGCCCGGTCCCCTTTTTTCTATGCCGCTTTCACGGACGAGTCGGGACGCCGCCGGCTCCGATGCACGCAGGAAAAGGATCGCGCCGCTGCGCACGCGGTTGCCGAGCGGTGGCAGAGGCAGGCCGCTGCGCTGGCCGTGACGCCCGAGACTCCGGTTGTGCTGACCAATGCCCCGGAGCTGCTCGAAAGAGTCGTGACCCTCACTCAGCGGGCAAAGGCGGGCACCCTTACCGTCGCCGACGCACAGGCGCTCATGTCGGAACTGCTGGTTGCATCCGGGCAAGACAGGTTGCGGACGGAGACGACGCGCGAATACTTGGCTGCCTTCATTGCGGAGAAAACGAAGGCACGCGCGAGCGGGACCGCGCTGCGGTATCAGCGAATAGTCGCAGACTTCCTCGAATTTTTGGGGCGGCGGGCAGACATGCCGCTAGCGAACCTGACCGCACGCGACGTGCAGGGTTTCCGCGACCGCGAGTTGGCGCGCGGCATGTCCAGCGCATCGGCGAACATGGCCGTGAAGGTGCTGCGCGTGCCGCTCAACATGGCGCGCCGGCAAGGGCTGCTCTCGGTCAACCCTGCCGAGGCCGTGGATATGCTCGGACACGAGGCGGCGACGCGGCGCTCGTTCTCTCTCGACGAACTGAGGGCGCTGCTCGCGGCGGCTGACGAAGATTGGCAAGGCATGATTTTGGTCGGCTACTGCTGCGGCTTCCGCATTCAGGACGCGGCGAGCCTGCGTTGGAGCGACATCGATTTCGACCGGCGCGTGATTGCGCTGCGGCCGGC
>JANNEY010000322.1:0-1991 GCA_031379235.1 Opitutaceae bacterium | reverse complement strand
CGAACCGGCCGGATTTGACCCGAAAATAGGCGAAAAACGGGCGAATCGCGGAAGTCGGGCTAGGACCGTTGGCTACCGCTGGTGGATTGGGCGCTTTCAACCTTCAACTTTCACCTTTCAACTGAATTGTTCCGGCTGAGGCGACGTGGACGCCGGCGTGACTGCAACGAAGTCTGCCTCGGTTCAACGTTCGTCGGTGAGCGCGCGGAGAAATGCCACCAACGCCCGCTGATCTGCGGGCGAGAGCTCAAGGCCGGCGTCGGGGTGCTTCGCGAGATTCGGATCGAGCGTGGCCGCGCGCTGCACGCCATGATCGTAATGCGCCACCACTTCCTCCAGCGTCGCGAAGCGGCCGTCGTGCATGTAGGGCGCGGTCAGCGCGACGTTGCGCAGCGACGGAGTTTTGAATTTCCCGTGGTCGGTCGCGCTACCCGTGACGATCGCGCGGCCGGCGTCGGCTGAGACGCGGTCGAGGCCGTTGTGCTTGAAAGCGTAGTCAGAAAACAGCGCCCCACCATGGCAGTGAAAACAATCCGCCCCGCGCCGCCCGCGCGCCGGATCGTATTCCATCATGAAGAGTTCAAAGCCGCGTTTCTCGTCGGCACTCAGTTCCACCTCGCCGCGGAGCGAACGATCGAAGCGCGAGTCGGCGGCGATTTCCATGAGCAGGAATTGTTCGAGCGCGAGCGTGATGCGCTCCGGCGTGATCTCACCGGAGCCGAAGGCGGCAGAGAATTTTTGCGCGAGCACTTCGTCGCGTGCGAGCGCGGCGGCGACGCGCGCCGGGTCGGCGTGCATCTCGATCGGATTCGTCCACGCTGCGAGTGCTTGATCGCGGATGCGGGGTTGGCTGCCGTCCCACGCGTAGCTCGGGCTCGACGCGAGGTTGAAGAGCGGCATGGCGTTCCGCTTGCCGAGCGCGCCCTCGGCGCCGCGACTCAGCGCGACGGAATCGCTAAATGCTTTCTCGGGCGCGTGGCACGAGGCGCACGACTGTGAGCCGTTGCCTGACAGCCGCGGGTCGCGGAAGAGCGCTCGGCCTAGTGCGACGCCCGCGGCCGTGGGCAAATTGTCCGCCGGCAGCGCGGGCTGCGGGAAACCCGCGGGCACGGTGAAGGCGAGCGGAGCCGCCTACGGCTCCGCTGGCGCCACGGGCAGCCGTTCCGCCCTGGCGGTGGGCGTAGGCTTCGCCTCCAGCCAGAACCACGCGCGCTCGAGCGCCGCCGCGAGCCGCGGCGCGAGCGTGTCGCCCTCGCCCGAGTGCGTGCTCTCGCTGCCATCGTCCGACGCGAATTTCTGCGCCGCGAGCACGCGCGCCAGATCGAGAGCGAGATCGATGCGGGTGTCGCCGGCGATTTTCAAATCGGCGCGGAAACCGACGGACATCAGCCGTGCGTCGGTCGCGAGGTGAAAAGAAAATCCACGCTCGGCGCTTACCGGCGCGCCGGCCGCGAGCCGGTAGTGACCCTCGATCGCTGCGAAGACATAGCCGCCCTGCCAGCTCCAGTGCAGGCCGTTGCCGACGGGGTTGAGCGCGTGGCCCGCCGGCCAGCGCCCCGGATCGCCGAGGTTCGCAGCGACGGGAACGCCCACGCGAAACTCCAGTCCCACGTAGCCGCCCTCCGGCACGCCGCGCATCGTGAATTCCTTTCGTCCGCTCCCGCTATCCACGAAACCAAATTGGCCCTCCAGCCGCACCGTGCCACCATCGGCGCGCCGCAACGCAACCTCGGAAACGAGCAGCGCCACGCGCGTGAGCCGGAGGGGTTGGCCGGCGTCGTTCGCGAGCACCGCCGACGGCACCGCGATCTCGGCGCCGCGCCAGCGCGGCGCCATAGCAATGGTGAGATCGGCGGCGGCGAGCGGCAGGGACATCGCAAGCAGCGCGATGGCGAGTGGTAGGCGGGGTGCCCCCACCCCGCTCCTTGCGCGTGCGAAATTCTCCCGCGCGGGGGGTGCGCCCGCCGACGGCCGACGCGGCGTCGGGCTGG
>JANNEY010000269.1:0-22331 GCA_031379235.1 Opitutaceae bacterium | reverse complement strand
TGAAACCGTCGCGGAAGATGCTAGGCCGTAAATCGGAAAGCAGACGCTGCGGAGGAGGCGCCCACCTTAACCTAAAAAGGTCCTGAGCCTTTGGGCATACGGCACAGGCGGGGTGTCACTCTTTTCGACCGGGTAGACGTGGACGGTGGGAGCGAGCTTGCTCGCTTCCACAAAAGATTCGACCCGCGGGCAGCGCGCCGTTGATGTCGCCGTTCCGATGAGTCCTCTCTTCTACAACATCCTCCACGTCCTCTCCGTCCTAGTGCTGACTGGCTTCACGTTCTACGCGTTCGCGGCGCCCGCCGAGACGCGCAAACGGGTGCTGATGATCACGGGCATTGCGAGCTTGGTGGCGCTCGTGGCGGCCTTCGGGTTGCAGGCGAAGCTCCAGATCGGCTGGCCTGGCTGGCTGTTTGTGAAGATTGCCTGCTGGCTCGTCCTCTCGGCCTTGGCGGGCATCGGCTACCGCAAACGCGAGTCGGTGCAGGCGTTGATCTACATCGCGCTCGCCGCGGTCGTGGTCGCGGTGCTGATGGTCTATCTGAAGCCGTTCTAAACGGCCGAGACGTTCATGGCCGGATCGCTCTGTGGCGTCTGGGTGGCGGACGACGGCCGGGTCTTTACCACGGTCGCCACGGAAAGTGGCGGGCGCGAGGAGCGCGTTGAGACGTTCCGGCCATTCGCCTGGCTCAACGCCGTGCCGCCCCCGCCGCTGCCGGCGGGCCTGCAGATCGAGGCGTTGAAAGGCGAGGGGCCGTTTGGGCGATTGCTGCACGCGGAGACGTTAGAAAATTTCACGGCCTATGTGCGCGGCGAGCGCGATGGCGTGGGCGCCGATGCGCTGCGTCCGCTGGAGAGCCAGTTTTTGCTCCAGCGTCGCGAGCGGCTCTATCGGGAATTGAGCTTTGGGCAGCTGCGCCGTTGCCAGTTTGACATTGAGGTTGCTTCGCCGGAGGGCGGGTTTCCCGACGCGGCACGGCCCGATGATCGAGTGCTCGCGATTGGGCTGCGCAGCGGCGGCACGAATCGACTCCTGTTGCTGGAGGCGGCGACGGATGCGGCGGAGAAAAAACTTTTGCAGGACTTCGGCGCCGCGCTTGCCGAGATCGATCCCGACGTGATCGAAGGCCATAATCTCTTCAAGTTTGACCTCGATTACCTCCGCCAGCGCAGCAGGCGCCACAAGCTGCCGTGCGCCTGGGGGCGCTACGGCCAGAAGGCGGCGTTTCGCAACACCAAGCTAAAGGTCGCCGAACGCTGGATCGATTTCACTCGCTGCGATCTGCCCGGCCGCGCGGTCGTCGATACTTACCTCCTTGTGCAGATCTTCGATATTACGACGCGCGAGATGAAGTCGTATGGACTAAAGGAGGCCGCGATTTATTTCGGCATCACCGACGAGGACAGCGAGCGCACCTACTTGCGCGGCGATGAAATCCAGCATGTCTTCGCCGTGGATCGCGCGCGGTTCTGCGCCTATCTCGAGGATGACTTACGCGAGACACAGGGCCTCGCGGATCAATTGCTGCCGACGTATTTCGAGCAGGCGCGGACTTTCCCGACGCTCCTCCAGGAGGCGACGCTTCGCGGGGCGACCTCGAAAATCGATCTCCTTTTTCTCGAGGAATATTATCATGCGCGGCAGGCCGTGCCCACGCCGCCGGAGGTGAAGCCGTTCGAGGGCGGTTACACGCGCAGCTTTCAGGAGGGCGTGTTTAAGCACGTGCTGCACTTCGACGTGGCCTCGCTCTACCCGAGCCTGCTGCTGCACATTGGCCGCAACCCGGCGAATGACACGCTCGGCGTCTTCATCCCGTTACTTCGCCGACTGCGCGAGTATCGGCTCAAATACAAGCAACTCGCCAAGCACGCGCCGACCGAGGAGGAGCGGGCCGAGGCGCAGGCGCGCCAGACGAATTTCAAAATCCTCATCAACTCGTTCTACGGCTACCTCGGATTTTCCGGCGCCCGCTTCGGTGACGGCGAGCTCGCCGCCGAGGTCACGCGCCGCGGCCGCGAATTGTTGCAGCAGCTCATCGACGAATTCGCGAAGCACGGCTGCACGATTCTCGAGGCGGACACGGATGGGATCTATCTCTCGTCGGAGAAATTTTTCGCAAAGCCCGACGAACTGCTCGCGCTCGTCGCGCCGATTTTGCCCGCCGGCATCGAGCTGGAGCACGATGGCCGCTACGCGGCGATGTGGTGCTACAAGGCCAAGAACTACGCGCTCTACGACGGGAAGAAGGTGACGCTGCGCGGCAGCGCGCTGCGCTCGCGCGGGATCGAGCCGTTCCTGAAAAAGCTCAGCGACCGGCTGATCAATTTTCTTGTCGGGGCCTCGCCGGAGTCGCCCGTGCCGATGCTGGAGGATTACCGGAAGCGGCTCGTCACACGCGACGTCCCGGTCGCCGAGCTGGCGAAGAGCGAGACGCTCAATCAAAATCCCGACGCCTACGAGAAACTGATCGCCGAGGGCGGCAAGCCGCGCCGGGCCTCGGCCGAGGTGGCGTTGCAAATGTCGCCGCGCCCGCGCATGGGCGAGCGCGTGAGCTATTACATCACGACGAAGACGAAGGGCAAAACCAGCGACTGGCAGCGCGCTCGCGCCCTCACGCTACACGATCCGGTGAGCGCGCCTTACGACGCCGACTACTACGCCGAGAAGCTCAACGACTGGCTGGAACGCTACGGGACTTTCTTGGGGGAAAAACCCGCGCCCGCGCCGCAGGCGCAGGGTGAGCTGGGTTTTTAGCGGGTCAGATTTTCGTTTCTCGCACGAGGGCAGCAGTCGCGTCGTCCAGTGCTTCATCTGCCAATGCCGCCAGCAACGCGGGCACATCCGGCGCGAACGGGGGCGCGCCGTCCATCGGAAATTGCGCGCGCGCCCGCAGGGAAAAACGCAGCGCGTTCAGCCGCGTTACGCGGGCGAGAGCGCGGTTGCCGCTCTGGGCGTAGATCGCGCCCGCCTCGGCGCTGAGCGCCGCGTAGAGCAGCAGCTTGTCGCGCTGGTCTTCGGGATCGGCGTTCGGATCGGTGACGATCATCTCGTAATGCTTTTCGGGCGAGAGCAGGAAGATTTGTTCGCTATCGAGGTTGAAGAGGCGCTGAAAACCGGCGACGACCGTCTCGAGGGCCTCCTGATCCGCGCCGGCTTTGCGCTTGAAGATAACCCGGGCAAGTAGCCGGCCAACTTCGTCAATGACGCGGAGGATATAGTCACGTCGTGAAGTGAGCATAAGAAAGCGGGCGGGTCTGTGTGACCCGCCCGTCTGTAATCGCAACCTAGAGCAGGCGGGGTCAAAGACCCGCCCTGCATGGACTCAACTCCACCGCAGATCCGTTCGCGACAGCGGCATCTGGCGGACGCGCTTGCCGGTGGCGGCGAAGATCGCGTTGCAGATGGCGGGCGCGACCGGGGGCAGGGCGGGTTCGCCGAGGCCGGTGGTCGGGTGGTTGGTCTTCAGGAAGTGCGTCTCGATTTTTGAAGGCGCGTCCGTGATCCGAATCAAAGGATAGTCGTTGAAGTTGCTCTGCACCGTGCGGCCGCGCTCGATGTTCAGTTCCTGCAGCATGAGCACGCCGAGTCCGTCGATCACCGAACCTTCGACCTGATTCTCCGCGCCGCTGAGATTGACGATCTGCGCGCCGATATCGGCGCCGGTGACGAAGCGATCGACCTTGAGCTGACCGTCCTTGGAGACGGTGACTTCCGCCACCTGCGCGAAGTAGCCGCGGTGGCTGAAGTGAAACGCGATGCCGGAGCCGGAGCCCTTGGCGAATTTCTTTTTGCCCCAGCCGGCTTTCTCGGCGGCGAACTTGAGCACGTTTCTCATCCGCGCGACGCTGTAGGCGGGACCGCCGCCTTTGCCGCCTTTGGCCGCCGCACCGCCGCTGCCAGCGGGCATTTCGTCTTTGTCGCCGAGCAACTCGAGGCGAAGCTCCAGCGGATCGCGGCCACCGGCGTGGGCGAGTTCGTCGATGAAAGAGTGGATGACCCACGCGAACACACAGCTGCCCGGCGCACGCCACGGGCCCATTGGCCAGCCGGTTTCGAACATCGTCTGGTCGGCCTGATAGTTCGCGATCCAACGGCCGGGGAATTCGTCGCCACTGAGGGCGCCGCCGCTGCCGGGGTTGCCGCCCTCGCCGAAGGTGAAGAAGTGGTTCTTCCACGCGACGACCTTGCCCTGGGCATCCACGCCGCCCTTGAGGAAATGCAGGCCGCCGGGCCGGTATTGGTCGTGCTTGAGATCGTCTTCGCGCGACCAGGTGAGTTTCACCGGCGCGTTGACCTTCTGCGCGATCGCGGCTGCTTCGATGAGATAATCGGCGCCGATGCGCCGGCCGAAGCCGCCGCCCGCGCGGTTGATGTGCAGCTTGATCTTGTCCGCCGGGATGCCGAGCACCTTGGTCACCAGACCGATTCCGATCGAGGGGATCTGCGTGGGTGACCAGATCTCCATGACGCCATCCTTCCAAAGAGCGGTGGTGTTCTGCGGCTCAAGATTCGCGTGCGAAATGAACGGGTAAACATATTCCGCGGTCACCGTCTTGGCAGCGCTGGCGAGTGCGGCATCTGGATCGCCGTCCTTGCGCAGCGTTTTGGCCCCGGGTTGCGATGCCTTGGCCTTGGCCTCGGCCACAAAGGTCTCCCAGCTCTCGCTGGCGACTTTGCCTTCATCCCACACGATCTTCAGTTGCTTGCGGGCGCTGAACGCGGCCCACGTCGAGTCGGCGATGATGGCGACGCCGGGGACGAGTTCCTTCACCTTGCCGTTGCCCTCGATGACGAAAGCGTCCTTCACGCCGGGCAGCGTCTTGATCTGGTCGAGGTTGGCGCTGACTACTTTGCCGCCGAAGGCCGGGCATTTTTCGTAAACGGCGTAGAGCATGCCGGGCAGTTTTACGTCGATGCCGAAGAGGGACTGGCCCGTGACGATTTTAGCGCTGTCGAACTGCGCGACGCGCGTGCCGAGAAGCTTGAAGTCCTTCGGATCTTTCAGCTTCACCGCTTCCTTCGCGGGCACGGGGAGCGTCGCGGCCTTGGCGGCGAGCTGGCCGTAGCCGAGCGATTTGCCGGAGGAGTGGACGACAGTGGCCTTTTCCGCGCGGCACTCGCCGGCGGGCACGCCCCACGTCTGCGCGGCGGCCTCGACGAGCATTGTGCGCGCCGTGGCGCCGAGGAGGTGGAAATTATCGTAGTTCGCCGGCGTCGACTGGCTGCCGCCCGCGCTTTGATTGCCGTATTTCGCATCGAAGTCGCCTTGCTCGATGGCGATGTCCTTCCACGGCACTTCGAGTTGCTCCGCGATGATCATCGGGAGCGAGGTCTTCACGCCCTGGCCCATCTCGGGTTGCTTCGACACAATGGTGACCTTGCCCGCGGGCGAGATGCGGATGAAGGCGTTGGGGGTGAAATCGCCCGAAGCCATTTCCGCCGCGGCGGCATCGCCGCCGGACTTGATGTAGAACGCGAGCGCCAGCCCGCCGCCGGCGAGGCCGGAAATTTTGAAAAAGTCGCGGCGGCTTACCGGGCCAGCGAGAGTGGGAGTGTTGAGCGTGCTCATTGGGCGGCCTCCTTGGTGCCGGCGGTGATGGCTGCGGCGCGTTTGATCCCGGCGCGAATGCGTGTGTAGGTGGCGCAGCGGCAGAGATTGCCCGCCATCGCGCCGTCGATTTCTTCGTCGGTGGGCTTCGGGGTGTCTTTCAAGAGGGAAGCGGCGGTCATGAGCTGGCCGGCCTGACAGTAGCCGCATTGCGCGACGTCGAGTTCGCACCACGCCTGTTGGAGCGGGTGGAGCTTTTCGGCGCTCGGCGCGAGTCCTTCGATGGTCGTGACCTTTTTCCGGCCGACGGTGGAGACTGGCGTCATGCACGCCTTGGTCGCCTCGCCGTTGAGATGAATTGTGCAGGCGCCACACAGGCCGACGCCACAGCCATATTTGGTGCCGACAAGTTCGAGACTGTCGCGGAGGACCCACAGCAACGGGGTCTCCGGCGCCACGTCCACAGTGCGGGACTGGCCGTTAACGGTGAGGGTGTATTTCATGATTCGGGGAGGGGAAGGGTGAAGACTGCCGCCAACGGATGAAAAACCAACGGACCGGCTGACCGTAGTGCGCGCGTCGCATCGGTCAATCCGCGAGGGGCTCTTTTTTCAGAAAGCAGGCAGCCCAATTGGGAGCGCGGTGAGGAAAATTGGATAAGCACCCGCGAGTGGGCTGCCTACTTTGCCACCGAGCGCTGCACGACCCAGTCGATGATCGCGGCGTCGTCCGAGCCGAGCCGCCAGACGAGTGCGAGAAACTCCGCGGGGAGGATGTCGCGTTCCCGGAAAAAATCCCGATCGCCGCCGCAGCAATACATCATGCTCGGCGGCATCTCGCCGCGGAGCTTGGCGCGCGCCTTGGGCAAAATGCGCGGGAGCCAGCCGATGCCGCGCACGCTGGCGGTCTTCGCCGGCATCGTCGCCGGATCGAGCACGGCCGCGGAAGGGCGGCCGCCCTGCACATTGAGAAAATAGTCGCGGCGCACGAGCTCGATGCCGAGGGCATTTTCCAGCCCGGGCTCGCCGTCGTAGCCGTGGAAATCCTCCGCGTAATCATAGACATGCTGCGGGGTGATGCCATTGGCGGAAAGAAACGCCTTGTCGTCGGCGCTGAAAAACGTCTCGGCCCCGCGCTGCCCCGCGCCGTATTTGGCGACGGCCTGATCGTAGAGGGCGCGAAATTTGGCGGGGAAGGTGTAGTGCTTCATCTTGCGAAGAGTCAGTCCGGAACCGCTCGGGAGTCAGAGGCGGGCGATTTGGCTTTGGAACGTTTCTGCCATTCGTCGCGGAAATGCACGATCGCGAAAACTCCGAGGGAAATTGCAACACCGACAGGGTCGTCGCCGTTTTTCCAGCGGACGTAGAGATAAGCTCCGCAAACCGCCGATGCCGCGAAATTGATGAGCTGGCCGAGGACAGCCACTAACGCCGCGAGCGCGGGAGGGAAACCTTGACTGCAATCCTTGAACGCTGCGACCAGCCGCGCAACCAACCATAAAACCAGCCCGATCGCGCAGAGAATTCCGAGTCCACGGAGATTGGTCCAAAGTCGCGCCGACTTCGCTTCCATCACTACCGCATTGGCAAGGAACAGCACGGTGATACCAAGGAGCGCGGCCTTGAAGTTGCGCACGGTAAACCACGCCGGCACGAGTGCCCAGAAAAAATCGCGGCGAGTGAAGGTGCGAACGCTCATGCGGCCTCCAAAAATCTGTCAGCTCGCCGGGCGGAAATCGATCAGGCGCTTGTAGCGGTCGACGGACTCGACGACGACCTCGAGGCGGCCGTTGAGTTCGTAACGCTTCTTGCGCTTGCGGCCGACGAGGGCGTTACCCGCGGAGTTGGGTGAATAATAGTCGTCGCCCAAGGCACTTGCTGCGACGAAGCCAAAAGTCATCGACTCGATCAGTTCGATGAAGAAGCCGTTGGCGCGCACGTCGGTGATGACCGCGGCAAACCGCGTCTTCGGCATCTTGTCGAGTTCGCGCTCGAAAAATTCGAGCAGCTTGATCTTCACGCTGTCGCGCTCGGCCTCGGCGCTGTTGACCTCGGTCAGGCTGAGATGCTCGCCCATGCGCTCGACGCGCGCGAGATCGTAGCCGGTGTGGTGGCCGGTGGGCGCGGGCTGGCCGCCATGCTTCACCAGATAATGATCGAAGACGCGGTGCACCACGAGATCGGCGTAGCGCCGGATCGGAGAGGTGAAATGCGTGTAGTCTTTTTTGTGCAGCCCGAAGTGGCCGTCGGGGGTGTGGCGGTAAACGGCTTTTTTGAGACTGCGGAGCAACTGCGTGCGGAGCGTGTAGCCCTGCGGGTGCGTGCGCAGCACTTCGAGCAGGCGCACGAGCTCTTCGCGGCGGGTGAGGTCACCGACCTTGACGTGAAACGTCGCGAGCGTGTCGCGATATTCGCCGAGCTTAGCGGCGTCGGGATCGTCATGCACGCGGTAGAGTGAGGCGAGTTTGTGCGTGCGGGTGAGCCGCGCGACAGCCTCGTTGGCGGCGAGCATGAACTCTTCGATCAACTGGTGGCTCTCGTCGTGCTCGATGCGTTCGAGCCGGTCGGCGTAACCCTTTTCATCGACGAAGATTTTTGTCTCCGGCATATCGAGGTCGAGACTGCCGTGCGCCATGCGATCCTTGCGGAGGCGGCTGGCGATTTTCCAGAGCGCGCGGACCCACGTCTGCAAATCGGTGAGTTCGGCATCGCTCAAGTCGCGCAGCGCGCGGCCTGTCGAGCCGGTCTGATGTTTCGGCGGAAGCGGCAGGGCGCGGATGCGCTCCAGGCTGTCCTCGAACAAAAGCGCGTAGGCCTGCTTGTAAGTGAGCCGCTTGCGGCTGCGGATGACGGTGTTGGCGTAGGTCGTGTCTTTAATCCGGGCCTTTTTGTCGAAGGTGAGAAACACCGCCTTGCACAACCGGTCCTGTGCTTCGACGAGCGAACAGAGGCCGTTGGAAAGTTTTTCCGGCAGCATCGGGATCACGACGCCGACGAGATAGGTGGAATTGCCGCGGCGCTGGGCTTCCTTGTCGAGGGCCGAGCCGGCCTTCACATAGCTGGAGACATCGGCGATGTGGATGCCGATACGAATATCGCCGCCCTCAAGCACTTCGTAGGAAAGCGCGTCGTCGAAGTCCTTCGCGTCGTCCGGGTCGATGGTGAAGACGGCTTCTTCACGATAATCGAGCCGGTGGGCGAGATCGCGGGCATGCACGCGGTCGGGGAGCGCGGCAGCCTCGCGCTCCACCTCGGTCGGAAACTGCGTGGACAAATCGTAGCGCAGGAAAATTCCCATCAGCTCCGCGCGCGGCTCGTGCGTGCGGCCGAGGCGTGAGGTGATCGTGCCGGTGAGGGGATCGTCGCGACGGCGCCAGTCGCCGAGCTTGACGACGACTTTGTCGCCGGGTCGCGGCGTCGGTTCGAGGTCGCTGTCTGAGGGATCCCCGACGCGGATTTCGTAGCTGAAACGCGGGTCGTCGGGCTGCACGATGTAGCCGCGGCGACCGGCGCGCAAATCGCCGACGATGGTGTCGCGCTCGCGTTCGAGCACGCGCACGATGCCGCCGATCTTTTCGCCCGGGCGCTTGCCCTTGCGGCCGGGAAATTCGCGCGCGAGCACGCGATCGCCGGGGAGGGCGACGCCAGTGTCTTCAGGAAAAACTTGGAGCGCGGGCTCGGCGTCCTCGCCGGCGACGGCCTCGCGCACAACAAACGCCGAGCCACCGGCGCGAAACTGGATGCGTCCGATCAATTCGTCCGGGCGGAGCGGGGGAGCGGCGCGTGCGGCGGGTTCGCTGCGCGCGAATTTCTCTGTGGCCGCTGAGGAAGCGGCGGATCGGTCGGGCGTGAACAGCGCAGCGGCCGGGGTGCCGGGCGGAGGCATCGCGGGTCCGCGCCGCGTGGGCACAAAAATCTTGCGCGACTCCGCTGCGGGCGCCTCGCGCCGATCCGCGCCTTGGGCGGTGATCCGGCCATTGCGCAGGCGCGTGAAGTCACCGCCTTTGAGCAGCAGGCGCACCTCGTGAGCGAGGGCCGCGCGATCTTTTTTATTTAGTTCGAGGCGGCGGGAGAGTTCGAATTCGTTGCCGGGCGCATACGCAGGGTCGCGCAATAGCACCAGCAGGCGGTCTCGGAGTGACATAATATGGAGGGGCGCGCGGCGCACGCCGTGCTTTGGATTGGACTGACGAAATAGTCCGGCTTAGCTACGGGCGATGAAAATCGTCCACGTGGCGAGCGAGTTGTTCCCCTATATGAAGACCGGTGGTCTGGCCGACGCCGTTGGCGCGCTCGCTTCGGCGTTGGCGGACAAGGGCCATGAGATCGCCGTGTTTCTCCCCGGCTATCGCGCCGCGCTGGAACATCGTGACGCCGCGGGCGCGGCGCGGAAGCTCCGGTTCAAGGTCGAGCTCGGCAACGACTTTCTCGCCGGTGACGTGCGGGTGTTTTCGCCGCGGAAGAATCTCACCATCTACCTGATCTGTCGCGAGGAGTTTTTCGACCGGCGCGCGCCCTACGGCAACGGCGAGCGCGATTACGAAGACAATGCGGATCGCTTTATCTTCTTCTGCAAGGCGGTGGTAGAGATGCTTCGGATCGGTGACCTCGGCGCGGATGTCGTGCATTGCCACGACTGGCAGGCGGCGCTGGTGCCGGTGCTGCTGCGCGACGCGGAGCGGCGGCATGGCGTGACCCTTGCGCTCAAAACCGTCTTCACGATCCACAACATCGCGTATCAGGGCGTGTTTCCGGCGAAGACCTTCGCGCGCACCAATCTCCCGGACGAACTCAACCAGATGGATGGGCTCGAATACTATTCGCAGATCAACTTGATGAAGGGCGGCATGCTCTTCGCGGATCGGTTGACCACGGTGAGTCCGCGTTACGCGAAGGAAATTCAGACGGCCGAGTTCGGGTGCGGGCTTGATGGTGTCGTGCAGACTCGCGGCGAAGATCTCGTGGGACTCCTCAATGGCGTGGACAACGCGATCTGGAATCCTGCCGTGGACGCGTTGCTGCCCGCCCGCTACTCGGCCGCCAATCTCGCGGGCAAGCGCGTGTGCCGGGCCGAACTGCTGAAGCGCTGCGGCTTCGCCCCGGACTTCAAGGGCCCGATCTTTGGCATGGTGACGCGCCTCACCGAACAGAAGGGCGTCGATTTCGTGCTGGCGAACCGCGAGTTTTTCCTCGGGCAGGATTGCCGGCTGGTGGTGCTGGGATCGGGTGACAAGCGGATGGAAGAGGAATTGCAGGAGCTGGCCGCGGCGGCCCCACAAAAGGTATTCCTTAGCGCCAAGCTCGATGAGGCGATGAGCCACTTGATCGAAGCGGGCAGTGATTTCTTTTTGATGCCATCGGTCTTCGAGCCCTGCGGCCTGAATCAAATGTATTCCCAGGTTTACGGGACGATTCCGGTCGTCAGCCGCGTCGGCGGCTTGGCCGACACTGTCATCGATGCTGACGAAAATCCGAGCACCGGGACCGGGCTCATGTGTGAGCCCAACGCCACCAGCCTGCGGGAGGCGCTGCATCGTGCGTTGATCCTCTTCAAGGATGCAGTGCGGCATGCCGCCGTGCAGCAGCACGCGATGGCGAAGGACTTTTCGTGGAAAGTCGCCGCAGGTGGCTACGAACGCCTTTATCAGGACGCACTCTGAGGTGGACGCCCCGGTGCGTCCAAGGGGCTTGGCCGTGCGTAATACGGGTCCGTTCCATTAACGATGTCGTCCGCCATTCTCTGGTTCCGTCAAGACCTGCGCCTGCAGGACAATCCCGCGTTGCAGGCCGCGGTCGCGCGTGGCGAACCGATTGTGCCGGTGTTCATTTTCGACGAGGCGGGCGAGGGCCGTTGGCCGGCTGGCGGGGCGAGCCGGTGGTGGCTGCACCATTCACTAGTGGCGCTGGACGCGTCCCTACGCGAACACGGTTCCCGCTTGGTGATCGCGCGAGGTGAATCAGAGGTCATCCTCCGCCACCTAATCGCTCAGACCGGAGCTGGCGCGGTTTACTGGAATCGCCGCTACGAACCCGCGGCGATCGCGCGTGACGCGAACATCAAGATGAAACTCGCCGCCGCGGGCGTGGAGGCGAAGAGCTTCAATGCGGCGCTGCTACACGAGCCGCACACGATTGCGAATAAGGCGGGTGGACCGTATCAAGTGTTCACGCCGTTCTGGCGCCACTGTCTGACCCTGGCGGTGGCGGCTCCATTGAAACTCGGGGCTGGCAAACTGGCGGCGCCGGCTGCGTGGCCGAGTTCGCTGGCGACGCAAGCCCTCGGACTGTTGCCGCGCCTCGCGTGGGATGCGGGATTTGCCGCGACGTGGACGCCGGGTGAGGCCGGTGCGACGAAGCGGCTTCGCGCTTTCGTAACGCGCGCGATGACGGCCTACTCGGATCGACGCAATGTGCCGGGCATCGCAGGCACCTCGGAGCTTTCCGCGTATCTCCACTTTGGCGAAGTGAGCCCGCGGCAAATTTGGGCGGCAGTGCAGGGCGCGAGCAAGGACAGCGGGGTGTTTCCACCGAGCAAGGGGGCGGCGGTGTTTCTCAACGAAATCGGCTGGCGGGAGTTTGCCCACCACCTGTTGTTTCATTTTCCACGCACACCGGAGCAACCGTTGCGCGAGGAGTTTGGTCGATTTCCGTGGGCCAGCGATCCGGGGAACAAAAAACTCCGAGCGTGGCAGCGCGGTCGCACGGGCTATCCGATCGTCGATGCGGGCATGCGGCAATTGTGGCACACGGGCTGGATGCATAACCGCGTGCGGATGATTGTGGCGTCGTTTCTTGTAAAACACCTGCGGCTGCCGTGGACGCTGGGCGCGGCTTGGTTCTGGGACACGCTCGTCGATGCCGATTTGGCGAGTAATACCCTGGGCTGGCAATGGAGCGCGGGCTGCGGTGCGGATGCCGCGCCTTATTTCCGCGTCTTCGCGCCGGTATTGCAGGGTGAAAAATTCGATCCCGACGGCGCCTATGTGCGCCGCTGGGTGCCGGAGCTGGCCAAGCTGCCGGCGGAAAATATCCATGCACCATGGGCGGCGCCGCTGCACGTGCTCGCGGAGGCTGGCCTCACGTTGGGGGAAAATTATCCGCACCCAATCGTGGACCACGCCTCGGCGCGAAACGAAGCACTCGCGGCCTTCAAGGCACTGCGGCAAACGTCGAACATGACACGGGATTCTGCGGTATGAAGATCGTCATCGCTGGAGCTTCGGGCTTGGTGGGCACGGCCCTAGTGCCGGCGCTGCGCGCGGCCGGACACGAGGTTTACCGCTTGGTGCGGCGGGCGGCGCGCTCGTCGGATGAGATCGCGTGGAGTCCGGCGGAAGGGAAAATGGACGAGGTGCGCTTCTCCGGCGCCGAAGCGGTGATTAATCTCGCGGGCGAAAATGTCGGGGCTGGGCGTTGGACGGCGCGTCGGCGCGAGCTGATTTTGCGGAGTCGAGTGGATGCAACGCGCGCCCTGGTCGAAGCGATGGGGCGGATGAAGCGGAAGCCCGCGGTGTTGTTGAACGCGTCGGCGGTGGGTTTTTACGGTGACCGCGGTGCCGAAGTTCTGACGGAGGCCAGCGCGTCAGGTCGGGGATTTTTGCCAGACGTCTGCCGCGTGTGGGAGAGTGGGGCGGCTGCGGCTTCGGCGATCGGTGTGCGCGTGACGTGGCTTCGCTTCGGCGTCGTGCTCGCGGCGGAGGGTGGGGCACTGGCGAAAATGTTGCCGCTGTTTCGGCTTGGCCTTGGCGGTCGGCTGGGCAGCGGGCAACAATGGATGAATTGGGTTGGCCTTGCAGACGCAGTGGCGGCGATTTGTCACGCCTTGCAAGATACACGATTGGTGGGAGCGGTTAACGTTGTGGCACCGGAGCCGGTGAGAAATATAGAATTCACCACAAAGCTGGGCCGGGTGCTGCGGCGGCCGGTGGTCCTGCCGGTGCCGGCTTGGGCGCTGAGACTGGCATTGGGCCAGATGGCGGACGAGGCCTTGCTGGCGAGCAGCCGGGCGGTGCCGGAAAGGTTGCTGAAAACGGGGTTTCAATTTCGACATCCCACCCTCGAATCGGCCCTGCACGCGGTGCTTTCGCGGGAGAAACTCTAGGCTTTCCAAACGCAGGCACAGGTCTACTTTGACCCGTTCATATGCAGAAGACCTTCGTTATCTTTAAGCCTGATGCCATGGAAAAGCGCATCGTCGGCAAGGTGCTGAGCCGTTTCGAAGCCGCCGGCTTCGACGTCATCGGTTGCAAGCTAGCGCGGCTTACGCCGGCCCTGCTCCGCGAGCACTACGCGCACGTGGCGGACAAACCCTTTTACCCTGAGATTGAGAAGTTCATGAGTTCGCGCCCCGTCATCATGATTGCACTGCAGGGCACCGACGTCGTCCAACGCGTGCGCGACCTGCTCGGGCCGACCGATTCGCGCAAGGCGGCGAAGGGCACCATCCGCGGCGACTTTGGCACCGAGATGATGAAGAACGTCGTGCACGCCTCGGACTCCGTCGAGAACGGCCAAGCCGAGCTCGCGCGTTTCTTCAAGGCGGACGAGTTGCTGACCTGAAAAGGTGGAGCGCGTGGCCCCCAACGCGCTCAGGCTGCGACGTAACTGCTGCAAGGGGGGTGGGGCAACGCGCCCCGCCTCGCTCACTTTGCCGCGGTCACGGAAAAGCGATATTCCGTCGTTGATCGAAAAGTCTGACCGGGCCGTAGAATTGTGGTTGGGAAATTCGCGTGGTTGACCGAGTCGGGATAGTGCTGCGTCTCGAAGCAATAAAACCCGAAACGGGGCGCGGTTTCGTTCGCGGCCGGCGCACCGAGCGGACTGGTGTAGAGTTGGACGCCAGGCTCCGTGGTCCACACTTCCATCACGCGCCCGGAGCGCACATCGGTCACATGCGCGGCGCGGGCTAGCGATGTATCCCCTTCGCGTCGATTGATGATGAAATTATTGTCGTAGCGTCGGCTCGGCGGGAGCTGTGCCACCCGCGCGCCGAGCGGCGCTGGTTTGGTGAAGTCGAGCGGCGTGCCCGCGACGCCCTTGATCTCGCCGGTCGGGATGAGGGCGGAGTCGACGACCGTGAAGCGCTCGGCATTGATCGAGACTTCGTGGTCGAGCACGTCGCCAGAACCGGCGAGATTGAAGTAAGCGTGGTTGGTGAGGTTTAGGGGTGTCGGCTGATCGCTGGTGGCGCGGTAGTCGAGGCGGAGCGTGCTTTCGGCGGTCAGTGTGTAAGTGAGCGTGACGGTGAGTTTGCCCGGAAAGCCTTCTTCGCCATCGGCGGCGGTATAGCTCAGTTCGACCGCAGGGGCTGTGGCGTTGGCCGGCACGTTGGCCCGCCAGATGACGCGGCTGAAATTCTTCGTGCCGCCATGGATGTGGTGTGGACCGCTGTTGCGGGTGACGTTCACGGTTTTGCCGTCGAGCATGAACTGTCCCTGTGCGATCCGATTCGCCACTCGGCCGAACACTGCTGCGGCTTCGCGAAAACCGCGTTGAAAACCCTGTTCCGATGCAGCGATTTCGCGGACGACCGATACCGTTTTCCCCTCACGATCCGGGACGCGCAAATCGGCGACGATCGCGCCGTAGGTGATGATCTTGGCCGACGCGCCGCGGGCGTTGGTGAGTGTGAAAGCTTCGACCGTCGCACCTTCCGGGGTGGTGCCAAAAACGGACCGCTGCACGCCTAGAGCGGCGGAGGCAGGGATCGCGAGCGAGCATAGAACAGCGGTGGCAATGAGACGCACATGATGGAGGCGGGGTGAGGGGAGCACGCCCGCTATGAACGCACCAGCACCGCCCGCGGCAAGGCAGATGTGCGAGTATCTCCGGGCGTGACTTTCTCGGGTTTCGTTCGTCAAGTGGTCGTTCCCCCATCACCCATGACTAAAAAATTCACCTCCCTCGCCCTCACGGCGGCACTGGCACTCGCGTTCGCTGCGCCGGCTTTTTCGCAAGCCGAGAAACAGCCGGCCAAGAAGCAGCCCGCCCCTGCGATTCCCGGTGCCGGCACCGGCGGCGCGACGCCGCATTACACGACCAGTACCGTCATCGGCACCCGCGCCGAAGGCAGCCGTGTCACGATCACTTACGGCCGGCCCTTCGCCGTCCACCCGCGCAAGGGCGGTGAGCCGCGCAAGATCTGGGGCGGCCTCGTTGCGTGGGACAAGGCTGACCGCTTGGGTGCCGATGAAGCCACGACCATCCTCACGCAGCACGCGCTCGTGATCGGCGGCACGACCATTCCGGCCGGCATCCATACACTCTACATCATTCCGTCGGAAAACGGCGTGAGCAAACTTGCGTTCAGCAAAAAGGTCGGCGACTGGGGCGTGCCGGTGAACGTCGACAACGACCTCGCTCGTGTGGACCTCAAGAAGGAAGGCCTCTCTGATTCGGTCGATCAACTTACCATCACGATCGAGAACGGCCCGGCGGCGAGCCTGACGGGCACGATCAAGATCAAGTGGGAGCGCACTCAGTTTTCGCTACCGTTCACGGTCAAGAAGTGACGCTGCCGCCTGCGAAGCGGTGACTTTCAGGGCGCGCCCGATCCGGCGCGCCTTTTTCGTTGGGTGCCCAGGCCAAACAAGCGCTTGACGCCCGCTGTGAAACCCGGACGCTCCCTCTTCCGATTTTCGCCCTCATCGTCTATCGGTTAGGACAGGAGATTCTCAATCTTCAAAGCGGGGTTCGATTCCCCGTGGGGGCACCATCTTCATAGGAGAGATGAAAGTAACGAACTGAAAACGAACAAAGGTCGGGGCCAGCGGCCCATGCGAAAATGAACTCCAACGACCAATTCGACGATTTTATCGACCGCATCCAGCCGATGACGGAAGCCGGGAAACAAGAACTGATTCTTCGCTATTTTGCGGTGGAGCTAGCGTCTGCGGTGGGATGCAGATTTTCCTTCAGACAAATCCATTTCAACCGCACTTGCCGCAGTATTTTCCCGGAGGCGACGCGACGTTTTCGACGCCAACAAATTTCAGTCCTGAGATGGTAAGCGCAGCGATGAGAGTGTTGGAGCGAATCTGGCGACCGGGTTACAAATGGAAAAGAGTTGGTGTGCTTTTATTGGAGCTTGGCCCTGAGAATGCCGTGCAGTCTGCTTTTGATTCTGCGTCTCCTGAAAAAATTGAAAAGCGTCGTCGAGCAATGAGCGCGATCGATGCTGTTAATCTTGCGTGGGGCAGGGCCACGGTCCATCTTGCGTCGGCAGCAACCAGAGAGCCACCGGTTTGGAGAATGCGGCAGCACAACAAAAGCCCGCGTTACACGACCCGATGGGATGAACTGCCGGAGGTAGCAGCCTAACGGAGCCGTCAAAGCCCGGCCCGAGTCAACAATTGCGCTCCTGTCATCTCCATGGCTCGCGCAACCTTCACGATGGTGTCCAGTGATGGCAGTTTTTCACCGCGTTCTAAATTACCGATGAAATTCAGGCTCAACTCGGCTTCTTCTGCCAATTTCTCTTGAGTCATCTTCTTTCCTAGACGCGCAGATCGAACGGCTGAACCAAAGGATCGTTGAAGTGAGCTGGCGCGTTCGGGCACCTAGCGAGAATACCGTGAACCCAACGATAGGTTAACCAACGGCAGTGGGTATCTCCATTGACAACATTGCCCACTTTGGTGGTTAATTTGTATCCAGCTTGCGAAAATATCCCGTTTCATGGTTGCCTATTCTCGGACGAGAAAAGCAATTGGTGTCACTCCGTCGTTTCTAGGCTGGGACATATTTTCCGCCACCGATGAAAACTAAATCTCGCCAGTTGCTAGTTCTCGCGTGCGCTCTTGTTGCGTCGCTCCCAAAGGCCAACGCTGCTGTTATCCTGTCCGACAATTTTAATGGGCAGTCCGTCAACATCTCGATTTGGACGCCAAGTGCTCCTTTGTCCGATTCTCAAATCGGAGTTTCAGGTGGAACGGCCAATTTCTTTCAACGCGGGATTCTCGTCACCAATAACTCATTACCCAACGCCATCGACATCACGGGTAGATTCGCTTTCACCGGGGGAAGCTACGATCAATTTCAAATTAATCTGCGCACCAACGGTGTTCTGCTCAGTCCCTACTACAATTTTCAGAATAACATCTATGTCGGATTTAACCGCCGGGGTGGAGATGACGGCAACCAGACCGGTTTAAACAATCTGACATTAGCCGCAGGTGTAAACACGCCGGGAGTCCTCGGGAATTTCACTTTTCTGGACAACGTTTTCTATGATTTCCGAGTTTTGGACACTGGCACGAGCATTTCAGTTTTTATCGGAGACCTGAACAATCCGCTTTTGTCCGTGAACACCACGGAGCGCACGGGCAACCTACTCGGCATCGAAAATCGGGGATTCGTGCCTTTCTTTCCAACTTACGACAACGCGGTAAAGTTAGATTTTATTCAGATTAGCACTGTGCCAGACTTCGGAAGCACGATCGGTCTGCTGACCCTCGCCCTATTGGCTATTACTGCATTGAGAAAGCGGCGGAATTTAGAAGCGCACACATCCTAGCGCATTCGTCCGAAAGAATTTGTCCTCTCCTAACCAACACCAACCGAATACATGAAACTAGCCCGTTTGGCTCTTGTTCGTTTTGTCTTCCTGACGGTGGCGTTATCGACCGTAGGTTTGACGGCTGAGGTCCTGCTCGTCGCATCAGGTCGATCGGGGTCTGCCCGGATTGACCTCTATGACTCGGAGACATTCGCAGTGCTCAAGAAGAACTACATTTCGGGTCCACCTTTGAGCTACGTTAGCGGCCTTATTTACGATTCCAGTGGCTTGCTGTTCACGACATCTGGTCTTGCTGGCCGGACTGCTGTTTTCAATACGAACCCGCCTTCAGTTAGGAATGCTTCACTCATTTCACCGGTCGTTGCGCCCTACGGCATGGCCATGGATTCAAGCGGGCTTTTGTATCTAACCAATAACAGTATCGCGAAAATTTTCGTATACCGAAAAGACGGCACGTTTGTTCGCGATTTTAGCGTTAGCACGCCAAAAAACTCGGATTCGGCATATGCGCTGCATTGCACGTCAAATGATATTCTCTTCATGGCGGGCACGGCTGCCGGTGATGACTCCTGAACAAGAACCAATGGTCGAGTTTGCTCAGGTGGGCGGCCTGCACCATCGCTACACGCGTCGGACGGCCTGAACGGCATCCGTCCGGCAATCGGGTCAATCGGGGTTCAAGGGACGAGGCCACGGGCGATCTCGTCGAACCTCCCCATGCGCTCGACGCGGAACGACGCGGCCGTGCATCCGATATTGTGCGACTCGCCGCAACGTTTCTGCGCTCGTGTCCGCCGTGCCTCACGACGGCAGCCAGCAAGGCGACGCATTTCTCGCGGCAACTTCATCCAACCCTCTCTCCTCACTTTCTGATGGAGTTTTTGTCACCCACAGGAGTCGCGAGCCTGCCTCAGTGACAGCCGGACCGGCTCGCGCCCAAGCGTGGCTCAGTATTTGAAGCCGCAGCCGAGCTTGAAGGTCGTGTAGGCCTTGCCCTTTTCGGTCGGCTTGCTCTCCCAGAGTTCCATGCCGAAAGCGTCGGTAAACTGAAAGGTGAAGCCGGCGCTGCCGAGCCACTGGCCGGCATCCTGAATCTCAATCACGTCGGTGCGGAATTTCAGCTTGTGGCCCTCAATGATCCACGTGCGGTCGAGGCCGAAAAACATCGCGTTGTTGCGGCGCTGCGCGGCGTAGCCCGCATGCACCCGCGCGAAACCGGCGTCATAGGTGAACACGCCGTAGGTCTGCGGCTGTCCGAGGCGGTCGCGGTCCTGCGCGCGAGGCGCGAGGCTGGCGACGCCGATGGCAAAGGTCGGCAGTTTTTTGTCCCAGTGCGAGGCGATCCACTTGGCGTTGAAGAAAACGGGCACGGATGTGCCCGGTTTCCAGCGCGTGTCGAACCCCGCCTCAATCTTCTCGCCACCGGGCGCAAAGCCGAGGCGCACGCCGCTGAGGAACGAAGGCTTCCGGTCCTCGCCAAACGCCGAGTAGCCCTGCACCACGCCGGTGCCGATGGCCGACACGTCGGCGTTCGGCACGTTGTTCAGGCCGCTGCGAGAAGCGCGGGAAATGGCCGCGAGGGCGGCGAAAATCCCGCAGGCGACGGCGAGGCGGGTGAGTTTTGGCAGGTTCGGCACCATGCCATCATTCTGACCGACTCCACTTGCTCCATCCTGAAACGAAGCTGAGAAACTATTCAGGTTCGCTTCAGGTGGCTGCGTCACCTTCGCCTTGGTTCCCTTCACCCCATGAATTGCCGCCCGATCGTTTGTTTCGCCTTCGCCGCCGTCGCGCTCCTCGCGCAACCCGCGCCCGACACCGTCGCTCCGGAAAAACCCACACCGGCCGAAACCGAACGCTGGCGCAAGGAAGGCCGCACGCTGCCCGCGCCCGAGCTGCTGCAGCCCGCGCTCGACCCCGCCCTCGCGCCGTTTCAGCCACGCGCCTCGCGCGAACTCGCCGCGACGTTCAAGGGCGCATCGTCCGACGTGCTCGTCGATCTGGGGCGGCGCTGGATCGCGGCGTTTCAAAAGCATTACCCAAACATCCGTCTCGATCTCGTCCCCCCGTTTGCCGGCAGCCTCGGCACCGATCAACTGATCGCGGGCGGTCTCGACTTCGTGCTGGTCTCGCGCGAGCTGCGCCCCGCCGACCTCATCGAGTTCTCCAAGAAATTCGGCTACGATCCGTTCAGCGTGCCGATCAGCGGGGGCAGCTACCGCCACTTCGGGTTTCTCGATGCCATCGGGTTTTTCGTCCACCAAGACAACCCGCTCCGCCAGCTTACGTTCACGCAGCTGGACGCGCTGCTCTCCACCACGCGCCACCGCGGCGGCGCGCCGCTTCGCACCTGGGGCCAGCTCGGCCTCACCGGCGAGTGGGCGGACAAACCGATCCACGTCGTGGGCGTGAAACCGTGGAACGGCTTCGAGGAGTTCGTCCGCCAACGCATCCTCAGCACGCCGGGCAAACGCGGCGAATGGCGCGAGGACAAGGATGTCGCGCTGCACCCGACCGTGTTTCCCATCTCGCCGGCTGTCGCCGCGGATCGTTACGCACTCGGCTACGCGGGCCTCGCCTACATCGGGCCCGGCACGAAAACGATCGCGGTGGCCGAGAAGGCCGGCGGCACTTTCTATGCGCCAAGCTACGACGAAGTCGCGCGTGCGCGCTACCCGCTGAGCCGCGTCACGTTTTTCAACACCAACAAGAAACCGGGGCAGCCGCTGCCGCCCGCACTCGCCGAATTCGTGCGCTTCATCCTCAGCCGTGACGGCCAGGCCGTCGTGCGTGAGCAGGAAATTTTCCTCCCGCTGCGCGCCGGCCAGATCACCTCGAGCCGCCAGCTCGTCGATTGACCGAATCGCCGCACCGGGGCATCAACGTCCGATCGTGAAAATCCTCATCGTCGAAGATCAGCGCCGCCTCGGGCAGTTCTTGAAAAAAGGCCTGGCCGAGCGTTCCTACACGGCGACGTGGGTGCAGACCTGCCGCGAGGCGCGCGACGCGCTCTGCGAGACCGGCTACGATGTGATCATCCTTGATCTGGGCCTGCCCGACGGAGATGGCCTCGACTTGTTGCAGGAGTGGCGGCGCGGCGGCTTCAACGAGCCCGTGCTGATCCTGAGCGCGCGCGACTCCGTGCAGGACCGGATCAAGGGCCTCGACTTCGGTGCCGACGACTATCTGGCAAAACCATTTTCCATCGAGGAGCTCCTCGCGCGCGTGCGCTCGCTGCTCCGCCGCCAGAGCGCGGTGAAGGAGACTGTGCTCGAGCACCGCAACCTCCGCATGGATTTGCTCGGTCGCATCGTCACCCTCGGCGGCGCGCCGGTGGAGCTCACCAGCCGCGAGTTCGCCCTGCTCGAGGTGTTTCTGCAAAACCCCGGGCGCATCCTTACGCGCACGCTCATCTCGGAGAAAATCTGGGAGTCGCACTACGACGTCGATACCAACCTCCTCGACGTCTACATGAGCAAGCTCCGCAACAAGCTCGACCTCGACGCCGCCAAGCCGCTCTTCAAGACCGTGCGCGGCGTCGGCTACCAGCTCCTGTGAAATCGATCGGTGCGCGGCTTGCGTTCTGGTATGCGTTTGCCTCGACGGCGACGTTTGCGTGCCTGTTCATGGGCGGGCGCTATTTTCTCGAGAAGCACGCGATTCACGCGCTTGAGCTGCTCAACGCCGCGGAGTTCGAGCAGATCCGCCCGCGGCTCGGCACGGACTACGCCACACTGACGCCCGCCGAGATCGAGGAGCGGCTGCGTGAGACGACCGAGTTTTCCTCGGTGCTCTTCTACCTCGAAATCCACCGCCGCGGCACCGGCCCGGTTTTTCGCTCGCGCAACCTCAAGGGCCAGTCGATCCCGGACAAGCCTGGCATCCACTACAACGCGGTCGTCGGCGATCTCGGGGAACTGCGCGTTTCGGAGTTCATTCTCGAACCCATGGAAATCATGATCGCGACCTCCAAGCGCCACGTGCGCGGAGTGATGCAGGGCTACGAGCGGGTTTTTGCCGGCCTGATGCTCGTGATGCTGCTGGTGAGCGGCGCGGTTGGTTACGTCCTGAGCCGTCTTGCGCTCCGTCCCGTGCGGCTCATCCAGGAAACCGCCGCCCGAATCGGCTCCGACAACCTCGGGGAGCGCATCCCCGTGCCCGCCGTGCAGGACGAGATTTCCAACCTCGCCCGCCTCCTCAACCAGATGTTCGACCGGCTGGAGACGGCGTTCAACCAGACGCGGCGCTTCACCGCGGAGGCGTCGC
>JANNEY010000250.1:0-13606 GCA_031379235.1 Opitutaceae bacterium | reverse complement strand
TTTGCGCGACCCCCCTTAACCGGGGGGGTTTATTCCGCCCCCCCCCCGCCTTACCCCAATATTCGGGGGCGGGGGGGTGGGGGGTCTCCGGGCGGGGGTGGGGGGGGGGGGCCGACGGGGTGTGGCTCATGAAGCGGAAGGCCAAAACGCGCGGCGATTCATCATGGCTTAAGAGAGGTGCGGCTGAGGCGAGTCGCAACCACGAATCCCCCCGGCGTGTTTCGCTTTCCAGCGCAGCGTTCACCGGATGGCGGCCCGGCTTTCCGATTGAGGTTGGGGCCGAGGCGAACCATGAGTGGCCAATGATTGCCCCACTGCCTGCGGAGAGACCCATCGTTGAGGTTCGTTTGGGAAACGGCGGCGGGATCGGCTCGTGGTCAACCGGTCTCATCGCTGTCGTGCTGGTGGCGATGGCGATCACGCCGGCGCCCGCGCAGCCGGTGGGAAAGTATGGCGAGCTCTCGGATCGATATGGGAATCCCAGCCGTGCGCTCCAGGAAATGATGGCGCGTCAATCCGCGGCGTCGAACAATGCCGCTCCCAGCTATCGTGCGCCGGTGACGGAGAGCCCGTTCGTAGCGTGGGCGCTGGGATTGCAGGCCAGGGCGGAGGCCGAGGCCAACGCGCAACGGGCTGCGCAGGCGAAAAAAGAAAACGACAAACGCCGGGCCGAGGAGGAAAGGGCGAGAGATGAGCGCATGGCGATCGCGGCCGAACGACGGGCGCAGGCGGCCGCAAATGCGAAAGCCGAGGAGCGGGCGAAAGCGGCGGAGTTGCACGAGCGGCGTTTCGGCGCGTTCATTCGCACAAGCCAAGGTTTTTTGCAGGCGCTCCGGACGGGCGCACCTTTTCCCAAGGAGCGTTCGGAAAAAGTGGCCGATGCGATGCTCGTCGGGGCGTTTGAATGGAAGGATGGATGGGATTACAAATGGGCAAAATTCGCCGACCTCGGGATCACCTGCACCGCCGCCGAGCGTTTCGCCGTCGCGATCGAGATCTACCGGCAACGATCGACGGATGATTATCAGCACTGGTTGGCCGAAGCCGCCTATTCCTTTTTCGACCAAGGCTGGATCACGGTCCAACGGGCCGGCGAGTCCGACACGGGCCTTGGCGGCGCGGGTAATGCCGCGCCGTCCGATTGGCATTGGTCCGGACTGTCCAGTGCCCTGGCGCACGAGAAGCGCCGCCTGAGCCTGAATGAGAATCAGCGGCTACAGGCCGCCGCCCTGCTCGCGGAGATTATCCAAGCGCTCCCGCCCGCGGCGGATGCCGAGGGTTTGGCCAGGGCTTGCCTTTTGGTGGCGGCCGCCCGGCAGACGCCCGCGCTGGCTCAAATCGAGCGCCTCCAGAGCGTCTTCATCCCTCAGGTGGCGGGCAGTGTCTGGGCGGCGGGATTCACCACACTGCCCGCACCGACCGCGGGCGGCACGCCCCAGATGGCTTCCACTCTGCGCAAGGCCCCTTGGTTGGCATTGGCGGAGAAACTCATTCTCTCGCCGGGGGGCTACCGCTCGGATTATCCGGGAAAGTGGTTTTCGCAGATTCGGGCACACCGGCGTGCCGGCTTGGCGGCAGCGTCCTCCGGGGCCAATGCCTTTCTCCAGACTGCATTCTCCGGTTGGTTGAACCGGAGCGGCGCATCGCCGATGCTGCGTCGCGCACTGCAGCAGGAATTCGATCTGACCTGCACGGGCGATGCTGCCGCGTTGAAGTCTCCGGCGCTGATTTTCTGGGATCACATGCTGAACAATCACGGCGTGCAATATATCCGCGAGCGCAAGTCCAACATGGATCTTCTCTCCGGCCAGGACCCCGCCCGATCCGGGGTGGTGGCCTTCTTGCTGGCCTCCGGGCCGCAGGTGATGGAGGCCTACATCAGTCTGGCCTGCGAAGGCCGGGCGCAATCGCGTCCTTCGACGGTAGTAAAGTCCGCCGCGACGGATGCCTCGACGCTGGCCTGGAAGAATGATGACCAGCGCTGGTTGACGGCGCTATCGGCGCTGCAGCAGTTGACGGACATTCCGATGGTGGCAGGCGAGTCGCTCGCGAATCTCGGCATCGCCAAGGAACGGTGGATGGAGTTGCTGAAAGTCGGCGAGCGCGCCGCGGTGGCCGGAGTCCGGATGTGGACGGAGCCAAACCACACCGCCGGGCTCGTCCGCGTGCGCCGCGAGATTCTCGGCGAAACCCGCGAGGTCGCCCTGCGGCAGATTTACGCGAACAACCCGGTGGCACTGGGTCGGCAACTCAGCGCTTTGAGCCGCGGGCCACTCACTGCGGAAACGCGTCGCGTGGTGAAAGAGCTGCTCGCCTACACCGGAGACATCACGACTCCGGCCGATGTCCTCACCATCGCCCAAATTCGCGGACCCCTCCTCGGTGATTGGGCGCGGCTCGGCGCGTGGCTCGATGACCCCCGGCGCCGGCCGAAGAACAAGGACGATCCGCTCTATCCGTTGTTTCTCGTGGCGGCGGTCGAGCGTGATCAGGCCGCCGGCCTCCTGAGCGAAAAAAATTTGGAAGCGGCGCCGAATGCGGTCGCGTGCGCAGAGTTGGAAAAATGGCTCGTGGACGTGCTCGCGGCCACGGGCGAAGCGCGGAAAAAACTGATCGAGGACAATTTCCCTAGCGTCATCTATTGTCCCGAAGCCGCGAGCGCCTATCCCGATTTGCGGATGCTGGGCTACGACGCGACGCGCGGCGGTTTTGCCTCGCGGGCCTTGCTGCTGCTGAGCACGGTGGAGTTCGATCCCGAGCGGGACCTGATGCTCGGCACCGCCGTGGTCGAGCTCGACGACGGCAAGGTGATGAAGCTGTCGTCCTACAGCGTGGAAACCTGGCTGGAGGCCGTGGCCAAGCTGCCGCGATCCGTGCCCACCGAAGTCCTGCTGGCGCAAATGGCGGCGGGCGTGCAAGCGCGGATCGACTGGTTGAAACGGGCGGCGCTTTCGCCTCCGGTGGAATCTCCGCCGGGGCTTTCGTTCGCTGACGAGAGGAAGTTCCAGGCGAAGTTGGCCGAGACGAAGGCCACACCCGACGACGATCGGCGCTCCCGTTGGGTGGGTGAAGGCTGTCAGCAGGCGCTGGCCCGGCTGGCCCAGCGCTGGAGCCCGGTGCGCGAAGCCGCCCAAGCCGTCATCCTCGCGCGGGGCGCACATCTCATGCTCGATGACGCCGAAGAGAAAGTTAATCCGGCCTGCGTCGCCGCGCGGCTGGAGTGGGAACGCGGCAAGATGCGCGGGCTGGACGATGCGGAGGCGTTTGCCGCCGCGAGCGCCGCGCTGCGCGGAGAGGAGTTGAGGACCTTGGCAAAACTCGCCGAGGGCAAAGGCTGGCTGCGCCCGCTCGTGCTGTGGCAGGACGACAGCTTCGTCCGCGAAGCGCTCGCGGCGGCCTCGGCGGTGGCTGCGCGTTGATTCGCGGTTGGGTTTGGAGCGTAGGGCCGGACCTTCGTCCCCGCCTCGGTCTTGCGCGGAGTAGCCGGGAGCGACCAAGGTCGAGCCCGACCAATTTCATCTGCACGGGCGGCGGCGCATTACCCCTTCGCCCGCACCCAGCCGTCGACGACCTGTTCGAGCACGTCGAGCGGCATGTTGCCGCTTTGGAGGACGAGATTGTGGAATTCCTTGATCGCGAATTTCTCGCCGAGCGCGGCGCGGGCCTTGGCGCGCAGCGCGAGGATTTTGAGCTGGCCGACTTTGTAAGAGCAGGCCTGGCCGGGCCAGATGGTGTAGCGCTCCACTTCCGAGGTGGAGATGCCGTAATCGATGGCTTGTTGGCGGGTCCAGCGCTTGGTGTGGAGGCCGGTGTCCACCACGAGCCGGCGCGCGCGGAAAAGTTCGGCGCCGAGCTGGCCGAGGAGGCCGGGGATGTCGCCCTCATACCAATTGTTCTCGGCGGCGAGTTGCTCGGCGTAGAGCGCCCAGCCTTCGCTGTAGGCGGAGCCGCCGCCAAAGATGCCGTCACGCCGGTAGCGGGGCAGGCTGGCGGTCTCGCGTTGCAGCGCGATCTGGAAGTGGTGGCCCGGGATCGCCTCGTGGTAAACCAGTGTGCGCATGCCGCTGATGTTGAAGGTAGGGCCGGGCAGCGGGGCCCAAAACACGCCGGGGCGCGAGCCGTCCTTCGCCGGGCCGGTGTAGTGGGCAGCAGCGGTTTTCTCGGTGAACGGTGGCTCGCGCTTCACGACGCACGGGGCCTTCGGCCGGATGTCAAAGACGGCTTCGGAGCGCTTCACGGCGTCGGCCATCATGGCCTCGTAGCGCTGGATCAGGCCGGCCCGCGGATCGGGCGAGGCGGGAGGCTGGAGGCTGGCTTCGAGCTGGGCCATGCGAACCTTGATGCTGTCGGTTTTGAAACCGAGCTGCTGCAACAGTCCGTCCATCTTCGCCTCGATGCGCGTGACCTCCTTGAGCCCGAGGGCGTGGACTTCGTCGGGCGTCATGGTCGTAGTCGTGAAACGGCGGAGGGCGTTGGCGTAGGCTTGGTCGCCGCCGGGCAGGCGCCAGAGGCCGGCGTCGCTCTTCGTGAGCGGAAGCTGCGCCTGGAGGAGCGCTTGGGCGCGGCGAAAGGCCGGGATGATTTGCTCGGCCACGGTCTTGGCGGCGGTGGCGACGAATGCGGCGCGGGCCGCGGCGGTGACGGCCGTGAGTTTTCCGGCGCGTTCGTCGAGCGAGGCGGCGAGGACGTTTTTCTCCGGCGCATCGCCGAGGAAACGCTCGAACTGCCCGAGCGCGGACTTGGTGATGAAGTCCGGCATGAGGAAACCGCGGGCCGCGGCGTCCTTGGCAATCGCGATGCCGTCGTCGATTTGCGCTGCGACGAGTTGGAGGCGGGCGAGGTAGTTCTCGATGTCGCGTTGGTTTCGAATCGGGTGCGTCTGACTGAGGAAATTGACCAAACTCACCTGCAGGCCACCAGACTGGCTGAAGACAAAGCTGAAGTCGGCGAACGGCTCGGAATCGACGGTGCCTTGGAGCGACCACTCGATGATCGAGGCGGAGATGCTCTGTTCGGCGTCGAGCTGGGCGCGGTTGAACTTGGCGAGCTCGGCGAGGGCGGCCTTGGCCTTCGCGACGCGTTGGGCCCGGTAGCTCTTGGTGATGGGCGTGAGCTGGCGGTCGAGCGCGTCCTGTTCGGCGCCGCTGAAAAATTGCGCGCTGGTGGCGCCGGTCGGGCTGGCCCGCATCGTCTCGGCGGTGAGGGCGTCGGCCCAGGTGTCGAAGTTTTTATCGGCGGCGGTGGCGGCGAGGGCCGTGATGGCGAGGAGCGCGAGTAGGCGGGAAACGGTGGTCGAGAGGTGCATGGCGTGAGGGGAAGAGCAGGAGGAAAAGAGAACGGGTGGGGAAGAGTTTACTGCGGCCACGGCGCGCCGGGTTTTCCGAAACGCGTGCCGGGCGGGAAGTGCAGACCGAAATACTCGGCGAGGATGGTGAGGAGTTCATCGGCCGTCGTGATCGTGCGGCGCTCGACGCGGCCGTCGGCGTGGCGGATGTTGAATTCGGAATTGAGCAACGTGTAGCGGCGATCGGCGAAGGCGCGGGAGGCGCGGAGATTTTTTTGAAACGCGGAATCGGGGTGCGCGCACGTGAACCAGTTGGCGACCTCGATATCGATGTCGAGCACGGTCGCGGGCGTGAAGACGTAGACGTCGCCCCACGTCTCGCCGAGCCGCGCCTGATGCGCGATGAGATCGCCGCGACGGACGAGGCGGCGCGGTTCGAGGCAACCGGACTGCTCGACATCGAACTCAAGTCGGAGAGGGCGGAAGAGCGACATGCTGCCGAAGCCGACATCGGCGAGATGCGGCCCGGCGTCGGGCGTTTCAACGCGGAGAAACGCGTGCGAGAGCGAGGTCTGCTGGTCCTCCGGCATTTGCCAGCGCACGCGGCCGAGGAGAATCGTGATCTCGAAGCCGAGCGCACGCAGCACGGCGGCGAGCAGCGTGTTTTGTTCGAAGCAATAGCCGCCGCGCCGATCGTGGACGAGCTTCCGCTCGATCGCCGGCAGATCGACGGCGATGCGGCGGCCGAGCTGAATATCGAGATTCTCAAACGGAATCGTCTGCGCGTGCCGCTGGTGAATGCCATCGAGCGTCGCGAGCGAGACGTCGCGCGCTCCCGTGTAGCCGATGCGCGCAAAATACGGGTCGAGGTCGGGTGTTGGGGCGGCGGGCATGGCTGACTCGAACCTGTGCGGGGGCGGCGATGAGGCAAGAATGGGCGCGCGATGGAAAATAAAAAAGCGGGCCCATGCGAGGCCCGCTTTGAAGATTACCGAGCGGAGTGCGCTCAGTTGCTCAGCCCTTCTGCATCTGGTGCGGCGTCACATCGGCGTCGCCGGGGTTGATCGGAATGCGCATGCCGTAGAACGAGCGGTAGACGAACACGAGCGCGACCGCGAAGATCGCGATGCCGAGGCCGAGCTTCAGGCCCGCTTCCATCTTTACCGCGATCTCGACGGCGAGGAGGCCGAAGAGCGTGGTGAACTTGATCACGGGATTGAGCGAGACGGACGAGGTGTCCTTGAACGGATCGCCCACGGTGTCGCCGACGACGGTCGCGGCGTGCAGCGGGGTGTTCTTCATCTTCAGCTCCACCTCGACGATTTTCTTCGCGTTGTCCCACGCGCCGCCGGCGTTGGCCATGAAGATGGCCTGGTAGAGGCCGAAGAACGCGATGCCGATCAGGTAGCCGATGAAGAAAAACGGATCGAAGAACGCGAGCGAGAGGGCGAAACAGAAGATGGCGACGAAGATGTTGATCATGCCCTTCTGGGCATACTGCGTGCAGATTTTCACGACTTCTTTGGAGGCTTCAGTCGCGGCCGTGGCGGCGTCGAGCTTCATGTTATCCTTAATGTAGACGACCGCGCGGTAGGCGCCGGTGACGACGGCCTGCGTGCTCGCGCCGGTGAACCAATAGACGACCGCGCCGCCCATCAACAGGCCGAGGATCGCCTCCGGATGCACGAGCGAGAGCTTCTCGATCGTGTCGGGGTAAATTCCTTTCAGCATCATGATAATGCCAAACACCATCGTGGTCGCGCCGACGACGGCGGTGCCGATGAGCACGGGCTTGGCGGTCGCCTTAAAGGTGTTGCCCGCGCCATCGCCCTTTTCGAGCTGATGCTTGGCGCCCGCGAAGTCGGGCTTGAAACCGAAGTCCCGTTTGATTTCGGCGCTGATGTCTCTCTTCGTCTCGATCTGGGAGAGTTCGTAAACCGACTGGGCGTTGTCGGTCACCGGGCCGAACGAATCGACCGCGATCGTCACCGGGCCCATGCCGAGGAAGCCGAAAGCCACGAGGCCAAAAGCAAAGATCGGCGCGGCGAAGCGGAACTCGGCGGGCATCATCGCCTGCACCGCGGCGTTGCCGGAAAAGTAATACGCGCCGGCCATCAGCACGAGGATGCAGAGCCCGGTCCAGAACGCGGAGAAGTTGCCCGCGACGAGGCCGCTCAGGATGTTGAGCGACGCGCCACCCTGGCGCGACGAGGTGACGACTTCCTTCACGTGCCGGCTCTCGGTCGAAGTGAAGACCTTGGTGAACTCCGGAATCAGCGCGCCGGCGATCGTGCCGAGCGAGATGATCGTCGAGAGCACCCACCAAAGGCCGGGGCCGACGGACGGATGATTGGCGAGGAGGAGATAGCTCGCAACGTAGGTCACGCCGATCGAGACGAGCGACGTGATCCAGACGAGGTTAGTGAGCGGGTGCTCGAGGTTGAAATCCTTGGCGGAGCCCCAGACGGATTTGCTCACGGCGTCGTTGATCCAGTAGCTGACGAGCGAGGTGATCACCATCAGGATGCGCATGGCAAAGAGCCAGACGATGAGCACGCCGCAGAGCGCGGGCGACGCCGCGAGCGCGAGCGCGAGAAACGCGATGAGCGCTACGCCGGTCACACCGTAGGTCTCGAAGCCATCCGCGGTGGGCCCGACGGAGTCGCCGGCGTTGTCGCCCGTGCAGTCCGCGATCACGCCGGGGTTGCGCGGATCATCCTCGGGGAGTTCGAAGACGATCTTCATGAGGTCGGCGCCGATATCCGCGATCTTGGTGAAGATGCCGCCGCAGATCCGCAGCGCGGAGGCGCCGAGCGATTCGCCGATGGCGAAGCCGATGAAGCACGGACCGGCTAGGTCGCTGGGCAAAAACGCCAGAATGCAGATCATGAAGAACAATTCCACGGCCACGAGCACGAGGCCGACACTCATGCCGGACTTGAGCGGAATGAGGAGCGTCGCGAGCGGATTACCCTGGAGCGCGGAGAAGGCGGCGCGGCTGTTCGCGACAGTGTTGATGCGAATGCCAAACCACGCGACGCCGTAGCTGCCGAGGATGCCGAGGACCGACGCGCCGAGAATCACGGCGACATGGCCAGCTGACATGTGCGAGAGCACCCCAAAATAATAGCCCATGCAGATCGCGATGAGCACCCAGAGCGCGGCGAGAAATTTTCCCTGCTGAAAAAGGTAGGTCTTGCACGTTTCCCAGATGATTTGGGAAACCGCGGCCATCGACGAATGCACCGGGAGATTGCGCGTCTGCACGTATTGCACCCAGCCGTAAATTGTGGCGAGCGCACACACGCCCAGGCCGATCATCAGGATCGTCGTGCCGCTCAGGGCGCCGCCGAAAAACGTGATGGTGCGGAGATCCGGGATGTGGATGTCGGCTTCGCTGGCGCGAAGGAGCGATGGGGCAAGGAGCGCCAAAGCAGCGGCGACCCATTTACAGGAGTGGAGGAATTTCATAGGGTAAGAAGCGGAAGCGCCCGCCGAGAATCTAAAGCTGACGCAACCGAGGGGAGGGTTGAGGTTGAAAGGGGTTTGGACGCCGCCGGGCGGTGCCGCGAGTCTAATGTGGCCACCCCGCCCGCATGTAAGTCCGCTTATCACAAGGGCGTGGTGCGTTGATGCTCCACCGCGCACCTCCGCGATAATTTCTTCAGCACCGGCGCGCCCCTCATGCCCGCCCCCACGACCTACAACCGCCGCATGATCTACGCCGACGACCAGAAAGACGACTGGACCCTCCAGGCCGAAATCACCGGCAAGATCACCACTGGTGACCTCACCCAAAAACTCCTCTTCGGCGTCGATGCCAGCGACGAATACTATCTCTTCACCGCCACCCGCACGCCGGCCAACTCGCCCCTCGACATCTTCAATCCCGTCTATGGCCAGGCCGTTTACGCCCCGGTCACGTTGGCCTTCGCCGGCAGCAGCCGTTACAACAGTTACTCCGGCTACGCGCAGGACGAACTCTCCGTCGGCCCGCAGTGGAAACTCCTCCTCGGCGGCCGCTACGATTCCGTGCGCGGCAACAACTACGACGCCGGCTCTGGCATCCAGCGGAATCGCCGCGTCACGAAATTTTCCCCACGCGGCGGCCTCACGTTTTCCGCCACCAAGGAAATCTCTCTCTACGCCAGCGCCGGCAAATCCTTCAACCCCGAGATTGGCGGAGTCCTCCTCGGCGGCGCGATGACGCTCCCGTCCGTCGGCACCAGCTACGATGCCGGCATCAAAACCGAATTCCTCCGCGGCAAACTTGTCGCCACCGCCGCCCGCTACGATCTCAAGAAAACCAACGTCGTCGTCGGCGACCCGACCAACCCCGGCTTCAGCATCCAAGTCGGCGAGCAACACAGCAAAGGCACCGAACTCGACCTCGCCGCCCAGCTCGCCAAAGGCTGGAACCTCCTCGCCAGCTACGCGCACGACGACGCCAAGATCACCAAAGACACCAACGTGATTCTCCCCGGTAAACGCATCGTCAACGTTCCGGAAAACACCGCGAGCCTCTGGAGCACCTACGAGTTCACGAGCGGCGATCTCAACGGCTTCAAATTCGGCGGCGGCCTCTTTCACGTCAGCGACCGCGCCGTCAACAACGCCAACCTCTTCTTCCTCCCGAGTTACACGCGTTACGACGCGATGGCCTCCTACCGCTTCGGCGCGTGGCGCGTGGCCCTCAACATCCACAACCTCACCGACAAAAAATCCTTCGATTCCGCCGGCGGCGTCTTCCACCCGATGGCCCCGCGCCAATTTTTCATGAACCTCGCCCGCACTTTCTGAGCGTAACTCGCCGGTCGCGAGCCTCCGCCTGCGGCCGGCTTTCTCTCTGAAATCATTGATTAAAATCCGCCCCCCATGCTCACCACCGAAAATCTCACCAAACGTTTCCCCGGCGCGTCCGCTCCCGCAGTGGACAACCTCTCACTCACTGTCGCTCCCGGCGAATTGTTCGCCCTGCTCGGTCCCAATGGCGCGGGAAAAACCACGACGATCAACTGCCTCCTTGGTTTCACCGCGCCCGACTCGGGTCGCGCGCTCATCGACGGCCTCGATGTCGCCTGCGAGCCGCTCGAAACCAAGCGGCGCCTCGCCTACATTCCCGAGCAGGTAAATCTCTACGGTTACTTCAGTGGCGTGGAAAACCTCGCCTACTTCAGCGAACTGGGCGGTCACCGCTACTCCGATACCGAGCTTCGCGTTTTCTTGCGCGACGCCGGCCTTCAATCCGAAGCACATGAGCTGCGCGTGAGCGGTTACTCGAAGGGCATGCGGCAGAAAGTCGGCATCGCTATCGCGCTCGCGAAAAACGCGAAGGCCCTGCTCCTCGATGAGCCCACGAGCGGCCTCGATCCGAGCGCCGCCCACGAATTCAGCCGGCTCCTCCGCCTGCTGCGCGAGCGCGGCATCGCGATCCTCATGGCGACGCACGACCTCTTCCGCGCCAAGCAGGACGCCACCCGCGTCGGCCTCATGCGCCACGGCAAGCTCGCGCACATCCTCACCGCGGCAGAGCTGAGTCACACCGATCTCGAAAAACTCTACCTCGAAACGATGGCCGCTTAAACGCGACCAATCATCGGTCAGACTATGAAAACACTCCACATCATCCTCGGTGCTTTTTTGATCGTGGCGTTCTCCGCCTGCGGGAAGAAAGCCGCCAGCGGCGAAAAGCACGGCGCGCACGTGCACACCGCACCGCACGGCGGCACACTCGTCGAAATCGGCGAGCACGTCTACAACCTCGAACTCGTCCGCGATAACGTTGGCGGAAAGCTCACGGCCTATGTGCTCGACGGTCACGCCGAGAACTTTGTGCGCATCAACGCCCGAACGATTGAACTCATCGCGATGCCCGGCGGCACCTATACGCCCGTCACATTGAAGGCGGTCGGCAATTCGAGCACCGGCGAGACGGTCGGCGACACGTGCCAGTTCGAAGCTCAGGCCGACTGGCTGAAAGCGGCGGGAGACTTTGCGGGTATCTTCACGGTCGAAATTCGGGGCACGAAATATGAGAAAGTGGCTTACCACTTGGCGAAATAGTCGCTCGCCTGGTCGTCCCGCTCAGACTCTTCGCTCCAAGATTCACCGTATTCATGTCCATCACCTTTCTCCTCACTCTCACCGCCACCGGCTTCAGCGTGGCTGCGCTCCACGCCGCAATTCCCACGCATTGGCTGCCGTTTATTATGATCGGCCGCGCGCGCGGCTGGTCACGCCGTCGCACGCTGGGTGCGGTAGCACTCGCGGGCGGGGGACATGTCCTTCTCACCGCCGTTCTTGGCGTGGCTCTCGCGGTCTTCGGCTGGGAGATGAGCGAGCGCTTCGATACGGTGTTCCATTGGATGGTCGCCGCACTACTGGTCGGGCTCGGTGCGTGGTTGGCGTTTCGCTCGCCTCACGGTCACGGCTGCGGTCATTGCGAAGGGCAAAAGTTCATTCCGGAGCCCACCGACCGTGCCGCGCTTTGGGGACTCTTCCTGACCCTTACCCTCTCGCCGTGTGAGATGTTCCTGCCCGTCTATCTGACCGCGGCCCCCTACGGATGGACCGGAATTGTCTGGCTCAGCGTCGTCCTCGCGGTGGCCACTTTCGCAGGTATGCTCACGCTCACCTGGCTCACGTTGCATGGTGCCCAACGGGTGCGTTGGCTCGACCGCATCGACGGCCGTGTGCTTGGCGGACTTCTCGCCCTCTTGGGCATTGCCACTGTCGCTCTTCCTCACTGAGGCCGCCCGACGGTCATCTCCTCCTGCATGATCGTCAGGACCGCTCTCCGCGGCGACGGCTCCTGTCCGCGCGTAGAGCTTTCTTAGGTTGAACGAGGTCTCTGCCTACCGATTCGGCGGTAGTTAGCTTACCCAATTCTCGGCAGAGGCACCCCATTGAGAGCGGGGGAGTAGCGGGCAGAAATGTGGGTATCGAAAAAACGATCCCATGAAAAACACGAACAAGCATAAACAAATCGCACCTCCGGCAAACGCGGAGACAGCTACGGCCTCGCGGTATCAAATCTACCGGCAGACACGCACGGGAACTTACACGGTTGAGTTCAAAACCGATTCACCCGCCGTGGCGGTTGAGGCCTTCCTCAACCAGTCACCGGCTTTCGAGGGCGGAGAACTCCGCCTCTGGAATAACCGGGAGCAGCGCGTGGACGCATCGGTCGAATGGCGCCCGGAGAAAACCGATTTCGGTTTCCCGGTCTTCAACCGCACGAATGTGTTTCACGACCGGCTCCTCGGATTGATCGCCCGTGAGATGCAGGTGGGGGAGGAAATTCGCGAAGAGATTCAGCACAGTGTTCGGATGAGCGCTTAACGACTGCGGGCCTACCGATCTCTATCAATCAAGCGCAACGGGACGGACCCCATGAGACTCGCCACCCAGCCAACGCGAAAGCCGTTTGCCGCTCTCAGCGGCGAACTCCGGCTTTCGGCGTTTGGCGAGGGCCTCAAGCGAGCACCTTCGCAAAAAGAGCTGGCGAGCGTTCTTCATGTGACAGCACGCCATTTGCGGAGATGGGAAAGCGCGGAGGCGGAGGCCAACCGTCCATGTTCCCAACCCTACACTCATGCGGATTTGTGGCGTCTGTATCAGCGGCGCGGCCGGAAAGGATGGGACCGGGCTTTCGCGACGCGTTCAGGCCTAGCTGACGTTTTCGACCGTTTTGATCAGATCCGCTTCGGTGATGTCGCGCCCGGACAAAGGGACGACCGATCCATGATGGCCGCGATGATGTTGCGCAGCATTGCGGCGGAGGGCGACGAGACGGATGCGGAATCTCTGCCGCGCGTGTTTGGTGCGGGACTCGCCACGGCGGCGAAAACCCAGCTTCGTCTGATTGTCGATTGTGCCCACGCGCGCGATGTTCTCGTGAAGGCATTTTTTGAGGCGGCATTGATTGCGGAGGCGAAACTGGTGCCACCTGTGGTTGAGACGGATTCGCCTGTGACGCTATCGGCGTGAGGGTATTGCCAGAGTGAATGTTCTTAAACATCCTATAAATGTGGATTTTAGGTCAATAACGATGTCTTGTAATGCCGAAAAAATGGCCCCATATTTTCGGCATCGTAAGATGAAAAACGCCTACGGCACTCTCCATAACAGCATCCTCCGCCGCATCAAAGGCAAGGGGGCGGAGTGGGCGTTTACTCCCAGTGACCTAGCTGATTTTGGGGACCCTCGCTCGGTGGGCAAGGCGCTCACCCGCTTAGTCCAGGGCGGCACAATCCGTCGTGTCCGGCGTGGCGTTTATGAAATTCCCCGCGAGCATCCATTGATTGGCACCGTCGGCGCTGG
>JANNEY010000248.1:0-7126 GCA_031379235.1 Opitutaceae bacterium | reverse complement strand
CTCGGGAGAGGCGGCCCCACTCACGACACCTCATGCACCCCGCACCTCATCGCCCCGCACTCTGGGGTCTACGCGTTTCCGCGTCTCTCCTTCTCGCCGTCTCGCTGGCTCTCCCTCCATTGATCGCGCCCGCCGCGACCTTGAGCGGCAACGTCTCGAATCTCGCCACCGGCAATCTCCTCGAAGGCGCTCGGATCTCAGTCCCTGCCCTTGGGCTCAACACGCTGACCGACCACACCGGCCGCTACGTCCTGCCCGCACTCCCGGCCGGCACGCACGAAGTCGTTGTCACTTACCTCGGCCTCGATCCGAGCCGGGCCACAATCACAGTCGCGGAACAAGCCACCACCACTCGCAATTTCGATCTCACGGCGGGCATCTATAAGCTCGAGGCGTTCACCGTCGCCGGCGAACGCGAAGGCGGTGCCGCCGCGATCACGGCGCAGCGCAATGCCGCGAATGTGAAAAACGTCGTCGCGATGGATTCCTACGGCAATTTGCCGAACATGAGCGCGAGCGAACTCGCCATCTTGCTCCCCGGCGTGACCGCCGCGCTCAATTTGGAAAATGGCATCGACGGCTTTGCGATCCGCGGCATGGGACCGACGCTGAACAACATCACGCTCGACGGCGGCATGCTCTCCACGCAGGGCGCGATGGCGCGGCAGGGCCGCATCAACAATCTCACCGGCGCGATGTTCGAGGGCCTCGAGCTGATCAAGGGCCACCTGCCCGACCGCAGCGCCGATTCGCTTGGCGGCACCATCAACCTCAAGAGTCGTTCGCCGCTCTCGATGCGCGAAAAACGCCGCGTGACCTACAACTTCGCCGTGCGCTGGGCGCCGCCTTTCACCGAGCAGATCCCGCTGCGCGAGCCGCACCGCAGCCACCCGCTCCTCAACATCGGCTACGCCGAGGTCTTCGATGTCGCCGGCGGCCAGCGCAATCTCGGCGTGGTCGTGAACACGTTCTACAGCGAAAACATCGGCGCCGCGCACAGCACCACGCGCGACTTCGAAAATGTCACCGGCCGTCCCGCGTTTCTCTGGGACTACAACACCTTCGACCAATACAACAACCGGAAGCAGGCCAGCGTAAACGTGAAGGCGGAATACCGCCTCTCGCCCGTGACCAAGCTCACGTTCAACACGATTTACAACGACGCGAATGAGATGGGCAAATTGCGCTTCACCACGCGCGCCTTCACCAACCAGGTGGTCTTCAATCCGGCGCTGCCCGTGACCGGCGCCAACGCCACCGCGGGCATCGCGCCCGGCTACACCGACCGCATCACGCAGGTGCGCCAGTCCACCGCGTCGAACTTCGACGTGCTCACGCAGGGCCCGAATAATTTCTACCTGCGCACGCGCACCTTCGATCTCGGGGCCGAGCACGCACGCGGACCGTGGTCGCTCGACTACGGCGCGGCGTTCAGCACCACGCACATCAACAACGGATTCGGCAACGACGGCGGCCAGTTCACCATGCGCGTGACCAATCTCGGCTGGATCCTCGATCGCACGCAGTCCGATCTCTACCCGCGTTTCACGCAAACCGCCGGAGCCGACGTCACCAAGCCGGAGAGCTACCGGATGAACGGCTTCTTCCAAAACAACAACGTCGACAACGACCACGAGGTCCGCGAAGCGCGCGCCAACCTGAAGTTCGATGTGCCGACACTGAAGACGTTCTTCAAGACCGGCGTCCACTGGCGCGAGCAGTTCGCCCACGATGTGAATCGCAACCGCCGCTGGAGCTACCTCGGCACCACCCTCCCGTCCGACCCTTCGATCCGCAACGTCAACGGCACGAAGACCGGCCTCATCATTCCATTCTGGTATGCGTCGCAGTTCTTCCGCGACCGCAACCCGATCACGCCCGCCCTCTGGAACGAGGACCGCTATTTCGCCGAGCAGGTGCGGTTCACCGGGACGCGCCGTGTGACCGAGGAAGTCGCGGCCGGCTATGCGATGGCGCAGGGCCGCGTGAAAAACACCGGCTTCGTCGCCGGCGTGCGCGTCGAGGAGAATGACACCAACAGCTGGGGCTGGGTGCGCGCGCGGGTCCCGAGTCTCGTCGCCGACCAGCTGCGCGATCCGGTCGGCTCCGCCCTGCGCGACTACGGCAACACCCGCCGCGAGCTCCGCGGCAGCTACACCAAGTCGTTTCCGAGCGTGCATCTCACACAAGACCTCTCGCCCAACTGGAAGGCGCGCGCGAGCTGGTCCACGAGTTTCGGCCGCCCGCCGATGACGAGCCTCCTGCCCAACGAAACCGTCAACGAGGCCGCGAGCACGCTCACGGTGAACAACCCCTCGCTGCTCCCTCAGCTCGCGCAAAACTGGGACACTTCGCTCGAATATTATTTCGAGCCGGTCGGCAGCGTGACCGTCGGCTGGTTCCGCAAACGCATCGCCGACTTCATCGTGAACGGGATCGCCAGCGGGACGATCGGCACGGGCACGGACAATGGCTACGACGGCGAGTATCGCGGCTTCACGCGCCTCACGAGCGCCAACTCCGGCACCGCCTACGTGCAGGGCTGGGAGCTCAGCTACCAGCAGCAGTTCACGTTTCTACCCGGCCTGCTGAAAGGCCTCGGACTCACGGCTAACCTCACCGCGCTCGAGGCGCACGGCGATTATGGCGGCCGCGGCCGCCGCGAGGGCCGCGACGTCGAGGGCTTCGTTCCGCGCAGCGCCAACGTCAGCCTCTTCTGGCGCCACCGCGGCTTCAGTTCGCGCGTCATCGTCAACTACGTGGGCGAATCGATCACAGAATACACCGAGGGCTCGCCCGCCCGCAGCCGCTACCTCGCCGAGCGCACCGTCATCAACGCCAGCCTCGGCTACCAGTGGCGCCCCGCCGTCTCGTTCTCCATCGACGTCAGCAACCTCACCAACGCCCCGCAGTCCGCCTATCGCGGCATCTCGGATCGGATGCAGTTCAAACTCTTCGGCGGCACCACCGTGACCGCCGGCATCAACGGCCGCTTCTAATTTTCCAACCAAACTCAGCCATGAACACCTCCCCATCGCCGACGCCCCGCCGCCGCGCCTTTCCCGCTCTGCTTCTCTCGGTCTCCCTACCTCTGCTCCTCTCTTTCTCCGCGCTTCGCGCCTCCGCCGCCACCATCGCGGGCAACGTCTCCAATCTCGCCACCGGCAATCTCCTCCAAGGCGCCCGCGTCGAGATCCCCGCGCTCGGCGTCTCCGCTTTGGCTGACGCGACCGGCCGCTACGTTCTCAGCGCCATCCCCGCTGGCAGCCACGAACTCGTCGTCACCTACACCGGTCTCGACACCGTGCGCGCCACGATCGCCGTCTCCGCCGAGCAGGCCGCCACCCGCAATTTCGATCTCACCACCGGCATCTACAAGCTCGACGCCTTCAAGGTCACCGGCGAGCGCGAGGGCGGTGCCGCCGCGATCACCGCCGCGCGCAACGCCGAGAACCTGAAGAACGTCGCCGCCACCGATTCGTTTGGAAATCTCCCGAACATGAACGCCGGCGAGGTCGCCATCCGCCTCCCCGGCATCTACGGCGAACTCGACGCCGGCGGAAATCTCTCCGGCTTCACCGTGCGCGGCATGACCTCCGGCCTCAACACCGTCACGATGGACGGCGCCATGCTCACCGGCCAGGGCGGCGCGGGTCGCTCGATTTTCGTGAACAACATCACCGGCGCGATGTTCGACCAAGTCGAACTCATCAAGGGCCACACGCCCGACAAGGGCGCCGACTCCCTCGGCGGCACGATCAATTTCAAGAGCCGCTCGCCGCTCTCGATGCGCGAAAAGCGCCGCGTCACCTACACGCTCACCGCGCGTATCGCACCGTCGTTCACGCAGCAGATTCCCGTCCGCGAGCAGCAGCGCACGCATGGCCTCGCCTCCCTCGGCTATCAGGAGGTGTTCGATGCGTTTGGCGGCAACCGCAACCTCGGCGTCAACGTGAGCATCTTCAACTCCGAGACCGCGCTCGGGTGGTTCACCTCGACGCGCGATTTTCAAAACGCCGCCGCCCAACCCAACTACCTCTGGGACTACCGCACCGGCGATGTCTACAATCACCGCCGCCAGAAAAACATCACCGCCAAGGTCGACCACCGCCTGACGCCCGCGACCAAGCTCTCGTTCCTCGCGAGCTACATCGACCACTCCGAAGTCTTCCGCCGGCAATACGACACCCGTGCCTTCACCAACCAGGCGATCTTCAATCCCGCTGTCGCCACGACCGCCGCCAACGGCATCGAGCCCGGCTTCACCGATCGCATCACGACGGTGCGCCCGGTCGCCGCCTCGACCATCGACATCACGATGACAGGCCCGAACAACTTCTTCAACCGCCTCCGCCGCGGCGATGTCGGCGCCGAGCACAACTGGGGCGCGTTCCAGCTCGAATACAACGCCCGCTACACGCAGACACACATCAACATTGGCAATGGCGAGGGCGGCGTGCTCACCAACCGCCTTACCGGTTCCGGCTGGATCCTCGATCGCACCCAGTCGGACTTGTTTCCACGCTTCATCCAGAACGGCGGGCCCGATTTTAACAATCCCGCGAACTACCGGCCCGCCGCCGCCAACGCCCTCTCGAATCAAAATAACACGCAGCTCCACGAGGTCACCGAGTTGCGGGCCGACGCGCGCTACAACCTGCCGCTCGCATTTCCTGTCGCGCTCAAGAGCGGCTTCGTCTGGCGCGAGCAGGTCGTCGGCGCCACGAGCGCCTCGCGCCGCTGGAACTACACCGGCACCGGTCCCCTGCGCGCCGAACCTTCGCTGCTCTTGATGGATCAGGTGAAGACCGGCCGCCGCCTGCCGCAGTGGGAAGCCTCGCACTTCATCCGCGCGCGCGAGGTGATCGATCCGACGATCTGGCGCGAGGATTTCTATTTCCGCGAGACGACGAAATACACGAGCTTCACCGACGCGACCGAGACCGTCTCCGCCGCCTACGCGATGGCGCAGGGCAAGCTCGGTAGCGACGGCTTCCTCGGCCGCACCGGCTTCCTCGGCGGCGTGCGCGTCGAGCGCACCGAGAACGAGGCCTTCGGTTGGGTGCGCGCCCGCCGGCTCAGCGGCACCGCCGCCACCGCCACCGAAGCGCAGGCCATCGCCGCCGCCAAGGTCGACTACGCCGACAACCGCCGCACGACCGAGGGCGACTACACCAAGCCGTTTCCGAGCCTCCACCTTTCGCACGACATCACGCCGAATTTGAAGACGCGCCTCAGCTGGTCCACGAGCTTCGGCCGCCCTGGCTTCGGCAATCTCACGCCCGGCGAGACACCCAACGAAGCCAACGCCGCCCTCGGCGGCCGCTCCACGCTCACGATCAACAATCCCGCGCTGCTCCCGCAGACCTCGCGCAACTGGGACGCCACGCTCGAGTATTATTTCGAGCCGGTCGGCAGTCTGAGCGTGGGCTGGTTTCACAAGGAAATCCGCGACTACATCGTGAGCGGCATCGAGTCCGGCACCATCGCCACGGGCAACGACAACGGCTTCAACGGCGAGTATCCCGGCTGGACGATCCTGACGACCCGCAACGCCGGCACCGCAATCGTGCAGGGCTGGGAATTCAGCTACCAGCAGCAGTTCACGTTTCTCCCCGGCCTGCTCAAGGGCCTCAGCGGCATGCTCAACTACACTCTCCTCGACACCCACGGAAAGTTCGCGGGGAGCGACCTGCGCACGACCGGCCAGGTCGCCGGCTTCGTGCCGCGCACCGCCAACGCCAGCCTCTCCTGGCGCTACCGCGGCTTCAGCGCCCGCATCCTGTCCAACTACGCCACGACGTTTCTCACCAGCTACGGTGGAACCTCCCCGTGGCGGAACCTCTACCGCGTGAAACGCAATCTGATCAACTTGGGCTTCTCCTACCAGGTCCGGCCGTCCGTCAACCTCACCCTCGACATCGACAACCTGAACAACGTCCCGCAAAAGCGCTACCGCGGCTCCCCCGACCAGGTGGAATATTACAACTACCCTGGCACGACGATCACGGTCGGGATTAACGGACGGTTCTGATTTTCTCTGTCATGCACCCCACCCGCCTTCTCTCGCTCGCCCTTTCCCTCCTTTTCGCCGTATCGGCCGCCCGCGCCGCCGATACCGCCACGCTCTCCGGCAACGTCTCCAACCTCGCCACCGGCAATCTGCTCGAGGGTGCCCGCGTCGAGATCCCCGCGCTGCGCCTCGCCGCGCTGTCCGACGAGACGGGCCGCTACGTTTTCCCCGCCCTGCCCGCCGGCACGCACGAGGTCGTGGCGTCCTACCTCGGCCTGGACACTACGCGCACCACGGTGACGGTCGCCGCCGGCGCACGCACTGTGCGCAACCTCGATCTCACGGCGGGCATCTACAAGCTCGACGCCTTCAAGGTCACCGGCGAACGAGAGGGCGGCGCCGCCGCGATCACCGCGCAGCGCAACGCCGAAAACCTCAAGAGCATCGTCGCCATGGATTCCTTCGGCAACCTGCCGAACATGAACGCCGGCGAGGTCGCCATCCGCCTCCCCGGGGTCGCGGGTAACCCCGGCGACGAAAACCTGATCGACGGCATCACCATTCGCGGCATCGGCCCCGGCCTCAATTCCATCACCCTCGACGGCGCGCAGCTCACCAGCCAGGGCGCGCTCGGGCGCAGCACGAATTTGAACAACCTCACCGGCACGATGTTTGACCAGATGGAGCTCACCAAGGCCCACACGCCCGACAAGGAGGCCGGCTCCATCGGCGGCACCATCAACCTCCGCAGCCGCTCACCGTTGTCGATGCGCGAGCGCCGCCGCGTAAGCTACAGCGCGGGCGTGCGCATCGCGCCGCCGTTCACGCAGCAGACGCCGTCGCGCGAGCAGCACCGCGCCCACCCGATCCTCAACGTCGCCGCGCAGCAGCTCTTCGATGTGTTCGGCGGCGACCGCAACCTCGGCGTGTCCGTGAACCTGTTCTACAGCGAAAATGCCGTCGGCGGTTTTCGCACCACGCGCGATTTCCAGAACACCACCGCGCAGCCCGCCTTCCTCTGGGACTACCGCACGTGGGACAATTTCAACAACCGCAAGCAGGCCTCGATCAACCTCAAGGCCGACTACCGCCTCTCACCCGCGACCAAGCTCT
>JANNEY010000244.1:0-6491 GCA_031379235.1 Opitutaceae bacterium | reverse complement strand
CGGCAACTACTTCATGGCGCTCCGCGACCGCAACAAGGTCATCCGCATCGACGCCCGCGCGCGCAAGGTGACCGCCGAGTGGCCGGTCGATGGCTATGTGCTCCCCAACGGCCTCGCCTACGATCCCGCGACGAAACGCATCTTCGTTTCCACGCGCGGCGCGAATCCCTCGCTCCTCGTGCTCGACGCCGCCAACGGCAAGATCGTCGCGCACCCCGCCATCGGCGGCGGCAACGATGTGATCATCTTCGATCCCGCCGCGAAAAAAATCTACACGTCCAACGGGTTCGACGGCACGCTCGTCATCATCGATCAGGTCGATGCCAATACCTACAAGCTTGCCGAGGCCGCGACCACGCGCCCCTACGCGCGCACGATGGCCCTCGATCCAAAGACGAAGAAAATCTACCTCGTCACCGCCGAAGGCACCGCCGATCCGGCGAAGGCGATCAGAACGGCCATCGCGCCGTTCTACCCGAACACGTATTTCAAGGACACGTTCACCCTGCTGACCTACGCGCCGCGTTGAACTCGCGGAGCGCCGGCTGCCGCGGCCCCGGTTAACACTCACTTTCTAGCACGTGGCGAGTCCAGTTAGGGCCTCCCGTTCGTGAACGTGCAGGCCGGTGGTGCGACTATTTCTTGCCGGAGTCGGACTGGGGTTTCTTCGCGAATCGCACGGCCTGCGATGGTCCCTCGGTGATTTCCTTCGGCAAGCTGCGTTGGGCAATCGCCAACGCGATCTTCGCGCGGGCGTAGGCTTCGGCGGTCTTGGCGGTGTCGCCGGCCCACGCGCCGACGGTGATGTCGTCGGCGATGCGGGCCAAGAGGCGGAAGGCGTCCACCAGGTTCGCCTGCCGCACGGCGTCGTCGAGCTTCACCTGGCTTTGCAGGGCGTGCGACGCGAGGTGGATGGTCTCGGCCCAGTCGGGGATGCCGGTGAGTTCCTTGGCGGCGAAGGCAGCGGCGATTCTTTCACTGGCGGCCGAGGCGCTTTGCCAGATGACGAGCAACGAGGCGTCGCCGAACAGGTCGGCCCATTCGGGGGCTTTTTTCGCTTTTTCGGACGAGGCCGATTGCGCTTTCTGGTCCGCAGCAGGGGCGAGCGCCGTGGCGGCCAAGGTGACGAGGACGAGGAGGAGGCGAGGCGTTTTCATGCGACAGGTTGTTTGGGCGGCGGGGAGGTGGGGCGGAAGGATTCCTTCTCGAACCACGCGTAGAGCACGGGCAGCACGACGAGCGTGAGCAGGGTGGAGCTGATGATGCCGCCGATGACGACGGTGGCGAGCGGACGCTGGACCTCGGCGCCGGCGCCGGTGGCGATCGCCATCGGCACGAAGCCGAGGCTCGCCACGGCGGCGGTCATCAGCACGGGGCGGAGGCGGGTAAGCGCGCCTTCGATGACGGAGTCGCGCAGCGTGCGGCCTTCCTCGCGGAGCTGGTTGAAATAGGTGAGGAGCACCATGCCATTGAGCACGGCGACGCCGGTAAGCGCGATGAAGCCGATGGCGGCGGTGATGCTGAACGGCATGTCGCGCAGCCAGAGCGCGGCGACGCCGCCGGTCACGGCGAGCGGGATGCCGGAGTAAACGAGGAACGCCTGCCGCAGCGAACCGAACGCGAGGAAGATCAGCACGAAGATCAGCGCGAGCGCGGAGGGCACGACGACGGCGAGGCGGGCGCGCGCGTCCTGCAAGTTTTGAAACTGACCGCCGAACTCGACGATGTAGCCCTCGGGGAGCTTCACCTCGGCGGCGATGCCCGCCTCGGCGTTGCGGACATAGCCCTCGATGTCGCGGGTGGCGAGGTTGACCATGAGCGCCGCGCGGCGCTGGCCGCCGTCACGGTTGATCGGCTCGATGGTTTTCAGCGTGGAGAATTCCACGACCTCCCCGAGCGGGAGCAGGCCGGTCTCGCCGACGCGGAGGGGCAGTTTCTTGATCTCGGCGTCGTCGGCGCGGAGTTCCTCGGGCATGCGGACGACGATGTCGTGGCGGTGGTTGCCCTCGATCATGCTGCCGACCGTCTCACCGGCGAGGGCGGAGCTGACGGCGCGGTTGACCTCGGCGGCTTGGAGGTTGTGGCGGCGGAGCACGTCGCGCTTGACGTTCATCTGGAGCTGCGGGGTGCGGCCCTCGGTCTCGTATTCGACCTGCGCGACGCCCGGGGTTTTCTCGAGGATGGCTTTGATTTTTCCGGCGAGGGGCTCGAGCACGTCGTAGTCCGGGCCGAAGATTTTCACGGCGATCTCGGCTTTGGTGCCCTCGAGCATTTCGTTGAAACGCATTTCGATGGGCTGGGCGAAGAGGAGGTTGTAGTCGGGGTTAATTTTCTTGAGCGTCGCTTCGATTTGCACGCGCAGCTCAGCCTTGGTGGTGGGGCGGCCGGCGGTCCGCGGCCACTCCTCGATGGGTTTGTAGAAGAGGTAGACGTCGCTCTCGTTGGGCGGCATCGGGTCGGAGGCGATGGCGCTGGTGCCGATGCGGGAGAAAATGCGCGTGAGCTCCGGGAACTCGGCACGGAGACGGGTCTCAACCTCGATGTCGGTGCGGAGGGATTCTTCCATGCTCATGCCGACGGGCTTGTAGAGCATCGCGGTGATGGAGCCCTCGTCGAGCTTCGGGACGAACTCCGCGCCGAGGTGCGTGAACACCCAGAGCGAACCCGCGAAGAGCGCGACGGCGGCGGCGGCGACGAGCCAGCGGAGGCGGAGCGCGACGGCGAGCACGGGCGCGTAGAGGCGCTTGGCGAGGCGGATGAGGGCGTTGTCCTCCTCGGAAACTTTGCCACGCAGGAGCAGGGCGCAGAGGGCGGGCATGAGCGTGAGGGCGAGCACGAGCGCGCCGCCGAGGGCGAGCATCACGGTGAGCGCCATCGGGTGGAACATTTTCCCTTCGATGCCGGTAAGCGCGAGGATCGGGATGTAAACCACGGTGATGATCACGACGCCAAAAAACATCGGCGTGCCGACCTGCTTGCTCGCGACGAGCACGGTGTGCGCGCGCTCCTCGGCGGTGAGCGGACGGCCGAGCGCATGCTGCCGCAGGCCGAGCTGGCGCACGATGTTTTCGACGATGACGACGGCGCCGTCGATGATCAGGCCGAAGTCCACGGCGCCGAGGCTCATCAAGTTGCCCGAGATGCCCCAATATCTCATGCCGGTGAGGGCGAAGAGAAACGACAGCGGAATGGCGCAGGCGACGATGAGGGCGGCGCGCCAGTTGCCGAGGAGCAGGAGGAGCACGACGACGACGAGGACGGCGCCCTCGACGAGATTTTTTTCGACGGTGCCGATGGTGCGATCAATGAGGATCGAGCGATCGTATTGCGTCTGGATTTCCACGCCCGCGGGGAGCTTCGTCTGGATCTCGGCGAGGCGGGCCTTGACGCGGATGGCGACCGCGCGGCTATTTTCGCCGGCGAGCATCATGACGGTGCCGAGCACGGTCTCGTGGCCGTCGAGCGTGGCGGCGCCGGTGCGGAACTTGGTCCCGAGCTTCACCTCGGCGACGTCCTTGACCAGCAGGGGCTGCGTGCCCGCGCCGAATTTCACGGGGAGATTCGCGATGTCCTCGACCGTTTGCACGCGGCTGACGGCGCGGATGGTGAACTGCTGGCCGCCGCGGTTGACGATGCCGCCGCCGGCGTTCTCGACATTCTGCGCGATGAGGGCGGCGAGTTCGCTGAAAGTGAGGTTGCGCGTGACGAGCGCCTCGAGCTTCGGCTGGATGACGAACTGCTTCTCGTAGCCGCCGGTGCCGTTGATATCGGCGATGCCGGGGACCGTGCGGAGAAGGGGCTTGATCATGTATTCCTGAATCTCGCTCAGCTCCATCAACTGCTCGAGTTCGGTCGCGGGCTTCTGCTTCGCGTCGGCGCGGTAGTTGACGCTGTAATAAAAAATCTCGCCGAGGCCGGTGCTGATGGGAGCGAGCTTGGGGAGGACGCCGGGAGGAAGGCGTTCGAGCACGCCTTGCAGGCGCTCGGTGACGAGCTGGCGCGCGCGAAAAATATCGGTGCTGTCCGTGAACTGGAGCGTGACTTGCGAGAGACCGAACTTTGTGATCGAGCGCATCTCTTCGACGCCGGGGAGGCCGGCGAGCTCGAGCTCGATGGGTTGAGTGACGAGTTTCTCGGATTCTTCGGCGGCGAGGGCGGCGACCTCGGTGTTGATCTGCACCTGCACGCCGGTGATGTCGGGCACGGCGTCGACCGGCAGGTGGAGCGCGGACCAGAGGCCGGCGCCGAGGAGCGCGATCGCGGCGAGAAAAACGACGGCGCGTTGGCGCAGGGAGAATTCGATGATGCGGGCGATCATGGCGCGAGCGTGACGGCGTTGAAGTCGAGGCCGGTGAGCTGGCGGAGCTTAAGGCCGGCGGCGAGGGCCTCCTGCTGCGTGGCGAGAAGCGCCTCGACGGCGTCGAGATAACTCGTCTGGAGCGCGACGTAGGTGGCGATGGGCACGGCGCCGAGGCGGTAGTGGCGGTCGGCCAGCGCGGCGGCGTCGCGGAATTTCTCCGCGGTGTCGGGCGCCCAGCGGCGGATCTCGGCGACCTTGGTGGCGAAGGCGTGAGCGGAGGCGAGCACGTCGCGCTCGAGTTCGCGCTGCGCGACGAGCGCGGCGGTCTCGGCCTGGCGGCGGCGGGCCTCGGCGCCATCGACGGCGGAGCGCGTGCGGCCGCCGACGGGAAGGGGAATGGAGACGCCGAGGCCGATGGTGGATTCGCGGGCGTCGGTGCGCTCCTGCGCGTAGAACGGGCTGACACTGATGGCGGGGCGGCGTTCGTTTTCCGCGAGGCGCACAGCGAAACCCTGCTGCTCAAGCTCGGCGCGTTTTTGGCGGAAATCGAAATTGTTTTCGCGCGCGGCGGCGAGCAGCGCGGCGGTGGCGGGGGCGTCGGCGAATTTCAGCGCGGGCGGGGCGACGAGGAGCGACGCATCGGCGTCGGCGCCGCGGAGCTGGTTGAGTTCGAGGAGCGCGGCGTGGAGCGCGAGCTCGGCGTCGGCGGCGCGGCGTTGAAGCGAAAGCTCGGCGGCCTCGATGACGCGGGTCTCGAGGAGCGGCGTGAGGCCCGCGGGCTCGCGCGCGAGAAACGTGTCCTTCAGCGCCGTGAAGCGATCCGCGACTTCGCGCACGGTGGCGGCGCGGGTGTGGGCGGCGTGCAGCCCGTAAGCGAGGGTGCGAGCGCGGCTTTCGAGCGCGGCGCGGAAGCGCGCGAGGCCGAGTTCGGCGAGGGCGACCTGGCCGTTGGCAATGCTCTTGCGCAGCGCGAGGCGGCCGGACCACTCGAAGGTCTGTGTGAGGGAGACGGACCACGCGACGCCCTCGCCGGCGAGCGCGCCGGAAGGAACGTGCGCGCGCTTGTGGCCGAGGGAGAGGGCGAGTTCGGGGTCGGCACGGGTGCCGGCAGTGCGGACGCCGGCCTTGGCTGCGGCGATCTCGGCCTCGTAGAAGGCGAGCTCGGGGTGGCGCGCGGCGATTTCGTTGACGAGGGCGTCGAGTTTGAGGGCGGGCTCGGCGGCGCGGGCGGCGGCGAGCAGGGAGCAGAGGCAAAGGGCGGGGAGAAATGTGGGCTTCATGGCGATGGCAATGGTTGGGACGCGGCGGAGCCGCGCAGGACGAGGACAAAATCCGCGGCGCGCGGGCGCGGCGGACGGTGGGCGGACTCGCGCAGGAGTCTGCTACGAAACAGCCGAAGGCGCGCGTGGCGGCGCCGCGGCTCGCCGGGTGAACTGCCAGGCACGGGCGACCTCCGGCGGCGCTGTCGCCGGCGGTGCGACTATCTGCGGCCGGGCCGTCGAGGGTGCGACGGAAATAGCACCGGAAAGGTCGCGGAACAACGTGACGTCCGTTGTGGAAATTTTTGCCACGCCGGACTCAAGCCGGTAGCTCACGCCGTCGATCGAGTGGCGGGCGTCGTCGTCACCGTCCTCGCCCGTCATTCCGGCATGGTGATCTTGCAGTCCGAGAAGTTCGTCGATCCCGGCCGCTTCGAGTTCGCAATGCAGCGTCGCCGGCAACCAAAGGCCCAACAGCAGCAGCGCGACGAGGTGGCGAAGTGGCGGCAAGATGCGCAAACGAAAATCCCGCCCAGCGCCGAATGTCAATCCCCGCACTGCGCACGCAGACTTCGGGGCGGACTGGTTCACCGCGCTGCGACCAGCGCGAGGCGGAAGCCGAGGTCGTCGTTGCCGTTTTGCGGCATGTCGCGGTAGCGGTTCGCAGGGCGCGCGCCGCGCGGGCCGGCCCACCAACTGCCGCCGCGACTCGCCTTCGCAGTGCCGCTCGGCGGGCCCGCGTAGTCGGTCACCGCGCCGCCGGGATAGGGAGCATACCAGTCGGCGCACCACTCCCAGACGTTGCCGAGCGTGTCGTGAAGGCCGCGGGCGTTCGGCTTTTTCACGCCGACGGGATGCGTGGCCGGGCCGCTGTTCTGGTCGTGCCACGCGAGATCGTCCACCTTGTCGGCGAACGCGCCGCTTGCGCCGGC
>JANNEY010000205.1:0-6510 GCA_031379235.1 Opitutaceae bacterium | reverse complement strand
GAAGGTGCGGCCCGCTTTCTTGCCGAGGAGATGCCAGTCGGCGAAGGTGAGCATCGCGATGCGGTCGTCGCCGGGGTCGAAGATGCAGTTCTCGATCAGCACATCGCGGCACGATTCGGAATCGCAGCCGTCTTTATTGGGGCGTGCGAATTGATCTTCACGCCGCGCACGGTGACGTTGGTGCAGTGCACGGGGTTCAGTTCCTACATCGGGGAGTTGATGATCGTGAAGTCCTCGTTGAGGACGTTTTTGCAGCGGTAGGGCTGAACGAAATTGGGCCGGAGAAAACTGCCGTCGCCATGCACGCGCTGCGCGACGGGCACGCCGGCGTCGCCCTGCTCGGACAGCTTATTGCGGCCGGCGACCTACAGCGTCGGCTCGCCAGGCTGCTTGCGATTCCAACCCCACCAGTTCTCCAAACTGGCGGAGCCGTCGAGCGTGCCCTTGCCAGTGATGGCGATGTTTTCCTGCTCGAAGGCGTAGATGAGCGGCGAGTAGTTCATGGCCTCGACACCCTCCCAGCGCGTGAGCACGGGCGGATACTTCGCGGGCTCGGGGATGAACTTGAACGTCGCGCCCTCGACGACGTGGAGGCTAACGTTGCTCTTCAGGTGACAGCCCCGGTGTGAAACACTCCCGCGGGCACGACGGCGCGTCCGCCGTCCGCCGCGTGCGCCGCCGCGATAGCCTTCGCGATTGCCGCAGTGCAATCCGCGCCGCCGGCGACTGCGCTGTGATCGGTGATGGCGAAGCCGCGCGCGGGAAAAGTCGGGGCCTGGATGCGCGCGAGGCTCGAAGGGACGGTGTCCCAGTTGATCTCGTGGACGGACGGCGGCGTGTGAAGGGTCGATGCGCACGCGGACAACAAAGCGACGGCGAGACCAAGAACGGGAATGGGGCGAAGCATGGTCCTCGAAGCAGGACGGGTGGGAGTGTAAGAAGGAGACGGCGGAATCACGGCAGGTCGTAGACTTCGACGAGCGCGGTGCCAGTGGTTCCGCCGGCGCCACTGACAACAGCGGTGTAGTTTCCGGCCGGCAGGTTCACGAGCAGCGTGGAGTCCGCCTCGATCAGGCGGAACAGGCCGATCTCGTCGCCGGCGATGGCGGCGTTGGAGGTGTTGATGTCGGAGCGCCAGTTCTCGTTGGAAGCGACGAGGGCCGAGCCGCGGTAGAGCGAAAGAACCGGCCGCGAAACGGCGTCGACGATGCCGAAATTCGAGAGAGCCGGACCGAGGGCGCGCAGCAGGACGCGCTTAGGCTGGAAGCTCGAAATCGAGAGGCCCGCGATGAGGACGTTTGCGCCGCCAACCGTGCCGCGCGTCGAGAGGTTCACCAACCTCTGGCCGGCCGCGCCACCGGAGAGGTCGTAGACTTCGAGCAGCGCGGTGCCGGCGTTGGCGGCGGTGGCGTTGCTCACCACACCCGTGTAGGCACCGGGCGCAAGCGCGAGCAGCAGGGCGGAATCCGTGGATCCGGCCGGCAGCGCGAACGCTCCGCCCAGAGGCGCCGCTTGCGCGATGTCCGCGGCGTTGGCGGCGGTGCTCCAGCCGGTGTTGACGGCTACGCGATCCGCGCCGCGAAACAGCTCGAGGCGCGGATTCGCGAGCGGCGTGGGGACGCCGAAGGCGGTGCCGAGCGTGGGCCCGACGGCCCGCAGGAGGATCGGCACGGGCGCATCGCCGCGCACGACGAAGCCGGCGATGGCGGGTGACGTGCTTCCGACCTGCACGCGCGACGAGAGCTGTCCCAGACGCTGGCGTGGGGCGAGGCGATCGTTGCTGCCGCTGGTGACGAATGGTCCGGGCAGCGTGCCGCCGTTGAACGCCACACGTGCGGTGGCGGAGGAGCCGTCGGGCGCGAGGGTCGCGGTCACGACGCCGAAGCCGCCCGTGAGGCCGTTGAAACTTGTGCCACTGGCGAGCAGGCCCGAACCTCCGTCCCACCGCGTCCCGGCTTCGAGAAAGAAATAGGCCCGGCCCGACGCGCCGACGACGATGCTCACAATGTGGGGCGTATCGATCATTCCGGTGAGGTAGTAGCCGGCGAGGGCGCGCGCCGGTCCATCGGCCGGCTCCCGCCGGCCGTTGAGCACATTGCCTCCCATGTCGGTGCTGAAGGAACCGTCGGCCGCGATGCGGCCCCGGACGTTCAAGCCGCCCGAGCCGAGTGTGCGAAAATCGAAATTGCCGTCCGCGTCAACGATGGCCGTGCGGCTCATCAGGCCGCTGTTGCCGCCGTGGGCGAAGAAAACGGCCGAGCCATCGTCGCGCACATAGAGGGCGACATTGAACTGCGTGGAGTTGGGCGGCGGCGTGCCGAAATACACCCCGGCGAAGCGTCCGGGCCGGACCGAGACGACCGCGGGCGCGCTCGTGATGCTGGCGCCACCGCCGGTGACGACGGCACGATACTCGCCAGCGTCCGCGGAGGAAACCGAGGGAAGGAAATAAGTGGCGTTGGTCGCGCCGGGGATGACGGCGCCGTTCCAAAGCCATTGCACGGATGGCGCCGGGAAGCCCGTCGCCTTCACGGTCAACTGCGCATTCGAGCCGTTGACGAAGCTGTTGGTGGCCGGAGGCGCCTCGATGCCGGGCGGGATCTGCGGATTCCAGCCGCCGAGGACGAACGCGGGGTTGCGATACACGGCGGCCGTTGCGCCGTCGATTTGCCGCGAGGACGCATGGCGGGAGCGCACATCGAGGGTCGCGCCGGTGAGATCGGTGCTCTGGTATTCCCAGTTCTGCACGGTGGCGGACGTGGTCGCGTTGTTGAGCTGCCAGCCGACGGGCAAGAGGTGCGGCCCCATCGCGCAGTTGAGGAAGACGGCCTGGCTGAACGGAAAATTTCCGGCGTTGGGATCGATGCGGCCGAGATAGTAATTTCGCGCCGTGGCCTCGCCGGTGAGCTGACAGTCGACGAAGACGAAACCGATCTGATTCTGGCCGTTGCGGACTTGGGTGTAGAAGCCCTCGGCGCCCGCGGTGTCGAGGGCCTTGAGTTCGCAGCGGTGGAAAAACGCCGCGGCGGTGCCCCAGATGAAGTCGGTGTTTCCCTCGATGTAACTGTCGGCGACGAAGGTGGAGCCGGTGTTGCAGAGGAGCGTGTCCTGCCGGCTGCGGAGCGTGACCCGGTTTAGCAGCACGCGCAGGCCGTCGCACACGAACGCCTCGGCCTGCGAGCCGCCCTGCGGCGTGGAGTTGAAAACGGTGAGCGTCTCCAGGGTGAAGTCGTTGGCCGCGGTGGTGAACACGCCGCGCGTGCGCGTGCTGCCGTTGAGGTTGTTGTTGTTGGGATAGGTGATGATCGTCTGCACGCGATCCTCGCCGCGCACCGTGAGGAGCGGGCGATTGGAGGCGACATAGACCTGTTCGAAATAGGTGCCGCGCTTCACCGTGATGACGACGCGCTGGTTGTTGGCGGCGGGCACGGCGTCGATGGCGCCCTGCACCGTGGTGAAATCGCCGGAGCCGTCGGCGGCGACGGTGAGCGTGGTAGCGTTGGCGGCGGGGCCCGCGGCCTTGGTGGTGAAGCGCCACGTGGCCGCGGTGAGGAGGCCGGTGAAACTCGCGCCTGTGGTATCGCGCAGCGCGCCGGGGTCGATGGTGACGTAGTAGCTCTGGCCGTAGGCGAGCGCGCCGCCGCGCGGATAGAGGGTGACGGTGCTGCCGCTGACCACGACGGGGAAATAGTTCAGGGGCGCCGGCCCGTTGCCGACCGTGCGAAGCTGAAACGGCGCGCTCAGATCGATGGTGTCGACCGGGATGCCGTCGGTGGCGCGGTGGATGCGGATGCGCCCGGTGTTGCCGACTACCGGCGCGCGGTCGAACGTCACGCGCAGCGGGGTGTCGATGTTGAGCGATGCGCCGCCGCTGGCGGGTGCGAAACTGACCGCCCGCATCGTCGAGGGGATCGCGAGCACGAACGGCACACTCGATGTCGTGCCGACCGAGTTGGAGGCGCGGACGGAGTAAACCCCGGTGTCGACGAGCTGCACGTTGACCAAGGCGAGGGAAGGGTTGGTCGCGCCCGGGATGGGCGTCCCGCTTTTCAACCACTGGTAGGTCGGCGTGGGCGTTCCGGTGGCGGCGGCCCTTAAGGTCACGGATTGGCCGGCGTTGATCGTTGCGTCACCGGGCTGCTCCGTGAAGACGGGAGGCGTGTTGATCGTGAGGGTGGCGACGACGCTCGTGACCGAAGATGAGGCATTGGCGACAACGACGGCATAATCGCCGCCGATGCTGGTCGTGCTGATGGCGTAGGCGATCGTGCTGGTGGTTGCTCCGGGCAGCGCGGTGCCGTTGCGATACCACTGGTAGGTGAGCGGTGCGCTGCCGAACGCGGCGACCGAGAAGATCGCGGGCTGTTCCACCGTGATGGTGAGCGATGCCGGCTGCGCGGTGATCGTGGCCGGAACAGTCGCGGTGGTGACGGCCACGGTCGCGGCGTCGCTCGTCGCGGTGCCGAACGCATTCGTAACGACGATGGTGTAGCTCCCGGCGTCGGCCGTGGCGGCGCTGCTGAAGGCGAGGGTCGCGGTCGTGGCACCGGTGACGGCCGTGCCGTCCTTGCGCCACTGATAAGCGAGCGGCGCGGTGCCGCTCGCGACGACCGAGAGCGCGCTGGTCTGGCCGGGATTGAGGATGAGCGATGCCGGTTGCGTCGCGATCACGGGCGGGTTGATCGGCGTGAGGCCGGTGACGGAGACGATCTCGAGTGTGACCGGGCTCGTCGTGGTGTTGAGAAACATCAACCCGAGTTCGTTGAAACGCGTGGCGGCGGGCGGCGTGTCGGGATTGGTGTAGGCGGTTTGGCTGATGCCGTCGCCACTCACCCAGATGCCCGCGCCGGTGGTGGTGGAGCTGGTGTTGCCGAGCGAGACGCCGGTGGCGGTGCGGATGAGCTGGAGCTGGATCGCGTAGGTCGCGCCGTCGGAGAGGACACCGGCGGTTTGCGTCGTGGCACCGGTGCCGAGGCTAGCGAAGGCGGTGCCGGTGGGATTGAGCAGCGAGGGGGAGACGGCGTTGCCGTTGCGGCGGCGCAGCTCGATGAGCGACCCGGTCTGGCGGCCGTTGAGCCAGGTGAAGTAGCCGCTGTCGTCGGCGTAGTCGGCGGCGGTGCCGCTGTTGCTGTAGAGTCCGTAGCCGACGGCGCGCGTGCCGCTGGAAATCGCGGAGAGGCCGCCGGAGACTTTGAACGACGTCGTGACGACGACGTTGCCGCTCGTGACGGCGGTGAAATCTACCGGCGTGAAATTGGTCGCGATGAGCGTGACACGTTGGCCCGCGGGCACGGTGACGGCCACTCCGCTCGTCGCCGTGGACGCGGGCGCGGGCGTCGTGACGGTTTCATTGAAGACGCTCCACTGAAGCTGGGCGTGAAGTGGGGCGAGAATGCCGGCGATGGCGACGGCCGAAAGCAGGGAACGGAAACGCATGGTGGGGATAGGCGCGGTGGAGGCGTGGAGCCGGGGTGGGATCCGCGGAATTATGATGGAAGTCGGAGAGGCACCGCGACGCGAGGCCGGCGAGCGCCGTTCAGTCCGACAAGCGGCTCCGCTTCAATAGCCGGAGTCGGCGAGCTGCTTCCGCAGCTCCTTCAGCGCGGGGCCGAGTTGATTCGTAAGATCCGTCCAGATCGGCTCAAGCGCGAGGCGGTCATTGTAGCCGGTCTTGCGGAGGGCGCGGAGAAACGGGCGGAAGTTTTCGCCATTCACGCCGGGCGCGGCGCGGTCCTTGTTTTCGGCGACGTGCGCGTGGCGGATGAGCGGGCCGACCTTCACGATGTCGTCGGGCGATTCGCCGTTGCGCAGCATGTGGAAGATATCGACGAGCAGCTTCACCGCGGGCTGGTTGGCGCGGCGCACCGCCTCAGCACCCTCGAGAATCGTATTGACGAGGTTGCACTCGCCGCGGTTGAGCGGCTCGACCACGATCGTGACGCCGTTCTCCTCGGCGAGCGGACCGAATTGCCGGAGGAGATCGACGTATTGCTCGAAACCCGTGGCGAGGGGAAAGCCCGGCGGCACCATGCGCGCGCCGGCGCTGCCAAAGACGATGAGCGTCATGCCGACTTCCTTCGCGCGGCGAAACACCGTTTGCGCGTAGCGGTCGAGCCGGGCGTAGTCGATGTCGGGTCCACTGCACTTGAGCGCGGCGGGCAGCAGCACGTTGGCCGCCGGCATCGGGAAACCGCACGCGCGCAAAGCCGCTGCGCGGGGCGCGAAGTCGGCGTCCGGCGCCTCGGGCGCGATGAAGTTGACGACGTGCCCTTCGATGAAGTCGCAGTCAGGGCGCGAGGGCAGGGTGGCGAGCGTGGCGGGATCAGTGCAGAAGCCGATTTGCATGGGAGCGGCCAAACTCAAACCACGGACGAGGCTGAGGAGCACGGAGAAAATGCCGCGGTCCGGGGTAGCGGGAGGGGTGAGCCCCCGGCCGGGGCCCCAGAGGTTAGCGGGCCCCGGGGGGGGTGTAGCCACGCCCAAAGCCCCGCCCGGTTGATAGCGGGGGTA
>JANNEY010000175.1:0-4951 GCA_031379235.1 Opitutaceae bacterium | reverse complement strand
GAAGCGGCCCCACCCGCGAGAAGTCCAAACTTCAAGGGACGTTGGTATAACAGGCAGCTGAAGGGCCGACCGGTCGCCGCCGGTCGCGGCACGCCGGCAAGCGGCGGCCCTACGAATACAGCAGAAAAGGCTCGCGCAGCTTCGTGAATTCGGCGAGGCCCGGCTCCCACCTGTCGGCGATTTTCTGGAAAGGCTCGCCGCGCACACAGGCTTCGCGCGCGAGCGAGGTGCCCATGACTTTGTCGAAGTAGTCCGCGTGCAGTTCGAGCCTCGCACCGTGGCGGCGCTTGATCGTTTCGAGGATCGCAAGCACGACGGTGACGGAGCGGAACTGCTCCCGGTCGATGACGTGGAGCTGGCAGCCGCCGCAGCGCTGGCCAGCGAATTTCGAGAAGGTCGGCGCGAACCACGTCTCGCGAAACGTGACGCCCGGCAGCGCAAGGGCGTTGAGCTCACGCGCGAGCACGAAGCCGTCGATCCACGGGGCGCCGAACCACTCGAAGGGGCGCGTGGTGCCGCGACCTTCGGAGAGATTGGTGCCTTCGAGCAAAACCTGCCCCGGATAGACCGTCGCGGTGTCAGGCGTCGGCATGTTCGGCGACGGTGCGACCCACGGGAGCCGCGTGGCCTCAAACCAATCGCCGCGTCGCCAGCCGGCCATGGGCACGACGGTAAGGTCGCATTTTTGCGGGAGGAACTTCGCGTTGAACAGTCGCGCGAGTTCGCCCGTCGTCATGCCGTGCCGCAGCGGGATCGGATAGAGCCCGATGAACGAGCTGTGCCGCGGGTATTCAAGGATCGGACCCTCCATCGCGAAGCCGCCAATCGGATTGGGGCGGTCGAGCACGGCGAACGGAATCCCGGCGGCGGCCGCGGCGCTCATCGCATAGGCCATCGTGGCGACGTAGGTGTAAACGCGCGTGCCGACATCCTGCAGGTCGAACACCAGCACCTCGACGCCGCGCAGCATCTCGGGCACGACCTGCTTGCCGGCGTGCTGGGTGTCGAATTCGCGCATCGTCGCGTCGATGTCCACGAGCGGATCGGCGGGCAGTGAAAGCGCCTGGCCGTAGAGAGAAAACACGGGGAGGCCGAAATGCTCGTCCTGATAGAATGCCACAAACTCGCCCGCCTGCGCATTGCCGCGGACACCGTGCTCAGGCCCATAGAGTGCGACGAGCTTCACGTCGGCATGCGCGCGAAAACGCGTCACCGTGCTCACGAGCGATGCATCGACCGACGTGGGATTCGCGATCAAGCCGACGCGCTTGCCTCGCACGAGATCGAGGTGGTGTTCGAAGAAGACGTCGAGACCGAGCTGCATGACGAAAAGCAAAAAGAAAAAAGCCGCGGCGCACAACGGCGCCGCGGCTTGAATTGAAACTCAGGAGGTTTGGCTGCTTAGAACCGGCCCTCGATGCCGACGGTGATCGTCGTGCCTTGCATCAGGAACGTCTGGAGCTGGTCGGCAACACCGCGGTAGTATTTCTGCGGCTCGTTGAAGAGATTCTGAATCCCGAAGGCCAGCGTGGGATTGTAGGGCAGCGGCAACTGATAGCGCATGCTGGCGTTGACGAGTTCGCGGGCCATGAGGAACTGGTTCCGTGAGGGCTGGGCAATATTGTAGGTGCCGCGGACATTCTCCGCCGTGTAGTTGTAGCTGATCGACGCGCCGAATTTCTTGTAGTCCCATGACAGGGAGGCATTGGCGGTCCGGGGAATGAAGCCGGCGACATACTTGTCCTTGAGGTAAGCGCCCGCGATGCCGTAGTCGCCATGGGCGGTGATCTGGGTGAGATTGGCATTGAACCGGAGGCCCTTGAGCAAGCCGGGGAGGAAGCGGAACTGCTGCTGGTAGCTGAACTCCACACCCTGGGTGAACGCCGTGCCGGCGTTGGAATTGGCCAGAATCGTGAAGCCTTCGTATTGGCCTTCGAAGCCGTTGCCCGTGCCCGTGCCGATAATGCCAATTTCCTTGCCGGGCACGATGTAGTCGTCGAGGCGCTTGTGAAACCAGCCGACCGTGAAGGAACCGGACGGCTCGAAATAATACTCCAACGAGAAGTCCCAGTTCTTCGCCTTCGTCGGCTTCAAGGCCGGATTACCGAAGGTCAGCACGCCATTGGGGTAGGCGGCGTTTATGCCAGCTAAGGTGATCCCGGAGACACCCAGCACGGCATTGTTGAGATTGGGGCGGGCAAAACCAGTGGTCGCGGAACCGCGCAGCTTGAGGTTCGGCGTGATGTCATACCACGAGTGGAGGCTCGGGAAATTCTGGCCGTAGTCGCCCTCATTCCGGTTGGGATGGTTGAAATCCTTCTGGGCGGAGCCGAACGGATCGTCGAGCTGCTGCTGCACGGTGGTGCGCACCCGGGTGCCCTGATTGGAATATCCGATGGTGTTGGTCAGCTCCCGGCGCATGCCGGCAAGAAAACCGAACCGGCCAATCCTGCCCTGCGTCATCAAGTAATAGCCGGTGATGACTTCCTGGGTGCGGACGGAGGCGGAGAGTTTGTTCTGCTCGTAGAAATATTTGTCTTCCTGCCAGAGCGCCGGATTGGTCGGCTGACCATTCTGGATAAACTCGGCGCCTTCCCACTGGGGCAGTTGGCGGCCGGTCTTGACCCGGTCCCAAGTGAGAATCGAGGGGTCGGTCTTGAGCGCGGCGGTGCCGATGTAACTCCAGCGGCGACCGCGGCGCTCAAGTTCCACATTGTGATCGCGCGCGGAATAGCCGCCCTTGAGGAAAGCGTTGAAGGAATCGATGGGAAGCTTGTAGCGGATATTGGCGCGCAGCTCCTTGATCTGGTCGATGTCGAGGTTGCCGGCACCGGTGGTAAGACCGTTTTCCGCGGGGCGATAATTATTGGGGTTGGTGAAATCGAGGCCGCCGTTGGAGAGGAAGCGCGGATAAAGATCGCTCTGCGTGCGATCAAGAATCCAGCCGACGCCGGTCTCACCGTTGGGCCCGGTAATCGGGACAGTGTTGCGCACGGCCGTGATTGGGCCGCCATTGGGGCCGACCATCGGAATGAAGCCGATGCGGTTGGTGAGGACGCCCTCGGCGCCGAGCGTGCGATAGCGGGTGCGGCTCCAGAGGCCGGCCCAGTCGAGGTCTAACACGCCGAAGGTATGCTCACCGCCGAGGTCCATGTGGCGGAGGCGTTGGTCGCGCTGGATCAGTGTCGAGCCGATGTCGATGCGTGCCACCGCCGCCGTGGCGGAAGTAGGGGCCGCGTTCACCGCGGCAATTTGCACGGGGCGGACCGTGGTAATGCGATCAGAAAAACCCGGGACGACGCCGCTCGGAACCGTCTGACCGGCGATGAAGGTCGTGTTCGTGAAGAGATTGGGGACGGAAGTCTGACTACCGGCGATCGCCGACGTGTTGTATTGCCGGCGCATCGGCTCCGGCGCGTCGTTGTAGATCAGGTTGAGCTTGATCAGCGAATTCCGGCTGAGGCGGAAGTCCCACTTGGTGCTTAGCTGTTGCTGCTTGCGGTTGTTGTAGTCGTCCGTCGTGCGGTAGTCCCAGAGGAAGGCGGGCGTGGCATTGTTCACGAGCCCGTTGGCAGCCTGCTGAAAATCGCGAGTCGTGCGGTAAAACCCGAAGGCATTTTCGCTTTTGAAGAAATTAACCGAGACGGCGAGGTTCTCCGCGTCGCTTCCGAACGCTGCGAATTTTTCGATGTAGGTCACCCGGAGCAGCTCGTGGTTACGGCGCGCCTCGCGCAGCGGCACTTGCTCCGTGAACCACGGTGCCATGCGCGCGGTGAAATTGTATTCCACGCGGCGCTTTTCGCGCATGTTGAGCGGCGAACGGGTCTTGAAATTGACGCCGCCACCGAGCGAATCGACCGGGCGGTCCGGGGTCTGGCCCTTGGTCAGCTCGAGCGATTCGAACATCGATCCGGAAAACGCCGTCATGCGCGTCTGCCGGCTTTGCGCGCTGAACGACGACATGCCGCCGCCGTCGATCGTGATCGAGGTCATGCCTAGGCCCATGCCGCGCACGCTGATTGACTCGACCACTTCGTCGCCGGGGTCGCCAAAGGTCACGCCGGGGAGCCGGATCGCCAGCTCAGTGGCATTCATGTTCGGCAGATCGGCAAGCGCATCCATCGACGCGACGTTCTTCAGATTATCCGCGTTGCGCTGCTGAGTGAGCGCGGACGACATGCCCGCCTTCTCGCTCGCAACCTTGAACGCGTCGAGCATCAGCACGCTGCTGCTCATGTCGAAATTCCGCAGCACGGGCTGGCCCGCATTGACGGTCACGGATGCGCGTTGCTCATCGAGGCCAGTGTAGGTGACGACCAACTCGTGCGTGCCCGCGGGCACGTTAAGCAAGTAGCGGCCGGTGTTGTCGACGAACGCGCTGAGGTTGAGACGAGGAATCTCCACCTTGGCACCGATGAGGCCGTTGCCCGTGGTCTTGTTGGTGACAATGCCGCTGATGATGCCGGAGGTGGCCGTCGCCGCCGTATCTGCAGCGGTTAGGCTGGGAATGGCGATGCTCAGCGCGGCGAGCGCAAAAAGCGCCGAGTGGAGGACACGCTTCAGCGACAAGCGGCCGAAAAGTGTGGATGCTGGGTTTGAGGTCATAGGGTTTGTTTGGTCAGTGCAGGAAAAGTCAGGGCATGCTGGGATGCTGAAGGAACAGCTCCAAGGGGATAGTAACCATCCGAGACTTGGGTGCGAATGAAGGAAAATCCAGCGAAAGATTTTATGCGCCTGAGCCGGACTCATGCAGTTGAAGGTTGAAAGGTGAAAGTTGAAAGACCCGGAGGCAGACCCAACCACCGTCGATTGGGCTCGAATTCAATTCCGCACCAATCGGTGGAAACCTGCCCGCACACTAGGACCGTTGGCTACCGCTGGTGGATTGGGCGCTTTCAACCTTCAACTTTCACCTTTCAACTGAATTATTCCGGCTAAGCCATCGCGTTCG
>JANNEY010000509.1:0-2647 GCA_031379235.1 Opitutaceae bacterium | reverse complement strand
GCTTTCTTCGGAGCTGCGGTTTTGGCTTTGGCGGCTTGGGTGGCAATGGGCTGTTTGCCGAAATTACTCTTGGTGCCGTCGGATGCCGGGCCCATGTCGTTCGAGTAGGGCAGACCGAAATAATAATCGAAGCCCTGCTTCCGAGGCAAAAACTCGGGCTGGTCACCGAGGTGCCATTTGCCGATGGCGGCGGTCGTGTAGCCGGCGGCGCGGAGCACGTCGGCGATCGTGTGCTCGTCGGGATGGAGACCGATGGCGGCGTTGGGGAACAGCACATGCGGAATCGGCAGCGCGCGCTTCGGATAAGAGCCCGTCATCAGCGCGGCGCGCGAGGGCGAGCAGACCGGTGCGGCATAGTGACTCGTGAGTTTCCGGCCTTCCGCGGCCATCCGGTCCAGATTGGGCGTGCGGTTGTTCGAGCCGAACGCACCAATCTCGCGGTAGCCGAGGTCGTCGATGTTGATCAGGACGAAATTGGGGCGAGCCGCATCGGCGGCGAAACTGACATGCGCAAAAACGCAAACGAGGACAGTGGCGAGACAACGATTCATGGAGTCAAAAACGGTGAACCTCAGACGCGGACTTACTCAACAAAACAAACGGCCTCCGGCGAAATCGCCGGAGGCCGTTGGAGGTAAGTTCAACGGTGCTTACTTGAAGCGGTAATCTACGCGCAGCGTGTAGGCGCGGCCGCGCGGGTCGGCGATGCGGGGTTCCCAGCTGCTGCCGGCACCGGAGTTGGTGTCGTAGGTGGCCGAGAACGACGGGTCGGTGTTGAAGAGGTTCTTCACGCCGGCGACGATCGTCGTGTGTTTGATGCCACGGTAGCTGAGGCTGAGGCCGAAGATGTCGTAGGCCTTGACGCGCGGGTTCCAGTTGGCGGGCTTCACGGTGCCGTTCGCCACGCCCGGGAGCACCGCATCGATGTAGCTGTTACGGAAGAGCTGGTTGACCTGGTAGGTCCAGTTGCCCTTGCGGTAGGCGACGTGGGCGGTGTGTTTCCAGCGCAGGCCGATGTCGCTCGCGCGGGTGAACTGGTTGATTTCGCTCACGCTGAACGGCGCGCTGGCGAGCAAGCGGGACTTTTTCTCGAGCAGGTAGGAGAGGTCGAAGCCGGCGGAGAGTTTTCCGTTGGCGACGTTGGTGTCGCCCTTGATGCCGAAGTCCAGGCCGGAGGTGACGTTCTGGCCGGCGTTCACCCAACGGGAGTCCACCTCGACGATGTCGCCCGCGGCGTTGCGGCGGAAGCGGTCGGCGAAGAGGCCGTAGTTGGCGAGGAGGACGGTGGTGCCGAAGCTTTGGATGGTGCCCGTGCGGTCGACGTTCCACCAGTCGAGGTTGAAGCTGAGGTGCTTGTTGGCCTGCACGACGACGCCGGCGGAATACATCTTGGCCTCCTCGGGCTGGAGATCGGGTTTGCCGCCGAAGAGCGAGCTTGCCGAGTTGGCGGGGATGACCTTGCCGTTCGAGGGATCGATGAGGCCGGTCGCGGCGATGGGGCTGACAGTGACGGGATCGAACTGCTGCTTGAAACTCGGCACGCGGAAGCCGGTGCTGTAGGAGCTGCGGAACAGGACGGTGTCGTTCGGCGCGTAGCGCAGCGTGACCTTCGGGTTGGTCGAGCTACCGAAGCCGGTGTATTCGTCGATGCGGCCCGCGAGGTTGACGTCGAAACCCTTCACGATCGGGACCTGAAGTTCCACGAACGCGGCCTTGATGGTGCGCTTGAGGGGGCCGCTGGTCGCGAGGCTGTTGTCGAAGGGGGCGTTGAAGATGAGCGCGTCGGAGGAGCTGAGGTTGGCGCGTTGGTCGCCGTTAAAGGTGAAGGATTCCTGCCGCCAATCGAGGCCCACTGCCGCTTGGACGTGGCCGGCGGGGAGCTTGAAGAGCGGACCGGACGCGGCGGCGTCGAGATTGTCCGTGCGGTAGGTGCCGCCGTAGAGGGTGACGCCGTCAGCGCGGGTCTTGTCGATGGCGGTCAACGCGGCTTCCGTCTGCGTGTAGGAGAACGGATCGACGACGCCGGAGTTGATGAGGGCGACGAAGGGCACGGTGTAAACGTAGCCGCTGTTGAGCGTCGATTGGCCCTTGCTGCTGGCGCGGGAGCCGCCGACGCGGTAGTCCCACTGCGAGAGGAAGCCGAGCGGGCCTTCGAGGGCAGCCAGGTAGCGGAGGGTGTCGGTCTTCGTGGTGAACGCGCGGTTGCCGAGCGGCAGCGAACGCCAGCGGAACGCCATCGGCAGGCCGCGGTTCGGGGCGAGCTCGGGGAAGTAATTGGCGAGGACGTTGAAGACCTTGTTGTAACTCGCACCGGTGCTCGGGTAGAGCAGCCGGAAGAGCGGGTTGGGGACGGTGGTCCGGCCGTCGAGCGCGGTGGTGGTTGCGACCGCGGAGCTCGTCCACTGGTTGGGCGAGAAACTCTTGTTTGACTCCGAGCGGCCGGCGACGAACTCGGCCGTGAGGCGGTGGCGCGGGGCGATTTCAAACGTGCCGCGCAGCACGAGATTTTTGTTTTTCACGGGCTGCTGAATCACGGCGGCGCGACCGGTGTCCCACGCCGAGCCGTATTTCGAGGTGGGCGAGGCCCAGAGGACTTCGTCGTAGGGGCCCATGCCATCGAGGCCCGAGTAGCCGGGGCCGCCGGGGA
>JANNEY010000121.1:0-27081 GCA_031379235.1 Opitutaceae bacterium | reverse complement strand
GTGTATTCCGTGTGTTCCGTGGGCACCTCTCCGATGTCTTCGTCTCCCCTAAATCTCCCTGTCGCAATTCTCGCCGGGGGCATGGCTACCCGACTTCGGCCGATCACGGAAAAAATCCCCAAGCTCCTCGTCGAGGTCGCGGGCGAGCCGTTCTTCTCGCATCAGCTTCGTCTGCTGAAAAAAAACGGGCTCACCAAAATCGTCCTCTGCGTCGGCTACCTCGGCGAAATGATCGTTGAGCAATATGGCGACGGCGAGAAATGGGGCGTCTCGATCGAGTATGCGTTCGACGGCCCGAAGCTCCTCGGCACCGGCGGCGCTCTCATCGCCGCACTACCGAGGCTCGGGGACGCCTTCTACGTGCTCTACGGCGACAGCTATCTGCCGGTCGACTACCGCGCCGTCGGTGATTTTTTCCTGCGTAGCGGCCAGCTCGGACTGATGACCGTTTACGAGAATCACGGGCGTTACGATACCAGCAACGTCGAGTTCAGCGGCGGTGAAATCAAAGCCTACGACAAGAAGCACCGCACGCCCGCGATGCGCCACATCGACTACGGGCTCGGCGTGTTTCGCGCCGCGGCCTTCGATGGTTTCGCGCGCGACGCCGTCGTCGATCTCGCGGCGGTGCAAACCCAGCTCTGTCAGAACCACCAGCTCGCTGGCTGCGAAATCAAGGAACGCTTCTACGAAATCGGTTCGCACGAGGGGTTGAACGAACTCGACGCGCTGCTCCGCGTCGGGCCGCCGACCACCGTCTGATTTCTTCTTTCTTCTTTCCACCGTTTCTTCTTTGTCCCGCTCATGTCCTACTCTGCCCAACACCTGAAGGAAACCGCCGAGATCGTCTCAAAGCTCAACCCCGACGACTGCGAGCGCTGCGTGCGCGAACTCGTCGCCGTGCGTGCGCGCGGCGGCCGGCTCTTCATCCTCGGCGTCGGCGGCAGCGCGGCCAACGCCTCACACGCCGTGAATGATTTTCGCAAGATCGGCGGGCTCGAGTGCTACGCGCCGACCGACAACGTCTCCGAACTCACCGCCCGCACCAACGACGAGGGCTGGGCCAGCGTCTTTGCCGAGTGGCTCCGCGGCTCGCGTTTGAAAAAGGAGGACGCGCTCCTGATCTTTTCGGTCGGCGGCGGCAATCTGGAGAAAAACGTGTCGCCCAACCTCGTCCTCGCGCTGCAGCTCGCGAAGCAGATCGGAGCGCGCGTCATCGGCATCGTCGGCAAGGATGGCGGCTACACTGCCAAAGTCGCCGACGCCTGCGTGATCGTGCCGGTCGTGAACGCCAACAACATCACGCCGCACAGCGAGGCCTTCCAAGCCGTCATCTGGCATCTCTTCGTCTCGCACCCCGATCTGAAGATGAACCAGACGAAATGGGAAAGCGTCTCGGCGCGCTAGCGCCCCGAGCAGGCGGGAGGAAGGAGGCGAGAGGCGAAAGGAAAAACCAAATGAGCCAGGCGTTTCGGCAGCTCCAAGTTTGGCAGCGCAGCAAGAAGCTCGCCGTGGAAATCTATCGCATGACCGGCCGCCCACCACTCGCGTCCGACTTTGGTCTGCGCGATCAGCTTCGGCGCGCGGCCGTGAGCGTTTGCAGCAACATCGCCGAGGGTGACACGCGTCAGACCGGCAAGGAGACGGTGCAGTTCTTCTACATCGCCAAAGGTTCCCTCGCGGAGGTTTCAGCACAGCTTGAAATCGCCAGCGAGGTTTATTCCCTCGATCAAACGCAGGTCGCCACACTCCTCAAGGAATGTGATGAACTCTCCGCCATGCTTTGGGCGCTCATCAACCACCGTCGCGTTTGACCTCCCAGCTCCCACCTCCCGCCTCTCACCTTCCAAAAAAACGCCCCGCGGTTTTTTTGGATCGCGACGGCACGCTCAACCGCCAGGTCATCCGTGACGGCCAGCCCTACCCGCCGCAGACGCTCGCTGAGTTCGAGCTCTTCGACGGCGTGCCTGCGGCTTGCGCACAACTCGCCGCCGCCGGCTACGTGCTCGTCGTCGCGACCAACCAGCCCGACGTCGGCCGTGGCACGCAATCGCAGGCCATTGTCGAGGCGATGCACGCAAAACTTCGTTCGCTCGTCCCAGCCATCGCGCGCATCGAGGTCTGCTACGCTCCCGGCCAAGGCGTCACGCATTCCGATGACCGCCGTCGCAAGCCCGAGGCCGGCATGCTGCTCGATGCCGCCCGTGCTCTCGGACTCGACCTCGGGCGCTCATGGATGGTCGGTGACCGCTGGCGTGACATCGATTGCGGTCGGCGCGCCGGGGTGCGCACGATCTTTATCGATTTCGACTACGCCGAGAAACTGCACGCCGCACCGGATTTCACTGTTTCGTCGTTCCCGGACGCGGCCCGAATAATCCTCGCGCAGCATTGACCGGGTCAGCCGTTTTCCCCCTCCTCACCCCATGAAATCCCTCAACGACCTCACGATTCAGCTCTACGCCGATGGCGCCGACAAGGCCGGCATCCTCGATCTCTACGGCAAGTCCTACATCAAGGGTCTCACGACGAATCCGTCGCTGATGAAAAAAGCCGGCATCAAGGACTACGAGGCCTTCGCGAAAGACATTCTCCAGTCCGTCACCGCCAAGCCGATCTCGCTCGAGGTGTTCACCGACGATCTCGTCGACATGAAACGCCAGGCGCTGAAGATCAACAGCTGGGGCAAGAACGTTTACACCAAGATTCCGATCACGAATGCGCGCGGCGACTCCTGCCTCCCGCTCATCAAGGAGCTCGGTCAGGCCGGCGTGAAACTCAACGTCACTGCGCTGCTCACGCTGCGCCAAGTCGCCGGCGTCGCCGAGGCACTCAATCCCGCCGTGCCCGCCGTCGTCTCCGTCTTTGCCGGCCGTATCGCCGACACCGGCGTCGATCCGATGCCGATGGTCCGCGCCTGTGGCGCACTGCTCTATGCTCAGCCCAAGGCCGAGCTGCTCTGGGCGAGCACCCGCGAAGTTCTCAACATTTTCCAGGCCCAGGAAGCCGGCTGCGCCATCATCACGGTGCCGCACGACATCCTCGCCAAGGCCGCCAAGATGTTTGGCCAGGATCTCACCGACCTCTCACTCGACACCGTGAAAACCTTTTCGAAGGACGCGATCGACTGCGGGTTCAAGCTCTGAAAATCCGCATTTACCTCCCGGGCAGACCCGCGCAGCGTCGCCGGTCTGCCTTTTTGCTTTGAGCTGACCGAGGCGGCGCCGGGTTTCATTTTCCATTCTTTCGTCTTCCACTTCTCCACTCTCCCGCGTTTTCCACTTTTCCGGCGTGAACATCCTCTTCGTCAACTACGGCGACTTCACCACCAACAGCCTGAACCACATCGGCGGCTTTGCGAACACGCTCTGTGCCGCGGGCCACGCGTGCGTCGTCGCCGTCCCGGAGCGCAAGGAAACGCTCGCGCACGTCGCGCAGCCGCTGTTCATCGCGGCCACCTACGGCGAGCTGCTCACGATTCCCAAGGTGTTTCCCGACGGTCGGCCCGCCGACCTCATCCACGCCTGGACGCCGCGCGAGGGCGTGCGGAAATTCGTGCTCGCCTACCAGCGCACGCTCGCGACGCCGGCCCGGCTCATCATCCACCTCGAGGATAACGAGCGCCACCTGCTCGAATCCTACACGGGGAAAAAATTCTCCGCGCTGCGCGATGCATCGCTGGCCGAGACCGATGCCTGGCTCGTCGACGGCCTGCCGCACCCGTTGCGCCACGAAACCTTCCTCCGCATCGCCGATGGCGTCACGCACATCGTCGAGCGCCTGCGCGAGTTCGTCGCGCCGGGCACGCCCACGCAACTGCTCCCGCCGGGCGTGGATTTCTCGCTCTACGCGCCGCAGCCGGCCGAAGATAAATTGCGCGCCGAACTCGGCCTGCGCGAAAACGAACGCGTCATTGTTTTTTCCGGGAGCAACACCTTCGCGAACGAAGCCGAGATGCGCGAACTCTACGTCGCCGTCGCGTTGCTCAACCAGCGCGGCATCCCGACCCGCCTGCTCCGCACCGGCTTCAACTCGCCGCAGTTCCTCGCCGGCCTCTCCGACGATCTGAAGCGCCACACGCTCGATCTCGGGTTCGTGGAGAAAGCGAAACTGCCCCGGCTCCTCGCGCTCGCCGATGTGCTCGTGCAGCCCGGCCGCACCGGCGCATTTAACGACTACCGCCTGCCGTCAAAGCTCCCGGAATTTCTCGGCAGCGGAAAAGCCGTCGTGCTTCCACCCACCAATCTCGCGCTCGCCATGCAGGACGGCCGCGAGGCGGTGTTCCTCAGGCACGGCACGCCCGAGGACATCGCCGACACCTGCGCCCGACTTTTCACGGACGCCGCGCTGCGCGCCTCGCTCGGTGAGCACGGCGCCGCCTTTGCCCGCCAGCATTTTGATCTCGGGACCAACACCCGGGCGCTCGCCTCATTCTACGAAGCCACGCTGGGCCGGCCCGCCGCGGTCGATTGGTCGCTCGCCCGCACCGCCAGCGCCGATGAAGTCACGCTTTTCTCCGATCGGCTCCGCCGCTCGGCCGCACGAGGCGATACCACCGCCATCACGGCTGAAGCCGATTTGCTCGGCCGCCTCGCCCGCGATCAAATTGAGCGGCTTGAGGCGGCGGCCGCATTGCGCCTCCGCACCGTGGAATCGGACCGGGACGCGGTGCTGGCGCGCGAGAAATTGACGGCGCAGCACGTCAAAAACATCGAGGACCTCCTCGCCGCCGCCCGCGAGAATGTGGCCGCGCTCGAGCAGTCGCGCGCGATGACGCAGACCTACGCCGACAACATCGCCAAAGAATGCGAAAAACATAAGCAGCGGCGCGATCAGGCCGACACCCTTCTCCGCACCGCGCGTCAGCAGGTCACCGCCTACGAAAACGCCATCCTCGCCGCCGATGCCGAGATCCTCGCGCTGAAGGACACGATTGCCGCGACCGAGGAAATGCTGGGCGTCTCGCGGGAAGAAACCGCCGCCGCGCTCGCCCAGATTCCAACGCTGCAGACGCAGCATGCCGCCGATCTCGCCGCCGCCGCCGCCAAACTTGCCCAAACCGAAGCCCTCCTCCACTCCCGCGATCAAAAAATCGCGACGATGCAGGCGTCGTTTTCGTGGCAGATCACGTCGCCCTTCCGCGCGCTGCGCCGGCAATTTTTTGACCAGCCCTCGCCCCCCGCTGTCTCGCCCGTGCTGCTCGGCAACATCGACTACCCCCAGGATTGGTCGTCCATCGCGCCGACGCTCAACGTGCGCGGCTGGTCGCTGCACCGCGATCGCATGCCGCTGAAGGCGATTCGTGCCCGTCTCGGCGACGCACCGGGCCGTGCTATCTTTGGCGACGAGCGCCTCGATGTGCTCGATCATTTCCGCGACCATCCCGGCGCCGAGCGCTGCGGCTGGCAGGTGAAGGTCGAAGTCCCGAAGCGCGGCACCCACCATCTGCTCATCGAGGTGCAGGACGAGAAGGACGCGTGGCACATCGCCGTGTCGCGCCCGATCAAGCGCACCGCCAATGCCGCTCCGCCGCCGCCCAACACTTACGCGGCGTGGGTCGCGGCCTACGACACTCTGACGCCGGAAATCGCCGACAAAATCCGCGCCAAAATTTCCGGGCTCAAGAAGCGCCCGCTCATTTCCGTCATCATTCCCGTCTACAACGACAGCCCCGAGCAGGAGGCCTGGCTCGTCGAGGCCATCGAGTCGGTCCGCAGCCAGATTTACGAGAACTGGGAACTCTGTATTTCGGACGACGCTTCGAAGGCACCGCACGTCCGCGCCGTGCTCGAACGCTTCCGCAAAAAGGATCCGCGCATCAAGGTCGTCTACCGCGAGACCAACGGTCACATCTGCGCCAATTCCAACTCCGCCCTCGCGCTGGCGCACGGTGAGTTCATCGCGCTCCTCGATCACGACGACGTGATCCGCCCGCACGCGCTGGCCTGCGTCGCGCTCGAACTCGACGCGCACCCCAACGCCGACGTCGTTTACAGCGACGAGGACAAGATCGACGAGAACGGCCACCGCTACGATCACTACTTCAAGCCCGACTGGAATCCTGATCTCTTCAACGTCCAGAACTACATCAGCCACCTTGGCGTCTACCGCACGCTGCTCGTGCGCGAGGTCGGCGGTTTCCGCGTCGGCTACCACGGCTCGCAGGATTGGGATCTCGCGATGCGCGTCATCGAGCGCAGCGCGGCCGATCGGATCCGCCACATCCCGAAAATCCTCTACCACTGGCGCAGTGTGCCCGGTTCGACCGCGACCATCATCAGCGCGAAGAAATACGCGTCCGATGCCGCCGAGAAAACCATCACCGAACACTTCGCCCGCATCGGCGTGAAAGCGACGCTCTCGCCGACCAAGGGCTCCTACTGGCGCGTCCACTACCCCGTGCCCGCGCCCGCGCCGCGCGTGACGCTCGTCATGCCCACGCGCAACCGGCTCAACGTGCTCAAGCCCTGCGTCGAGAGCCTCCTCGCGAAGACGACCTACCCGAACTTCGAAATTCTCGTCGTCGACAACGATAGCGACGATCCCGAGACGCTCGCCTATCTGGCCGAGCTGCGCACGCGGGAACACTGCCGCGTCGTCGCCTTCGCCGGTGAATTTAATTTTTCCGCGATCAACAATTACGGCGTCAGCCAGACCAACGCCCCGCTCGTCGGACTGTTGAACAACGATCTCGAGGCCATCCACGCCGACTGGCTCGGCGAGATGGTGAGCCACGCCCTCCGCCCCGAGATCGGCTGCGTCGGGGCGAAGCTCTACTATCCCGACGACAAGATTCAGCACGCCGGGGTCATTCTCGGCATCGGTGGCGTCGCCGCGCACGCGTGGCAGACCCATCCGCGCGGCTCGGCCGGTCAGGCGCACCGCAACCTGCTGCAGCAAAATCTCAGCGCCGTCACCGCCGCGTGCCTCGTCATCCGACGGGACGTTTACCTGAAAGTCGGCGGGCTCGACGAGCAACTGCGCGTCGCGTTCAACGACGTCGATTTCTGCCTGAAGGTCCGCGCCGCCGGTTACCGCAATCTGTGGACGCCCTACGCCGAACTCTACCACCACGAAAGCGCGAGCCGCGGCAAAGAAGACACGCTGGAGAAGCGCGACCGCTTCCGCGGCGAGGTCGAAATCATGACGGAAAAATGGGGCGAGGCGCTCGTCAACGACCCCGCCTACAATCCCAACCTCACGCTCACGATCAACGATTTCACCCTCGCGGTCCCCCCGCGCGAGTGGGCGCCGCTGAAATAGGTTGGCTTCAGCCCCAGCCACATCGAACGACAGCCTGCGCCGTTGACGCCCCTGCCCTGCCGCCTACCCTCGCGGCATGACGTTTGCCGAGGCAGTCGCTCTATTTACCACCCAGCTCCGCGCCAATCCCGCGGCGCCGCGTCCGCCTTTTCTTTTTGAGACCGTCGATCAGATGCGCGAATCCAAGATGCTCGACCGCGCCTTCGATCAGGCGCAAATGGACCTCGGCCTCGTCACGCCGGCGGAGATGCAGCGGCAAAACTCCGCTTTCCCGCCCGTTGACCACTCGACCGCCCACCGCGTGATCCGCTATCCGCAGTATGTCTGAGCTGCTTCCGCCGGCCGCGTTTTCGGCCGTGCTGACCGATCCCGCGCAACCGCTGATCGTGGGCGGCCAAGCGGTCAACCTCTGGGCGGAAATCTACGTGCCAGCCGAGCCGGAGCTGCATCAGTTCGAACCGTTCACGAGCAAGGATGCCGACATCCACGGCAACCGTGAGCTGGCCGAGATTCTCCATCGGCGCTCGGGCTGGATGTGCCGTTTTTTCGACGAACCGCGGCAGACCGCCGTCGCAATTTTGACGAAGTCGGCTGAAGCTGGCGCGCCTAAACTCAAGGTCGAGGTGCTCCGCACCGTCTTCGGCATCGGTGCCGGGGATCTCAGCCGAAACTTGGTGCGCGAGATTCGCCCGGGCGAACTTTACCGCATCCCCGATCCCCTCGTGCTCCTCAAGGCCAAGCTCGCCAACGTCGCGCGCCTCTCCGTCGAAAAGCGCCCGCAAGACCTGAAGCACGCGCGCATGCTGATTCCGATTTGCCGCGCCTACTTCCTTGAGATGCACGCTGCCATCGGCCGACCCGACATGACCGAGCGCAACTTCCTCGGCGCCGTGGCCTACGCGACCGAGATCATCACGTCGCGCGACGCGACGGCGGTCGTTGCGCGCCACGCCCTCGATCTCACCGCGATTTTCCCGCGCACACTTGGCGACTCGCCGCACGAGAAGGTCCGCCGCTTCGCGCAGGAGCAATTGCCGAGGATCATCGCCCAGGCCTGAAGTTCACTCCATGCCCGCTGCCATCGATCACCCGCAGCCTGAAGTGCCGCTCGATCCAGAGGGGTTTTGGATCACCGGCTGGCTCTGGCTCGCGGATCGCCATGCGCAGCTCGCGTCGGTCGAGGCGTGGCACGGCGACAAAAAACTGGGGAGTGTCGCTGTCCGTGAAATGGTCACCCGGCCGGACGTAAGCGCGCGTTTCGGCTTCCCGGCCGAGGTTCAGACGGGCTTCGCGTTGACCGCTCACCATCCCTCGCCGCCCACCGCACCGTTCGGCCTTTCGCTGCATGGGCGCCTGCGCGACGGTTCGCTCACAGAGCCGGTAATCACGAGCGAAGCGACGCCGCTCTCGCCCGCCCACGATCCGCTCGGCGCGCTACGCACTCGGCTGCCGGCGACCGCCCGCGGCTTGGAAATCGGGGCGCACGCACTGCCGGCCAAGGGCCTCACGCCCTTCTACACCGACGTGGTGGCGAATTTCGCCGGCTCTCAAGGGCGCGTGGATTTTCTCGCCGACGCACTCGCGCTGCCACTACCGAACGAGAGCCTCGACTATCTCTGCTCGTCGCACGTGATCGAGCACCTCCCGAATCCCCTCGCCGCCCTGCACGAATGGCACCGCGTGCTCCGGCCCGGAGCGTGGCTCTATCTCGTCGCGCCAGACATGCGCCACACCTTCGACGCCGGTCGCGCCGTCACGCCGGTGTCGCATATGCTCCGCGATTTCCTCACCGGTGCGCCGCCGGCCGATTGCGCCGAGCATGTCGAGGAATTCGTTTTCCAAACGGACTGGGGCCGGCTGCGGCCCGACTGCCCGGTCGCCGAACGCGCCGCGCAGCAGGGGGCGGCGCATCGCGAATACCTCCGCGCGCTGCACGACGGCGAGCCGATCGACATCCATTATCACACCTTCACGCCCGAATCGCTGCAACGGCTTCTCCTCGCCTCCTCGTTCCTGGGCGGAGACGCCCCGCGCTTCGAACTGGTGATGGAGGCCGAGCGTTACCCACCGGATCGCATCGACGGGATCGCGCTGCTCCTGCGAAAGCGGGGCGAGCCCGGTGACCAGCGGCCACCCGCGACCTGTTCGCTCGGTCACGCCAACCCCGCCATCCCACCGCTTCCGCTGGTCTGCCCCGTCTCGCTGGCGCCGCTGCATCTGGAATCAGCCGCCGATGGCACGCGCGCATTTTCCGCCGCAATCACCGGCCTGCGCTATCCGCATCAAGCGTCGTTACCGTCGCTCCTGCCGCCGCGCGGCGCCGCTCCGCAACGCCCGTGGACCGCCCCGGGTTGGCGGCTTGCCCAGCACCAGCGGGCTGAGACTGTCCTTTCCTCGCTTCCCATGCGCGCCCACCTCGACAATCCCTCGCCCGACGTCTCCGTCGATCCGCTTTGCTTTCAGCTCCGCGGCTGGGCCTGGCTCGGCGACGCGCAGCCGCGAATCGCGGTGATCGAGGCTTGGGCCGGCGAAATTTTGATTGGCGAGACGGCGGCGCTCTACGCGCGGCCCGATGTGAATGCTGCCCTCGGCCTCGCCGCCAACGCCGCCACGGGATTCGAAATTTTTGCACATCATCCGACCGCATCCGTCGGCGCCCCCATCCATCTTCATCTCCAGGCCAGGCTCCGCGACGGTTCCCGCACCGCGCCGTTTGCCACCGCTGCGGTCCCGACAATCGCACGCGACTACCGCACAAACCACTTTGGCATTCTCCTCGATCAGCGGACGACCGCGGTGCAACGACACGACAACCTCTTCGCCACGGGTCCCTCCCTGGCCGAGGGCAGTGGCGAACTCGCCGCGCTGCTCCGCCGTTATCTCGGCCCGCCGCCGCGCCGTGTCATCGACGTCGGCTGTGGCCTCGGCTCCTACGGTCGCAGCCTTTTCGCCGAGGGCTACGGTTGGATGGGGGCCGAAATCGACGCCACCGACTGCGCCGAACTCTCGCGGCTCGGGCTCCCCCACCGGCACGTCGATGGGAACACGCTGCCCTTTGCCGACGGCGCGTTTGACGCCGCACTTTGCCTCGAAGTGCTTGAGCATATCGACGAGCCCCGCGCCTTCCTCCGCGAGGTCCGCCGCGTCGCACCGAAACAACTCATCGTCTCTGTGCCCAACTGCGAACTCCTCGGCTACCTCTGGGACCACTTGGCGACGCCGTGGCATATGCTGGAGTCGACCCACGTGAATTTCTTCACCCGCTGGAGCCTCGGCAACCTGCTGCGGGAATTTTATCCGCGCGTGGAGCTGCGTTTCTACACGCCCTATCCGCTGCCCACGATCGAGGGCACGCCGCTCCACTACAACCTGCTCGCCATCGCCACCGGCGATTAGTTTTCTCCCGCCACCATGCCGCTCCACTGGAAAATCGATGAATGCGCCGCCTATCACGAGCGGCTGCATCTCTGCGGCTGGTGTTTTCAGGCGACCCCGCGCGTCGTGCAGATCGAGGCGGTGTTTCCCGAGCCGGCGACCATCGTGCCGCTGCGCAGCTACGGCCAGCCGAGCCCGGATGTCGCCGCCGCCGTCGACCCGGCGGCCACGCACGCGCGTTTCGACGACTGGCTGACGGTGCCCAACGAGGCGCTCGGTTTTGACTTCGCACTGCGCTTCACGTTCGCCGACGGCACGAGCACGACGAGCGAATCGGCACTCACCAACGCCACCGCCGGGGATCCGTATTTCGCGAGCTTCGGCCATTTCCTCGCCCTGCTGCCCGCCATTCCGCGCGGCACCGTGCTGGAGATCGGGTCGAGGGCGCGGTCCGCGCTGACGAACCGCCAGCATCTGCCGCCGCACCTCGACTACGTCGGGCTCGACATCCTCGCCGGGCCAAATGTCGACGTCGTCGGCGACGCGCACCGGCTCGCGGAGATTTTCGGTTCGCGGCGCTTCGTCGCGGCGTTTTCGTTTTCCGTCTTCGAACACCTCGCGATGCCCTGGAAGGTCGCGCTGGAGCTCAACCGCGTGCTGGAGCCGGGCGGGCTCGTTTACACCGCGACGCACCAGACGTGGCCGGTGCACGAGGAGCCGTGGGATTTCTGGCGCTTCTCGCAGCACTCGTGGCAGACGCTCTTCAACGCCGCCACGGGCTTCGAGATCGTCGAGGCGATCTGCGGCGAGCCCGCGCGAGTCCACGCCTGCCGGACCAATCCGGTCACGCGCGATATCCCGGGCAGCCGCGCGGCCTATCTCGGCTCCGCCTCGATCGTGAGAAAAATATCCGACACCGCGCTCACCTGGCCCGTCCCGGTTGAGACCGCCGCCCGTGATTCCTATCCGGCCGGCGAACTCAGCCAACCGCGCGTGAGCGCCACCGTCGCCTTCCAGCGTGCCTAGGCCGCCGGGCGCGCCGTCCGGATCAAAATCTCCCATGCCCGCTGTGCTCGATACCCCCGCGACCGACACGCCCATCGATGCCTATCGTTTCCTCATGCGCGGCTGGGTCTGGCTCGGCGAGACGCAACCGGACATCGCGGCGATTGAGGCGTGGTGCGGTGACGTGCTCCTCGGCGAAACCACCACACTCATCGTGCGCGCCGACGTTGTCGCGGCGCTCTCGCTCCGGGCCGAGGCCCGTGCCGGGTTTGAGTTTTTCGCCCATCACGCGACGGCCGCACCGGGCTCCACGTTTTCGCTGCGGCTCCGCGCCCGCCAGCGCGATGGATCGCACAACGACCTGCTCACCGCCGGCATCGCAGTCACCGATCTCGGTCTGCGCGGAAAATCTTCCGCGCGGCGCGACGACGCGCCCACCCATGAGGCGCACACGGCGCATTGGCTCTCGCGCTCGCCGGACGGGCGGCACGACTTCGGAATCGAGATCGGCGCGTTCAACCACCCGATTCCCGGCATCCGGCCGCTCTACTTCGACCGGTTTCCGTCTTATGACTACGAGCAGGTCCATGCCGATTATTTGGCCGACGCCCTTGCGCTGCCGATCCGCGATCATGCGCTCGACTATGTCGCCAACTGCAATGTCTTCGAGCACCTCGCCAATCCCGTGCGCGCCCTCTGGGAATGGACGCGCGTCACGCGCCACGGCGGTTTCATCTACCTCGTCGTGCCCGACCGGCGGCACACCTTCGACCGGCCGCGCGCGCTCACGGCACCGGAGCACATGATGGAGGATTTTGCGCGCGGCACGACCGACTCCGACGGCACGCACATCGCCGACTACCTCGACGGGGTGGACTGGGAATGCTGGGCGCCGCACGCCACGCCGGCCGAACGGGTGGCCACGCGCGAACAGCTTCGCATCGCCTACACTGCCGCCGTCGCCGCAGGCGAAGACATCAATATCCATTTCCACACCTTCGAGCTTTCCAGTTTCACCGCGCTCCTGCGCCTCATGAACGCCCACCCTGCCCGCACCGGGGCACTCGAACTGGTCGCAGCCTCGGAGTTTTTTCCCGCGATCTATCCCAGCGGATTCCTCGTCGTGCTGCGGGTGCGAATGGATTTTTCCGCGCGTCTGGCGGGCTGGGCGCTGCGCCGCCGTGCGTCCGGTGATGTCCGCGCCACTTTGCTTCCCAGCGCGAAGGCCTTCCCCAAGGCCGCCGCCTGAACGGCCGCGGATATCGAAAATTTGCGGTTACACCACGGCCCCATTTGCGCAAGGATGCGGGTTCAAATCTCAGCCATCTGTCACCCGCCTGCCGTGCTTCAAAAATTTCTCCGTTCCCACGTTCTACCTTCCGTCTTCGCCGCCTGCCTCTTCTGCCTGATCGTCGGTGCGAAGTGGGCGACCGTGGATCGTTTTGGTTCGGCGATGCCGGACTGGGATCAGTGGGACGCGGAAGCGGTGCATCTTTTCATCCCGTGGTTTGAAAACGACAAGTTCACCGAGCACCTCTTCACACCGCACAACGAGCACCGCGTCGTCCTCACCAAGCTGCAAAATCTCGGGCTCGTGCTGCTCAACGGCCAGTGGGATTCGCGCCTGGAAGCGGTGACCAACGCGCTGCTGCACGCCGCGCTCGCCGTGGGATTCTGGGTTTTCAGCCGCCGCTGGGTCGCACCGATCTGGCAGGCGGCGCTCTTCGCGCTCGCCGTCGCGCTCTTCGGGCTGCCCCTAGCGTGGCAAAACATCCTCGGCGGGTTTCATTCGCAGCAATACTGGCTGCTCGGCCTTTCGTTCGCGGCGATCATCACGCTACCGTTTGTCCGGCTGTGGAGCGCGGCTTGGTGGTTGGGTGCGATGTGCGCCGGACTCGCCCTCGGCTCGATGGGTTCAGGGCTCTTCGCCGCTGTGGTCGTCTTGCTGGTGCTCGGCTGGCAATGGACCTGCGGGCACACCAAGCTGCGGCAGGTCTGGCCGGCCGTCCTCGTTTGCGGCGCGGCCATCGCCGTCGGAGTCATGACGCGAACCGAGGTCTACTACCACGAGCACATGAAGGTGAAGACCGCGCATGATTTCGTATTTTCAATTCTGCGCAGTCTCGAGTGGCCGCTGCGCGATCAAGATTGGGCGGGCGTGATTCTCTGGATGCCTTGGGCGCTCGTCGCGTGGCGAGCCCTGAGCGGAAAAACTCCGGGGTTTCGACGCGAACCGCTCATCTCCGAGACCCGCCCGGCTTGGGCCCCCGCCGACCAGCGTGATGTCCTCACGATCACCGCGCTCGGCGGCTGGGTGTTGTTGCAAATTGCCGCCACCGCCTACGCCCGCGGCGCGGGCGCGGAATACCCCGCGTCGCGCTACATGGACACCCTCGCTTTCGGCACGATGGTCAACGGCCTCGCGCTCGCCTGGCTGCTCTCGGTGAAACGCTCCATCAAGTTTCTGCGCTATCAGCACATCCTCATCGCGTTGCTCTGGCTGGGCACCTTGGTCTTCGGACTGCGGGACGTCCTCGATCGCAATCTCCGCCACGAGCTGCCCGACGCGAAAAAATATTACGTGAAGGCCGAGGCGAACATGCGCCGCTACCTCGCGACCAACGATCCCAAGCATCTCGCGAATCCAGATATTCCCTTCCCGAGCGCCGAGGGTTTGGTCGAGCGCCTCGCCCACCCGAGCCTACGTGCGCTCATGCCCTTGCCCATTCGCGCCCCGCGCGAGATCGCGCCCACGGCCGCCGCGCCGGCATTTCAGGAAAACGACGCCCGCCCGTCCGATCCCCGCACGCCGCCGCGCGCCGGACTTTCGCCCGCGACGGCTCCGCTCGACAGCATGAAGACATGGGGCACCTTCGCCGCCGGGCCTGGCGCGACCGGCACTTGGAAAAGCCGCCCGATCACCCCGGGGAATTTCGCTTGGTTGAAATTTGAAATCGCCGGCGATGTGGCGCAGCCCGGCTCGGGCGCGAGCCTCTCGCTCCTCGACGCCCAAACCGGCGCGGTCCTCGCCACGGTCGAGCCGACCAAACCCCCGGGTGACCATTGGCGCGCCGCCTATGTGCGGGCGCCGCGCACTCCGTTCGTCGTCGTCGCAGCCGATACCACCGCCACGCCCTGGCTCGCTTTTTCCCCGCCCGTCGAAATGGGCGCCGGTTCCTACTGGGCATGGCAGGCGGCGAAGAACGGGCTCCTGCTCTTCTGGGTTTCACTCGGCACCACCCTCCTCGGTCTGTTCACCGCGTGGTGGGCGGGCCGATCGACGGGCAACCGCTCGTGATTCGCCCGTCACGTGACGGGCGCGGGCGCCAATCAGTTTCTTGCACGCCGCCGTGAAAGGAAACACGCCGTGACGCCGCACGGTGCCGGCCGCCGCGGGATAATTCCTTGTCGCCCCTCCGTCGTTTCGCCGAGACTCCGCCCCTTCGAATGAGGTTCTTCTCGCTCCCGGCCCTGCTCGCCGCCGCGCTGGTCAGCGCGGTGGTGGCATTGCCATTCCTCCCGCTGGCGAAAAACCAGCAGGACTTGTTCATGCTGGAAGCCAGGGTCAGCACGAACACCGCGGGCAACCTGCAAATTTTCCTCGATGCCGGCGGTGGCTGGAGCGAGGAGCTTTCGGCGCGCACCACCCTCACCGCGAGCGGCGTGCCCGTCACGCACCGGCTGCCTTTCGCGCCCGGACGCTACCGGGCCCTGCGCTTTGATCCGCTCGATCACGGGGGCACGGTCATGCTCCACGCGCTGCGCCTCGTCACCAAGTCCGGCCGGGTCATCGCTGACTTTCCGCTCGAGAAATTCACCGCCACCCAGCAGGTCGAAACCCTGCGGCTGAGGGAGAACGCACTCGAAATCACCATCGCCTCCACGAGTAATGATCCGCAGTTGGGTTTCGTTTTTCCGCAGCCCCTCGAGGTCAGCGCCGCGTGGACCGACTACCTGCCGGGCGCGCTTGGCACCGTCGCACTGATTTTTGCCGGGCTCGCGATCAGCCTGTTCTTATTGGATCGCGCGCCGCGTTTCCGCGGCGCGTGCGCGGCCCTCACCCAGCGTCTGGCCGCGCAGCCGGGGCGCGCCGTGGCCTTGCTCGCGGCCGTCGCGGTAGTCGCGAGCGCCTATCCGGTGGTGTTTCTCGGGCAAAGCTACGTCTCGCCGAACCTCGGCACGATTTTGCTCTACGACTACTACCCGACCCTACCCGGCTACAAGTCCGGCGAAGTCGCCGACGTAAAGCTGTCCGATGTGGGCGCGGTGATGTGGCAACACGTGCCGTTTTCAATGATGCAGCACCGCGCGCTCGTCCACGGCGAATTGCCGCTGTGGAACCGTTACAACGCCGCCGGCGTGCCGCTGCTCGCGCAAGGCCAGTCGATGTTTGGCGATCCCCTGCACTTGCTCGTCGTCGCCGCCAACGGTGCAGCCTGGGCTTGGGATCTGAAATACCTCGTCGCGAAATGGCTGTTCGCCACGGGCCTCGGGTTGATCGTGCTGGCCCTGACCCGGCACGGGCCGGCGGCCGTCATCGTCGCCCTCGCCGCGCCGTTCATCGGTTTCTTCCTCTACCGGATCAACCATCCGGCATTTTTCAGCCTGTGCTACGCGCCGTGGCCGCTTTTTTTCCTCGTGCGGATCGCCCAGGCGGAAACGCGCCGCGCGGTCGCGCTCGGGTGCGCGGGCCTCGCGGTCGCCAATCTCGCGCTGATGAACAGCGGCACCGTGAAGGAAGCCTACATGCTGCTCGGGTGCGTGAATTTCTCCGGCGCGTGCGTGCTGCTCGCCTCGTCTGCACCTTGGCGCGAACGGCGGCGCAAACTCATCGCCGTCGGCTGGACCGCCACCCTCTTCCTGCTGCTCACCGCCCCGATCTGGGCGACGTTTCTCCAGACGCTCAAAAACGCCTACACCGGCTACAATGCCGTGAGCGCCTACCAGATTCAGCCAACGCTGCTGCTCGGGTTTTTCGACGAAATATTCTACCGGCCACTGATGGCGCAGAACCGCGTCTTCAGTCCGTCGCTCAATCTCCTGCTCCTGCTCGGCGTGCTGTATTTTCTTGCGACACTGCGCACGCACTTTGCGCAGCGCGCGGTCATCGCGCTCGCGGCGAGCGCCCTGCTGCCGCTCTCCCTCGCCTTCGGCCTCGTGCCACCGCAGTGGATCGTGACCCTGCCGTTTCTCGGCAACATCGCGCACCTCGACAACACGTTTTCCTGCGCGCTCATCGTGCTGGCCGCGGTGCTGGCCGGGGTCGGCTTCGCCGCCGCGGCCCGGCGGCTCGGCACCGCCGAGGGCCGCGGCGATCTCGCGATCGCGGGGCTGCTGCTCTTCGCGCTCGTGTTTGGTTGGATTGCGTTTCGCCAGGCCGCCCACCGCCCGATCTTCGGGCCGGTGTTCACGGTGCATCAGCCGGGGCAGGTGCTCGCGATCAGTCCGTTCATCTGGGGCTATCTCGTCGCCGCATTGCTCGCCATCGTGGCGCTCGCGCTGCTCGTGCGGCGCGCGCTGGTCCGCCGCTCACTCGGCGTGGGCGGCGCGCTGCTCATCACGCTTTGCGTGACGATCCTGCTCTGGCGGCACGCGCTGCACGGCCGCGCCGTGGGCTTTGATGCCTTCACCGGCCACCTCGCGGAGCGCGTGGATTTTCACGCCCGCTCCGGCGCGATGGAGTTCGCCCGCACGGAGCACGCGCGTGAGCCGGGGCGGGGCTTCGGTTTCAACGGCAATTTTTTCCCGGGCTGGACCGGGACCTACGGCCTCGAAACGATCCACGGCCCCGACGCCCTCGTGAACCCGTGGCTGCGCGAACTCGTCGGCGCCTCCGGCCTCGAACGCCTGTGGGACTGGCGGCTCTACGTCGAGGCCCCGGGCATCGCGGCCGCGCGGCCGTTTCTCGACGCGCTCAACGTCCGTTTCTACTTTGATCTTCTGAGCAAGCATCCGGCGCTCGCGGCGTCGCTCACGTTCACGCAGGGCGCGGACCTTGATGTGTGGCAAAGCCCCACGGCGTGGCCGCGCGCCTTCTTCACCGACCGCGTCGCCCTCTACGATCAACCCGCCGAATTGATCGAAAAATTCCGCCGTGCCGCGGGCCAACCCCTCGCCGCCGCCCAGCGCAGCGACCGGGCCACGGCCGCCGTTACCGCCCAGCTCTCCTCCGAGCTTGCGACGCGGAGCGCCATCGCCGCCAGCGGCTACGTGCTCACGGAAAACTCCACCGCCTTCAAAGTCCACGCCAACGGCCCCGGCGTGATCGTGTTGACGGAAACCTTTTGGGCCGGCGATTTCCGCGCTGAGATCAACGGCCGCAAAGCCCAAATCATCCGCTTAAACCACGCGTTCAAGGGCGTCGTGGTCGACGGCGCCGGTGACTATGCCGTGACGTTTCGTTACCTGCCGAAAAACTTCCCGCGGAATCTCGCGTTGAGCGGTATCGCGCTCGCGCTGGGGGTGCTCTCCCTTTGGATCGCGCTGCGCCCCGCGCGCGCCGCATGAGCGCACGCCTCTTTCTTAGTTTGTCATTGCGAGCCCGGTTCGGCCGGGCGCGGCAATCCATGCTTTTCTCCAGATGGATTGCTTCGTCGCTCCGCTCCTCGCAATGACAACACTAAGAGAATGCCGCTGCTGCGGCTCGGCCGAAGTCGAGTTGCGCGGCCGCAAACCGGGCGGGTTCATCCCGCGCGAGTTTGAATTTCACGCCTGCGGCGACTGCGGGTTCATGACCGTCGAGCCGTTTTCCGGTTTCGCGATCTACGACGACGCCTACTATCGCGGCGCCGGCCCTGATCCCTACGTCGACTACGAGACGGAATACCGCGACTGGCGCCGCACGGATCGCGGGCTGGAATTCGAAGACCTCGCGAGAATCGCGGCGGACTTCATCCGCAGTAGCGGGCAGCGAGTAGAGCGTAGCGAGTATCCGACTTCGGCTCCTGCTTCCGCCTCCGATTCTGGTTCGTCTCCTCACTACTCGCTACCCGCTACTCGCTACTCAGCCACCGCCGCCCCGCTGCGGTGGCTCGACTTCGGCTGCGGGGCCGGCGGTTTTCTCAAATTTCTGCGCGAGCGCAGCACCCTCGAGGGCCGGCCATTGGAGCTCACCGGCCACGACGTCGGCTCCTACGCCGACCAACTGCGCGACCGCGACGGATTCCGCATCCTCGATCTCGCGGACCTCGCGCGCGAACCGGACGCCTGCTACGATGTCATCAGTCTCATCGAGGTGATCGAGCATCTGCCCTCGCCACTGGAGCCGCTTCAACTCGTCGCACGCCTGCTGAAACCCGGCGGATTGCTGCTCCTCACGACGGGAAATCTCGAATCGCGCGTGGCCCGCCGCGAGGGCATTCGCTACCGTTACTGCGCGCCCGAGATTCATGTGAGTCTTTTCAATCCGCGCGCCCTGGGCCGGCTCTACGCGCGCGTCGGTCTGACCCCTTGCGCCGTGCGCTACGCTGGCGCGGTGAAATTCAAGGTGTTGAAAACCCTGCGCCATCGCCCCGCCCTCCGCGCGCTCGCCCGTCTCGCGCTTTGGTTTCCGCCTGTCGTCCGGGTCATCGACGCCCGCTACGGCGTCTCGGCGATGCCTTGCGCCGTGAAGCCGCCACTGAAAGTCTGACCGCTCGTTTCAGTTCATGCCCTCCCTGCCCTTCCCTCCCATCCGCAACGGCGTCCTCTCCGTGGTGGTCCCGATCTACAACGAGGCGGCGACGGTGCGCACCGCGCTCGACGCGATCGTCGCCAAGGAAGTCGCGGGCTGGACCCTCGAGATCATTTTCGTCGAGAGCAACTCGACCGACGGCACGCGCGACATCGTGCGGACCTACAGCTCGCACCCGCGGGTGAAACTAATCCTGGAGGACAAACCGCGCGGCAAGGGCCACGCCGTCCGCGCCGGTTTCGCGCAGGCCACGGGCGATGTCATCCTCATTCAGGACGCCGATCTCGAATATGATCTCAACGACTATGAGATTCTGCTCGGACCGCTTGAGACCGGCCGGCAGTCGTTTGTGCTCGGCTCCCGCCACAGCGCCGGCGGCTGGGCGATCCGAAAATTCTCCGACCAACCGGTGCAAGCCGTTGTGCTCAACCTCGCGCACTGGGGCTTCACGCTCATGATCAATGTGACGCTCGGCATCTGGCTGCACGATCCGTTCACGATGTATAAGGTCTTCCGTCGCGACGCCCTCGAAGGCCTGACCTTTGAGTGTAACCGCTTCGATTTCGATTGGGAGCTCCTGATCAAACTCATCCGCAAGGGTCACCGCCCGATTGAAATTCCGATTAACTACAAATCGCGGTCGTTCAAGGAGGGGAAGAAAATCTCCATGTTCCGCGATCCGATTACATGGATTTGGGCGCTAATTAAGTTTCGCTCGATGCGACTCTGACCGTGCCGCAGGCAATTTGAACCACGGATGGACACGGATAAACACGGATTTCCCGAACCCACCGGAGAACGCGCGCAGCGATTTCGGGTCGACAACGATCCGTGCGTTCTAAGCCAGTGTCCGTGTCTCGATTCCATTTCTGAATCCGGGTCTATCCGTGTTCATCCGTGGTTTCTCCTGAATTGTTTCGGTTGAGCAGCCCCACCTGTCACGCCATCCCATGCCTGCGCTGTCGCTGACCGAGACCTTGCTCGCGTTTGCCGCGCAATGTCTCGTGCTCTCCGGCGCGGGGGTGGCCGCGCAAGTCTGGCGGCGCCGGCTCACTGGAACGGGCTCCACCGCCACCGGCGCGCTGCTGCTCGGCGCGCTCACGGTCGCGGCCCTCGGCTACGCGGCGTTCTGGATTTATTTTGCGCACCCGGCGGCCGGGAAGATTTTTAGCTGGGCGGTGATGCTGGCCGTCCTCGGCACGCTCGGGTGGACCTGGCTGCGCCCGCGTGCGTCACGTCCCGCCGTGCATGGCCGGCTGCTCGCCCTCACGGCGGCGCTCGGCGCGTGCTACATTGCCGCGTTGCTCACTTTCCCCAGCGCGAAATTCACCGATACCGCCACCCAGCGCTTCATCCCGCGCATGCCCGGCGACAACGAGATTCCCCGCATCTTTGCCGAACGGCTCTACATTGGCATGTCCCCCAAGGGCCCCGGCGGCGATTGGTTGAGCAGCGACCGACCGCCGCTCCAAACCGGCCTCGCGCTCCTCGCGATGCCTGCGCTGCGCGCTGCCGGGGTCGATATCGACATCGCGTGCGCCACCGCCGGCGTGTGGTTTCAGCTGCTGTGGATTCCCGCGCTGTGGTGTTTCCTGCGCTGGCTCGGTCTCACGGAACACGAAGCGCACGCCGGCACCGCGCTGGCCGGGTTCACCGGATTCCTGCTTTTCAACACGATCTTCACGTGGCCCAAACTCGGCGGCGCGGCGTTTGTGCTCCTCGCATTCTGCACCTTCTTCGGCAAGGCGGCGAACACACCCGATCTCGCAGAACGCCGCCGCCGCTTCGCGATCGGCGGGGCTCTCGCCGGATTCGGCGCGCTGGCGCATGGCGGCGTGATGTTCTCGTTGCTCGCCCTCGCGCCGCTCGCGCTCGTGCAACTGCGCGCGCGGTGGACCGGCTGGCTCTGCGCCGGAGTGGCTTTCGCGGTGCTGATGGCGCCATGGCTGGCCTACCAGCGGCTCTACGAGCCGCCGGGAAACCGGCTCGTGAAGTGGCACATTGGCGGCGTGATTCCACCTGACACCCGCAGCGTGTCCGAGGCCCTGCGCGACAGTTATCACGAGCTCGGCTGGGCCAAGGCGTGGGAAACGCGCCAGCAGAATTTCGCGATGTTGTTGCGCGGTGATTGGAAGAACGCCCTCTCACCTGCGCCGACGGGAGCCAGCGAACGCCGCATCCAGGAATGGGCCTACCCGCTGCGCGCGGTCGGCGGCTGGGCGCTCGCGCTCGGTGCGCTGGCCTGGCTCGTGGCGCAATCGTGGCGCCGTCGGGACGTTTGGCGCGGGCGCGGCACCGCCCATGGTTTGGCGTGCGCGTGGCTCGCGCTCACTCTGCTCGGCTGGATCGGCCTGATGTTCTTCCCGAATTCGGTCTTCGTGCATCAGGGCTCGCTCGTCACCCAGCTCGGTGCGCTCGGCCTGCTCTGCGCGTGGGGACTGCTCGCCAGCCGCTGGGTTTTCGCCGGCGTCGCCGTTTACACCACGCTATTGTTTTCGTGCACGTGGCTGACGCCGAGTTCGGTCGTCGCAACCATTCCCGCTCACGTCCCGGCGATGATCGTGACGGCCTGTGCCGCGGTCGCCGTGCTGGCCCTGGGCGCAACCGCGCTTTGGCCGGCGGTCTTGCGGCCACCGTCGCGGCCCCGCCACCGGGCTAATTCCGCCGAGCCAATGTCCACCCATTTTCCCGGATGGTGGCGCAGCGGCCGGCTCGCGTGGTGGTTGCTCGCCGCCTTCGCACTGCTGCTCTTCTTGCGCAAACCCCACGCGCTGCATACGCCGCAACTCTACGCCGAGGACGGCACGATTTTCCTCGGGCAAAATGATTTTCTCGGCCTGCGCGCGTTTGCCGAACCTTACATGGGCTACCTCCACACCCTGCCGCGGCTGATCGCGTGGACCGCCTCGCACCTGCTCGATCCGGCGTGGTGGCCGCTCGCCTACAACGGTGCGGCCTTTCTGCTCGGCCTCGCGGTCATGGCACGGATTTTCTCTCCGCGGCTGGCGCTGCCGCACAAACCCGCGCTCGCGCTGGCTCTGCTCCTCGCCTGTCAGACCGGCGAGATTTTCAGCAACATCACGAATCTCCAGTGGCTGACCGCGGTGCTGCTCATCTTGCAGGCTCTGATCACGCCGCCGGTCACGCTCGCGCAACGCGCCGGCGATCTCACGATCGTTTTTCTTGTCGGTCTGACCGGCCCGTTCGTGGTCGCGCTGGGGCCGCTGCTCGCGTGGCGGTGGTGGCGGGAACGAAACCGCGACGCACTCGCGGTCCTGCTCGTCGCCACTTTCTGCGCCATCGCGCAGACGTGTCTCGTCCTCACGACGGGACCGAAGTTCGTTTACCCGGCCTTCGATGTGTCGGCGTTTTTCGCGGTCATCGGCCAGCGGCTTATCATCTGGCCCCTCGCCGGCGACTACGCCGCCATCCACCTACCGCCCGCGGTGATGGGGGTGATTGGCACGGTCGCGTTGCTCGCACTGCTGGGTTGGGCGCTCCGGGCCCATCCGCGGCGGCCGCTCCGCGCGCCGATCGTCGCGGCCTTTGTGCTGATGTTGATCGCGGCGGTTTATCGGAGCCGGCCGGATATTTGGGGGTTCGCCAGCCCGAGCTTCAGCGACCGCTATTTCTACCTCCCCCGCGTGTTGTTGCTGTGGCTGGTCATTTGGGAGATCGATGCGAGACCCCGCTTCGTCGCTTGGATGGCGCGCGGCGTTGGCGGCGTGGTCGTGGTCGTGCAGGCGTTGCACTTCACCGTGCCCGCGCCGAAAGACTACCACTGGGCCAAACACTGCGAACCGATCCGCCGCGGCGTGCCCGCCCACATCCCGACGCTGCCCGAAGACTGGACCCTGGAGTATCGCGGCCGGCCACGGTAGTGGCTCAGTTTGATTGATCGTTGTCATTGCGAGGAGCGCAGCGACGAAGCAATCCAGCTGAAATTTCAGATGGATTGCCGCGCCCGCCGAACCGGGCTCGCAATGACAAATCAAACTGAGCCACCACCGCGGCCACGGTCCAATTGACTTGGCCGTGACGCGGAGGGTTAACTGAGCGACGCCCATGGCTCCTGCCCTCCACTGGAAAATCGACGAATGCGCCGTTTATTTCGACCGGCTCCACCTCCGCGGCTGGTGCCATCAACGCGAGAGTGCGATTGTGCGCGTCGAGGCCATTCTCGATGGGAAATCCGTCCATCCACTCGTCAGTTTCGGCACCGCCAGCGCGGATGTCGCGCAATCACTCGGGCCGACGGCTGCGAACGCCCGCTTCGATGAGTGGCTCACGCCGAGCCCAGAGTTGCTGGGCCAGCCGTTCGCGCTGCGGATGTGGCTCGCCGACGGCAGCCACGTGATGGGCGAAGACGCGCTGACCAACTGCGCGCACGGTGATCCGTATTTTCAAAGCTGGGAAAACTTTCTGACGCGCGTCGCGCAGTTCGAGTCCGGCGCCGTGCTCGAGCTCGGCTCACGCGCCCGCTCCGCGATCACCCGGCGCCATCGCATTCCCGCGCGCTTGGAATACGTGGGCCTCGATATTCTGCCTGGCCCCAACGTCGATCTCGTGGGCGATGCGCACGAGCTGAGCACGCTGTTTCCCGCCAAGAAATTTGTCGCGGTGTTCTCCACCTCCGTCTTCGAACACCTCGCGATGCCGTGGAAGGTCGCCCTGGAATTAAACCGCATTCTGGCGCCGGGCGGCATCGTCTACACCTCGACCCACCAGACCTGGCCGCCCCACGAGGAGCCGTGGGATTTCTGGCGGTTTTCGCAGCACAGCTGGCAGACGCTGTTCAATCCCGCCACCGGCTTCGAGGTGCTGGAAGCCGTGGTCGGCGAGCCGGCCCGCGTCCACGCGTGCCGCACTTCGTCCGTGACCGTTGGGATGCCGAACAGCCTCGCGTGGCTCGGAGCCGCCGCGATCGTCCGGAAGACGCACGACACGAAGCTGAGCTGGCCGGTGACCGTTGGCGACATCACGCCCTCGATGTATCCCGCCGGCGAACTGGCCGTGCCGCCGACCACGAACCGCACGTAGTCAGAATCCGCCCCACATGGATGTTCCCGCTGTGTCTGCCAAAACCACGGCCGATCGGATCGGAAGGTGGAGCGTGTTGCCCTCAACGCGCTTGAGCTATGGCGTGACTTCTCAAAGCGCGTTGAGGGCAACGCGCTCCACCTCGGACGGCAATACTTCGGCCGAACCGTCCGCAGGCGCATGAGCACGCCTTCCTCTGCTGCCGACTCGCCGCGCACCGCCTGGCTGCTCGCGCCGCGCACTCTCGCTTGGCTCGTGCTTGTCTGCGCGATGTTGCTGGCGCTGCGCAAACCCTGGGCACTGCACACGCCGCAATTCTGGGCGGAGGATGGCAGCATTTTTCTTCAGCAAGACCACGACATGGGCCTGCGCGCATGGTGGCAGCCCTACAACGGCTACCTACACCTGCTTCCACGGCTCATCGCTTGGATCGCGAGTCACACCGCCGATGTCGCTTGGTGGCCGGCGATCTACAACAGCCTCGCGTTCGCCCTCAACGTCGGGCTCTTCGCGCGGCTCGCGTCGCGTCGCGTCGAGCTGCCCGGTAAAGCGTGGCTCATGCTCGCCTTCGTGCTGGTCGTCGGCACCGGTGAAGTGCTGATCAATGTGACGAACCTGCAATGGGTCACAGCGTTCTTCCTCGTGCTCCAGCTTTTCACCGCGCGCGCGGAGACGTGGCCGCAACGCCTCGGCGATCTCGCTCTGCTCGTGGTCGTGGGGCTGAACGGCCCTTTCGCCATCGTGCTGCTGCCGGTGTTCGCATGGCGCGCGTGGCGTGATCGTCAACTCGATGCATGGCTGGCGCTCGGCGCCATCGGAGCGTGTGCGGCGATGCAGGGTTACTTCCTGGCGCGGGCCGGCCTTAGCTTGGAGGGCAACACAGCCGCCTTTCGCCCGCTGATGTTCTTTTCGATTCTCGGCAGCCGGCTCGTCACGTGGCCGCTCTGCGGCCCGGGCGCAGTGCGCGCGTGGCCGCAGGCCTTGCATGCTGCCTTGGGCGTGATCATCATCGCGCCGCTCCTGTGGCGGGCGTTCCGCGCGGATTCCCACCGCCCCACCCGCGCCCTCATCGCGACGGTGTTCGGCCTCATCACCCTCGCGAGTCTTTATCGGGTGCGCGCCGACACCTGGGAGCGCGACGACATGGTCAACGGCGACCGCTATTTCTACATTCCTCGCGTGCTGCTCGCGTGGCTATTGATTTGGGAGTGCCGCGCTACCACCCGCACCGTCAGGTGGGTCGCCCGCAGCGCCTGCCTGCTCGCCGTGGCCATGCATGGGCCCCATTTCGTTTTGCCCGCGCCGCCTGATTACAAATGGGCCGCCCACTGCGACCCGATCCGCCGTGGTGTGCCGGCCAACATCTACACGCTCCCAGAGGGCTGGTGGATCGAATATCCCGGCCGGCCACTGGGAAAAAGGTAGCCACACGCCCGCAGGCTTCCACACTGCGCCTCTTTCTTTTTCTGCCATGGCGAAAACGCTCCTCGTCACCGGTTCGTCCGGTCTCATCGGTTCCGAAGTCTGCGCGTATTTTGCGCGGGAACTCGGTTACACCGTGCACGGCGTCGACAACAACCAGCGCGCCGTCTTCTTCGGGCCGCAGGGCGACACGCGCTGGAACCAGTCGCGGCTTGTGACCGAGCTGAAGGGCTTCGTCCACCACGAGCTCGACATCCGCGATCGCGCCGGCGTGCTCGCGCTGGTGGCAAAGCTAAAACCGAGCGTGATTGTGCACACGGCCGCGCAGCCGAGTCATGATCGCGCGGCGGCAATTCCGTTCGACGATTTCGACACCAACGCCGTCGGCACGCTCAACCTCCTCGAGGCCGCGCGCCAGGCCGCGCCGGAGTCACCCTTTGTGCATATGAGCACGAACAAGGTTTACGGCGACGCCCCAAACCGGATCGCGTTGCAGGAACTGCCCACGCGCTGGGATTACGCCGACGACACCTATGCGCACGGCATCGCCGAGACGTTCACCATCGATCAGTCGAAGCATTCGCTGTTCGGCGCGAGCAAGGTCGCGGCCGACGTGATGGTGCAGGAATACGGCCGTTACTTCGGCCTACCCACGTGTGCGCTGCGCGGCGGCTGCCTGACTGGCCCCAACCACACCGGCGTCGAGCTCCACGGCTTCCTCAGCTACCTCGTGAAATGCAACCTCGAGGGCCGGAGCTACACGGTTTTCGGCTACAAAGGAAAACAGGTGCGCGATAACATCCACTCGCTCGATGTCGCCCGGTTCATGGCGGCCTTCGTCGCCGCGCCGCGGGCGGGCGAGGTCTACAACCTTGGCGGGGGCAAGGCCAACAGCACGTCGATCCTCGAGGCCTTCAAAATCACGGAGAAGTTTTCCGGGCGGGCGCAGGTTTTCACCTACGTGGACCAAAACCGCGCCGGCGACCACATCTGCTACTACAGCGATCTGCGAAAAATGCGGGCGCACTACCCGGCGTGGGACATCACGCAGTCGCTCGAGGAAACGATCCGCCAGATTGTCGAGGCCTGGCGCCAGCGGCCGAAACATTGAGGCGGGCCGGGTGTCGTGTCCGTTCGTGTCTTCTCAATCCACGAACCTGAGTTGAAACGCGGAGTCTATTTTAAAAAACCAAAGATGAGCCGACCATCGTTTGAAAGTAGGGCGGGGGGCGCATCTCAGTTTCTTGCAAATCCTAATGTCTCGACCGGATTTCGCAGGGGCGCGCCTCGTGCGCGCCCGTCGG
>JANNEY010000101.1:0-24144 GCA_031379235.1 Opitutaceae bacterium | reverse complement strand
GGGGGGGCGGCGCCCGGGGGGGCCCCCCGCGGGGGCGCCCGCCCCCCGGGGGCCGCGCCCCCCCCACGGCCCACCTCCAACCGATAAACTTGCGAGCGATCTTGAGTTCAAATGCAACGTTCCGGCTTAGAGTCTGCTAATCGCAGACTGAGTTGCCCGCGATTAGCGGGCCCTGAACCAAGCGCGAGCGCGATTAGCCATAGCCTCTTTTCCAAGATTTCACCGTTGGTGAAATCCATCAGTGGTGTTTGGGTCGCTGCGATTCGGCTACGCCTCTATTGAAACCGCTCTAGGCAGTGGGGCCGGTCACAGACCCGCCTTACCTCCGGCGCCAGGCGAAACGCATTGCGCGGTGCGTTTCCGCTTTGTTTCCTCTCACACCCTGCATGACCTCGACACGCCTGCCGCTGCGCGCGGCCCTTGCCCTATTTATCTTCACGTTCGGCTTGGCGCTCTTTGCTTCGCCGGCCGTGGCGCAATCCGCCGCCACCGGCACGATCACGGGTCGCGTGCAGAATCAGGCCGCGAACCTCTCGCTTGAGAATGCGCGCGTCACCGTCGCCGGCACCAGCCGCGAGGCGTTCACCAACGCCTTTGGTGACTACCGGCTCACCGGCCTCGCGCCGGGCGCCATCACACTCACGGTGTTTTCCACCGGCCTCGCGCCGCAGACCGTCACGGTCAACGTCGGCGCGGGCGCGACGGTCCAACGCGACTTTGCCCTCGCCCAGCTCGGGCAGGCCGCGCCTGCGACCGGCGGCGCGGTGAAGCTCGATGCGTTTGTCGTCGCCTCGGCCCGCGAAACCAACGCCTCCACCATCGCGATCAACGAGCAGCGCTTCGCCGCCGGCATCAAAACCGTGCTCGCCACCGACGCCCTGGGCGACGTGATCCAAAACAACCTCGGCGAGTTCGTGAAGTTTCTCCCCGGCGTCGATGTCGGGACCGACCAGATGAACTCCGTGCAAATCGGCCTCCGCGGCCTGCCCTCGTCCTACACCAACATCGCGCTCGACGGCGACGACGTGAACGCCGCCGGCTCGGGCAACCCGACGCGCAACACGCTCCTCCAAGCCTTCTCCCTCAGCAACGCGCAGCGCGTCGAAATCTACAAGGTCCCCACGCCCGACCAGCCGGCCTCGCTCGCCGGCGGCATCAACATGGTCAGCCGCACGGCATTCGAGGCGAGCCGCCCCGAGTTCCGCTTCAAGACCTACATCAACCAGAACTCCCGCGAGATTAATCTCCGCCGCCAGTCCGGCGGTGGTGATGGTGACGACCAGAAGCAGACCTACCACTATCAGCCCGACTTCGATTTCAGCTACACCGTGCCCGTCTCCAAGACTTTTGGTTTCTCGATCAACGCCACGAAGAACGATCAGTTCGGCTCGGCCCGGCGCATCAACCGCAATTTCAGCACCGCCACCACGCCCACCTCCGTCCCGCCGCCGAATCCGTTGCGCGCCACGGTCGACAATCCCTATCTCACCAGCCTCCAATACAACGTCTTTCCGGTCTACGAGCACCGCTACGCGATCGGCACGCGCGTCGATTGGAAGGCCACGCCGGTCGATATCCTTTCGTTTTCCACGTCCAGCAACTGGCTCGTGCAGGACTACGAGCAGCACAACTTCACGATCAACGCCGGCACCAATCCGCTCTCGTGGGGCGAGGACTTCACCCATGGCCGCGCCGGCGCCGGCGCCGCCACGGTCGCCAACACCGCCCGCTACGTCCGCGTCCGCAACAATGTCGCCCGGCTGAACTGGCGCCACACCGGTTCGCTTTGGGACTTCACCGGCTCCGCCGGCTACAATTTTTCCGACCAGACCTACCGCGCCAACTCTCATCGCCAGTTCGAGGGCGCAGCCGGCCGCATCCAGGCCGCCACCGTCGATCTCGACGGCTACTCAAAATATCTCCCCGGCAAAGTCACCGTCCGCAACGCCGCCGGGCAGATCGTCGATCCCTTCGATCTCAACAGCTACACGTTTTTCCTCAACGGCGCCTCCGGCACGCGCGACAACGACAGCACCTCGAAAAGCGCCCGCTTCGACGCCAAGCGAAAATTTTTCACCGAGAGCGTAAATTTTTCCCTGAAGGCCGGTGGCTCCAGCGCCGAGACCTACCGCGCGGCGCGCAACGCGTCCTTCAATCCCGTCTACGTCGGGCCCGACGGCGCCACTGGCACCCCAGGCACCGCCACCGCAGCCTTCGCCGTAGATGAGTCGTTCACGCGCACGCCGTTCAGCCTGCTGAATCAGGCGATGCTCTCGTTTCCCGAGCCGCGCGGCCTGCAGCAGGTGCAGTTTCCCAGCGGCCGCCGCGCGTGGCAGCTCTACGAGAGCAATCCGAACTATTTCAACACGCAGACCAACCTGCGCACTGACATCCGCACGACGCTCACTTCGCCGCTCCAGATCACTGAGCGGCAGGACGCGCTCTTCCTCATGGGCGACTTCTCCTTCTTCAACAACCGCCTCCGCCTCGTGACCGGCGTCCGCTATGAGCGCACCACCGATAAGGGCCGCGCCGTGCTGCAGGACAACAACGCGAAATACCGCCGCGACGCCGCGGGCAACCTGATCCTCGATGCCACTCGCCGGCCCATTCCTATCTATACTGACACCAGCACCACCATTCTGGCGACCGGCGCAATCAACCCTGCCGGCATCGCCAACGGCATCGCCGAGGACGCGTTGGTCTACCAGAAGCTCGGCGCCAGCCTCAGCAAGCAATACGGCGGCTACTATCCCAGCCTCAACGCCACCTACAGCCTCACGGCCAATGTGCAGGCGCGCCTCGGCCTCGCCCAGGCCGTCGGCCGGCCCGACTTCGGCAACATCCTTGGCGCGACCAACGTCAGCCAGATCGATTTCGATCCCAGCAGTAGCGCCACCGGCGCGGCCCTCGGCACCATCGTCACCAAGAATCCCGCACTGAAGCCCTGGACCGCCAACTCCGGCGACTTCCGCCTCGAGTATTACCCGAGCAACGGCGCGGTGCTCTCTGCGGGATTCTACCGCCGGCAAATCAAGAACAGTTTTTCCACGCGGAACTTCCTCGCGACCGAGGAGTTCCTCCGGACCCTCGACCTCGGCGACGAATTTATCGGCTATCAGATCAACGCGCCCATCAACGTCCCCGGCATCACGCACATCAACGGCTGGGAATTCGACCTCAACGCGCCGCTCACCACGTTCACCTCGCTCAAGTTCGCGCGGTCGATCCGCGTCTTCGCCAACGCCACGCTCGTGCGCAACGCCAGCCCGGCCGAGGCGGATTTCCGCGGCTTCACGCCCAAGCTCATCAACTGGGGCGTGAACTACAACCGCCGCCCGCTCTCGCTCTTCGCCAAGTGGACACTCGTCGGGAAAAAGAAGGTCGGCACGATCGCCGCCGGCAACATCGGCGCCGCCGGCTGGAACTACCAGGCCGAGCGGCTCCGCCTCGACCTCTCCGGCGACTACCGCCTCAACGCCCGCTACGGCGTCTATTTCACCGCGCGGAATATCTTCAACGACCGCGACCAAAACTACGCCTACGCGATCGGCAGCCCGCGCTACGTGAAGTTCGCCAGCGAGGGCGAATACGGCGTCAACTTCCAGGTCGGCATCAAGGGGAATTTCTGAGCGGGCGGTTCGCTGGGCGCATCGCAGTTTCTTTCAAATCCCGTCGGCCCGATCGGTTTTCGTAGGGGCGCGGCTTGTCCGCGCCCGTCAGGAAAAGGCGCGCACAAGGCACGCCCCTACCAATGCCAGAAACTGAAATGCGCCGCGTCGACCTGCCTTGGGAGCGCAAATCACTTTATCTGTGGTTCGCACCGAGTGATTTCAAAATCTTCCAAGCCAAGTGCTCCTTCACTTCCGTGTGAAGTGGAGAGCGTGGACTCCGGTCAACGCCCTCCAATGTGATGCCACAGTAGTCGGTTTACGGCAGGACGTAGATTTCCACGAGGGCCACGCCGGAGGTGTTGCCGACGCCGCTGATTTGCGCGGTGTAGCTGCCGGGTTGGAGCGTCGTGAGGATCGCCGAGTCGCGCGCGCCGGCACCGAGCTGGAACGTGCCGAGCTGCGTCGTCGCCGCCGTCACGTCCGCGGCGTTGGCGGCGGCGCCCCAGTCGTTGTTTTCCTGCAACCGGTTCGTGCCGCTGAAAAGCGCGAGCTGCGGGTCCGTCAGCGCGCCGGTCACACCAAACGCGGCCAGCGTCGGGCCCACCGCGCGGATCAGCAGCCGGCGGGGATTGTTGCCGGCCAGAGTGAAACCCGCGATCAAAATGTCGGCGCCCGTGCCGACCTGCGTGCGCGCGGAGACGTTGACGAGCTGCGGCCTCGTCGCGGTGAAGCTGTCCGCGGGTGTGGCGTCGTAGATCTCAGCGAGGACGACGCCGGTCGCGCCGCCGGCGCCCGTGATCTGGATCGTGTAGTCGCGCGGCGCGAGCGAGGGCGCGTAGAGCGCGGCGTCGCGGCTCGTCGCGGGCGTGAGGCCGAATGCGCCCACGGCGTTGCCGATGGTGGTCACCTGCGGGTCGCCGCTCCAGTTGTCATTGGAGTCGACGACATTCGTGCCCGCGAACACCGTCAGGATCGGATCGGCGAGCGCGCCGGGCACGCCGAAACCCGTGAGCGCGGGACCGACGCCGCGGATGAGCAGCGGTTTGTTGCCACTCGTGCCCGCGCCGCCGATCACGGCGCCGACAATGAGGGTCTGCGCGCCCGTGCCGGCGCTGGAGCGGATTGACATGTTGCTGATCCGGCCGGGGGCGACTAGAGGCGGCGGCGTCCGGGGTTGGCTTTCGACCCGCGCGAGGAGCTGCCCGATCGTCAGTCCGGACCAGGTCGATGGATTGAGCGCGGCCATCTCGGCATCCATGATCGTGGCGAGTTCGCCGGTGGCCGACCGGCGGAGGTTGGTGAGCAGCGTCTGCACTTGGGCCGCCATGGCCGGCGTGATGGTGACCGTGCCGCCTTGTTGGTTGGCCAGCGCCTGGATGGCCGGGGTCCAGTCCAGCACCGCCTGATGAATCGCGAGCGCCTGCGTCGGCTCCAGCGCCGCGATCTCGATCAGGGCAAACGAGGTGCGCTGGTAAACGTCCGTGTAGTATCTCCCGGCAGCCGTGGCCGAGAGCACGTTGTCGCGAAACGCCCGGAAGACATCGAGGTTGATGTCGAGCACATCGGCGGCTGCCCTGATGAGTGCTTGTCTGAGCGGGGAGCTGGGGGGCGGCGGAGAAGCTACTGCTACAGGCGGAGAAGCAGGGACTGCAGGCGGGGACCCACGGATCAGGCGACTCAGAATTAGCAGCAGGTTCCGGATAATGGGGCCGTCGACTATCAGGACGTCGACCTTTGCTGACGCAACGACGGCGCTCCCGGTGTTTCGAGCTTGGACGAGAACGGGTTTCCAGCCCGTGGTATTAAGGGAAGTGGCCACTGTCTCCAACGCCGGTGGCCGGATTACTGGCTGAGATCCGTCGAAACTGACCAAAAAATCTGCGACACCCGTTTGATCCCCCCCGATGGACAGGCGGATCTGAAGAGGAATGTCGTTTAGATACACGCCCCGGTTCCGCGGGAGACTGAAACTCACCGTCGGCGGTCCGGTTGGCCCTGGTGGGACGGTTCCCGCGGTGATGGTGAAATTCCGCGGGGCCGAGATGTTGCCCGTGGCGTTGTTGCGCACGGTCACCAGGGCGGTGCCGGCGATCGCGACATCGGTGGCGGAAATGGTGGCGGTCACCCGCGTGTCGCTGGCAAAGATAATCGGGCGGTTCTCTCCATTCCATCGGACCGTCGGGGCGCTGCCGAACCCAGTCCCATTGACCTCAAGCGGGAATTGGCCACTGCCGGCAACCACGCTGACGGGGTTCGTCGAGGTGATCGTGGGCAGCGGGTTCCCGGTCGGGACCGTGGGCACAAACGCCAAGCCGGTGGCGAGATGGTCGGTGGTGCCTACTAGTGTGATGGTGCCCGTGCTGGTCACCTTCATCAGGCGGAAGACGAGGTTTTCATTGAAGTCCAGGCTCGACCAAAGGAAGGCCCCGCTGCCCGCATAGGTCAGAGCGGCGGCTTCTTGGAGGGGGGTGGCACCGGAAAGCGTAATGCGAACAGGGGGCGAACTGGAACTGGCAAGGCTGAAGGACTCGAAGACCAGGCCGGAGGGCGGCGGGACGGTGCCAGTGAGGTTAACTCCCGAGGCATGATACATGAGGCCGTCGGTCGAATTGTAGGCGATGGACTCGCCGTCACCGCCATTGCCCAAAGCCCGAACAGTTGTGGAGGTGCCGTTACTCTTGTTGAGCGTGAACAAGGTGCGGGGTTGGACCGGAGAGTTGTCACCGGTGACGCCATACAAGTTGCCGTTGGCATCGAAGGCGAGGTCGGCAAACGCGAGGTTTCCGTTTCCTCCGGCAGGACCGATATCCGTGACGACGCCGGTGGTGACGTCCACCGTGACAAGCTGGCGAACGCTGGGATGCTCCGCGACGAACGGCACCAGCCGCACGAGCGCGTAGAATTTTCCGGTCGTCGGGTCCGCCGCCAACCCGGTGGCCCCCGAGATCGACCGGCCGGTGAGGGTCATGTTGACGCTCGAGACGGTGGCGCCGTTGGCCGGGTTCAGCTCCCGCAATCTCGGGCTGGAACGATCGACGGAATAGAGTTTTTGCGCGAAGGCACTCGGCAGACCGAACCAACCGAGGCACGCGGCGAGGAGGAGGGAACGAACGGCGAAGGACAACCCGGGCGTTTTCATGAGGGTGTGCGGTTTCCGCCATCTCAGAGGCGGATGTGAGGGGGAACTGGACAAACGGCGTGTATGCCATGTGCGCCAGAGGGACAAGGCTGGACTTCGGGCGGCTGGTGCCGGCGCAGCGAGCCGATCTGAAAGCAAGTCGCGCAGGTGGCGCCGCCGGGTTGTGCTCGCGGCACACTGTGCTGCCTTCGTCCGCGTGTGTCGTTCGTCGTTCCCTCCCTGGAGGGAACGACGCGAGGAAATTTCTCAGGGCACCCTGCGTGCGTCGTCGGAAATCGGAAGGTGTGTGCGTTACCGCTGCGCCAGCCACGCCTGCGCGTGCGCGACATCCTGCGGCGTAAGGCCGTGGCTCGCCGCGAGGGACTGGACTGTCACGTCGGCGCCGCCGGCGCGGAGAAGTGCGGCGAGGCGGGGCGGCTGATCCAGCGGGACGATGGGATCGACGTTGCCGTTGAGCAGTAGCACGCGCTTGCCCGCGAGCGAGCTGGCCGCGGCCGGCTGATCGAGCACAACCATCGCGCGGAGCAAAATGGCGGCGCCGAGAATCTCCGGCCGGAGCAGCATGAGCGTGGAGGCGATATTCGCCCCGTTGGAAAAGCCCACGGCGGTGAGCCGCCGCGCGTCGAGCTGGTAGTGGGCCGTTGCCATGGCGACAAAATCACCCAGCGCTTGCGTGCGGCGGCTAATTTCCTGCGGGTCGAAAACGCCCTCGGCGAGCCGGGCGAAGAACCGCAGGGCGCCGCCTTCACTGACATCGCCGCGCGGGCTCAGCAGCGCCGCTCCGGGTGAAATGGCCCGGCCCAGCCGCAGCAAGTCGTGCTCGGTGCCGCCGGTGCCGTGCAGGAGCAGCAGCGGAGCCGCCGCCGGATCGGTGGCGGGTTCGAAGATGTGCTGGTAGGCGAAGTGAGGCTTGGCGGAACGGGGCATCGCGAGGGAAGGACGAGCCCGGCACTGAATGGGTGCTCGGCCCAAGCGCAAACGGACTGGGTAGAAGGTAGGGCGCGGCCTTGGGTGATCGGGGCCATGAACTTTCCCGTTTGTCATAGCGAGGAGCGCAGCGACGTGGCGATCCATCTGAAATTCTAGCTGGATTGCCACGGCGCGCTGCGCGCACCTCGCAATGACAACGCTCTAAAAATTACGGGACCTTGGGATGATGTGCTTTGCCGAAAAGGCGGGTCGGAGACCGCGCCCTACCTTAGACATGCCTCAGACCCCGTCGATCTTGTTGATGCGGGCGACGTGCCGGCCGCCCTCGAAATCCGTCGCCAGCCACGTGCGCACAATCTCCAGCGCCTCCGGCTCGGTCACCGTGCGCTGCCCGATGGAGAGCACGTTGCCGTCGTTGTGCGAGCGGTTCCAGATCGCGAGCTGTGGATTCCAACAAAGACCGCAGCGGACCCCGCGGACGCGGTTGGCGACGATGGCTTCGCCGTTGCCCGATCCGCCGAGCACGATGCCGCGCTGAAATTCGCCCCGCGCAACCGCCTCCGCCGTCGGCCGGATGAAATCGGGGTAGTCGCAACTCGCATCGGAGTAGGTGCCGAAGTCGCGCACCGTGTGGCCCGCGCTGAGGAGCATGGCCTTGATGGCCTCCTTGTAGGCGAAGCCGGCGTGGTCGGAACCGATGGCGATGGTGAAGTGCGACATGGGGGGAGTGATGCGGCGGCCGCGGCGGGTGCCAACTAGAAACCGGATGCAGGAGCGGTGGGCGGCCCCGGAATTTTTAGCCGCAAAAAGGCGCAAAAAAAACGACCTGCGAATGAAACCTGGAAGGCGCCTATAGGCGCGCGGGCGACGTTCGTCGGCCGGATAAATAATTTCTGCGCCTTTTTGCGGCTAAGAAATCAGGGCGAAGAATTTCTCGGCGTCGGACAGATCGTCAAAGACCGCGTCGGGGGCGTGGGCGCGGAGTTCATCGACGGTTGAGCCGCCGGTCGCGACGGCGAGCACACGCACGCCGGCGGCGCGGGCGCAGGCGATATCGTGCGGCGTGTCGCCAATGATCCAGACGCGATCGGGCGCGAACTCCGCGCGGTGATGCTCACGCGCGCGGCGCAGCGCGTGCGGCCCAAGTTCATTGCGAAACTCGCTGTCGTCGCCGAAAGCGCCAAACGCGAAGTGCTCCCACAAGCCGTGGTGCGCGAGTTTCACCTGGGCACCGCGGCGCAGGTTGCCGGTGAGGAGGCCTTGCGCCGTCGCGCCGTGCGCCGCCGCGGTGCTGAGCAGTTCGCGCACGCCGGGCAGCACGCGAGCCTGCGGATTGGCGAGCTCGGCCGGCAGGGCGGTGACATAGCCTTCGAAGCAGCGCGCAAAATTTTCCGCCGTGGGCGTGATCGCGAACTTCCGGAAAATCTCACGCATGATCCATTGGTCGGTGCGGCCGGCGAAATCGATGTCGGCCAGCGAGCCCTCGACCCCGAAGACGCGGTGCAGCGCCGTCTGCAGCGCGCGCATCCCGGCGCCGCCGGACGCAATGAGCGTGCCGTCGATATCCCAGAGAAGGAGCGTGGTTTTTTGCACGAGGGCGAAATGCAGCCGGGCCCGCGGATGGGACGCGAGCAAAAGCTGGCGTTCGCAGTTGCACCGCTTTCGCGGCTGCGTATCTCGGTCGGAATGCGGGTGAGCCCTCTGTTTACCCGCCCCAACCCACACCCTCCTGCCCATGAAACGTCTCCTGCTTGCCCTCAGCCTTGTTGTCTTCGTCGTTCCCGCGTTCAGTGCCACGGCCGTCAGCGCGGATGAGCTCAAACGCGCCACCGATCAGCTCAAGCAGACCAGCGACGCATTCGTCGCGGCGACGAAGGGCCTTTCGGAAGCGCAGTTGAAATTCAAAACCGCGCCCGACCGCTGGTCCATCGCTGATGTCGCCGAGCACATCACCGCGACCGAGGACCGGTTGATGGGAATGGTGAAGGACCAGGTGATGAAGGCGCCGGCGCGCACCGAAGCGGTAAACGTCCGAGAGATCGACGACTTCGTGGTGAAGGCGATCGCCGATCGCACCAACAAGGCTCAGGCGCCGGAGGAATTGAAACCGACGAATCGCTTTGGTTCGACGGCGGAAACGATGAACCACTTCAAGGCCAGCCGCGCGCAGACCGTCGCCTTTCTCAAGGAAACGAAGGGTCTCCGCGACCACGCCATCGACAGTCCGATCGGCAAGAAACTCGACGCCTACCAGTGGGTGCTCTTCGTTTCCGCGCACAGCGAGCGCCACACGAAGCAAATTCTCGAGGTGAAGGCGGAGGCGAATTTTCCGAAGAAGTAAAGTTGGCCCGGCAGGGACTGGTTTGACGCAGCGCGGTGCTTCCGCCCGCGCGGCGAGCGCATGACAAATCCCTGACAACTGGCTGACCGTGCGCTGACAACTCGCGCGGCGTTTTGTGGTTCACTCCTTGGGTCAAAACCAAGGATTCAACCATGAAACAAAACACTATATTCCTCTTCGCGGTCGCGCTCATTGGCGCGATGTCGCTTGCCCTCTCGGCCCGGAGTCCCGCGATCGAAACCACGTCGGCCTCCGATTCGGTCCGTCTTCGTGTTGATGTCGACCGCACGGTGCTGCCGGCGGACACAACGGAAAGAGCCATCGTCAAAATCGGGCTCGATTGCGTGCGCCTGCCGCGCCGCGAACTGCGCCCGCCGGTCAATCTCGCGATCGTTATCGACCGCTCGGGCTCGATGGCGGGTGATCGGATCGCGAAGGCGAAGGAGGCGGCGCTCGAGGGTGTGCGCCGCCTCGCGCCGGACGACATCGCGGCGCTCGTGGTTTACGACACCAACGTGCAGACGCTCGTGACGGCGCAGCGGGTTGGGAACGGCCGCCATCTGGAGCAGGCGATCCGCGGCATTGAGGTCGGCGGCAACACCGCGCTGCACGGCGGGGTGACGCGCGGTGCGGCCGAGGTGCGCCGAAACATGGAAGACCGTCGTTTCGTGAATCGCGTGATTCTGCTCTCGGATGGGCTGGCCAACGTCGGCCCCAGCTCGCCCGAGGAACTCGGCCGCCTCGGCGCTTCGCTGATGAAGGAAGGCATCTCCGTTACGACCATCGGTCTCGGCCTGGGCTTTAACGAGGACCTCATGACCCGGCTCGCGCAGCGCAGCGACGGCAACACTTACTTCGTTGAAAACAGCGGCGACCTGCCGCGCATCTTTGCGGCCGAGTTGGGTGACGTGCTCAATGTCGTCGCCCGTCGTGTGGTGATCGAAATCGACTTTCCCGCCGGCGTGCGGCCGCTGAACTTTGTCGGACGTGACGGCACAATCCGCGGCCAGCGCGCGGAGCTGACGCTCAACCAGCTTTACGGCGGACAGGAGAAATTCGCACTCGTCGAGGTCGAGGTGTCGCCGGCGCGCTCCGGCGTCGAGATCGAGATCGCGAGCGCGCGGGTGAGCTATGAAGACGCACTCAATCAGCGCGCCGCCACGCTCACCGCGAAGCGGAATGTGCAGTTCAGTGCGAGCCGTGCCGCCGTGGTTGGCTCGGCGGATCACAAGGTGCAGGCGGATTATGCGGTCAATGCGCTCGCGGTCGCCAAGGATGAAGCCGTCGTGCTCGCGGACGCCGGCAAGCGCGGGGAGGCGGCGAAGAAAATTCGGCAGCGCGCCGATGAGTTTCGCGCCATGGGCAGTGTTTACGGCAACACGGCCGTGGAAAAGGCGGCGGCGCCGGCGGCGGCCGCGGCCGATCGAGTAGAGCAAGACGGCATCGGCAACGCCGAGCGGAAACTGTTTCGCGCGGAGAGTGCGGCGACGCGCAGCCAGCAGGCGACGAGTTCGCGCTGAGTGTTGTAGCGGCGGGCGTCTCTGCCCGCCGAGGTTTGCGAATGTCCTGAAGCGGCGGGCAGAGACGCCCGCCGCTACTCATCTGCTTCGCGTCTTTCCAACCGTCACCGTTTCTCTACCGTGCCCGTCGTGTCGCCTACCTCGCGTCGCATTTTTCTCTACTGGCTGCTGCTGCTGGTGCCCACGCTGGTGGTGGGCGGCGGCGCGATTCTCCTGTTGCGCCGCGAGCAGGCGCGACTGATCGAGCGCGGGACCTATGCCGACGAAGCGCGCCGTGCGGCCGTGGCGGCCCGAGCGCGATTGGTGGTGGAGAATGTCGAGTTGCTCGTCGGCGACGTGCAGGCCGGATTGCTTGACGCACTGGCGGCGGAGCCCGCGGAAGGGCTCAATCTATTTCTCGACCGTTGGGAGAAAACGAATCCGCTGGTGCGGACGAGTTTTCGAGCCGCGGCCGACGGCGCACTGTTGCGACCCGATCCGCGCACGGGCGGAGAGGACGCGCGGGGTTTCCTCAAACGGTTCGGCCGTCACATCGGCGCGCGGCCGCCGTGGACGGAAGTGGTTTTGCAAGATGAGAAGCGGGAGCAAACGAAGGCGGCCAGCGAACCCTCCGAACAAAAGCTCGTCTCGGCGAATGTCGCCCAAGTGCAGTCGGCGCGGCGTGACGTGCAGGATCTTTTCAAACGGAGTGCGCCGAACTCCTCTGCGGCCAATAGCGGAGTTTCGGCTCCGGCTGCTCCCGCCGTGGGTGCCGCCGAAGCGGCCGTGAGTCTTGAGAGCAAGTCGCGGCAACGCGCTTCGGAAACCGATCGTGTGGGCGGAGTGGCGAGTTCTGCGCCTCCGGCAAAACCGCGGGCGATGCCGGCCAGTGCGGCCCCCGCCGGCTTTCGGGCGGAGGGCAAAGTCGCGCAAAATGAGATTGCGCCGGTCGTCGCGGCCAAAGACATCGCTGCGGATCGCCGGGGCTGGATTCCCGCCAACGTTGACGGCCGCTGGCATCTCTTTGGCTGGTTGCAGCCGCAAGGCCGGGGCGAAGTGCGCGGCGTGGAAGTGGAGGTCGCGGCTCTGATCAGCCGGCTCGGCGGGGCACTGCCGGCGGAACTCGGCGCTGGGGAAGGCTACGCGCTACAGGACGAGCAAGGCCGCGTGCTGCACCAGACGGGGGCGGTTTCGGCGGCGGGCATGGCCGTGGCAAAAATGCCCGTGGCATCCGCATTGTTGCCGGGTTGGGTCGTGACGGCTTATTTGCTGCCGCTCGCGGCGGACTCTGCGGGCGAGGGATTTTTCTCCGCGAGCCTGCTGCTCGTCGCGATTTTCGTGGGCGCAATTCTGGCCGGCGGATCGTTGCTGTTGCGGCAGGCGCGGCGGAGCGAGGAGGAAGCGGCGCAGAAGACGTCCTTCGTCGCGAATGTGTCACATGAATTCAAAACGCCGCTCACGACCATCCGGCTCTATTCGGAGCTGCTGGAGCAGGGCCGCGTGCGCGACTCGGCGCAGGGCGGTGAATATCTACGCACCATCGGGCGCGAAACCCAGCGATTGGCTCGGCTGGTGAACAACGCACTTGATTTTAGCCGGCTGGAACAGGGGCAGAAGAAATTCGCGCGTGAGCCGTTGGATCTCGTGGCCGAGCTCGCGGCGCTGCTCGACACGCACGCGCCGCGGGTGGCGGAAGCCGGGCTGGTGCTGAAACGCGAAATGCCGGCAACAGCTGTGCCGGTGACGACCGACCGCGACGCGCTCGGGCAAATCGTGCTCAACCTGATCGACAACGCGTGCAAGTATGCGGCCGAGGGCGGTGAGGTGCTCGTGGCGGTCGCGCGGCGCGAGGGCGGCGGAGCGGAGGTGCGCGTGGCCGACCGCGGGCCCGGCGTGCCGCCGACGCACCGCGAGCGGATCTTCGAAAAATTTCACCGGGTCGATGATGCGCTCACGGCGGAGAAAAGTGGTGCGGGCCTCGGGCTCAGTATCGCGCGCCAACTGGCCCGCGGGCTCGGCGGTGAACTGCGCTACGTGCCGCGCGCGGGGCACGGGGCGGAATTTATCTTGGAGCTCCCATGAAAGCGAAAATTCTCATCGCCGAAGACGACGCCAACATCCGGCTGGGGCTCGTCGCCACGCTCGAGAGCGAAGGCTATGCGGTTACCGCGGCGAGTGACGGTGCGCAGGCGTTGAAGCTTTTTCCGCAGGAGAAATTCGATCTCGTCGTGCTCGACGTGATGATGCCGAAGGCGAGCGGCTACGATGTGTGTCGCGAACTGCGGGCGCGCGGCACGCGCGTGCCGGTGCTCTTCCTCACCGCCAAGGGCGAGGAAATCGACAAGGTGGTCGGGTTGAAACTCGGCGCCGACGACTACGTGACAAAACCGTTTGGCGTGCGCGAATTACTCGCCCGGGTCGAGGCGCTGCTCCGGCGCGGGCGCGAGGCGATGCCCAGCGCGGCGCCGGAACTTCCGGCTGAGTTTCGGCTCGGGGCCGCGAAGGTCGATCGGCGGAAATTTTCCGTGACGGTCGCGGGTGCCACGACGGCGCTCACGGCCCGTGAGCTCAAGCTCGCGGAGGTGCTGGCGGCGCATCCCGGTGAAGTGCTGACGCGTGACGCCTTGCTCAACGCGGTGTGGGGCGTGGATTATTTTGGCACGACGCGCACGCTCGACCAGCACGTCGCGCAGCTGCGCAAGAAAATCGAAGAACCCGGCGCGCCGTCGCCGATCGCGACGGTGCATGGCGTGGGCTATCGTTACGACGCCTGAGGGGCCGACTCCTCGGCCTGCTTGCGGGCGAGGCCCTCGTGCTCGTGGTAGCGGAGAAACGCCGGCAGCAGCAAGGCCAGCAGCCCGGCGCCCGCGACGCACGCCGCTCCGCCGCACGCGATGCCCGTGCGCAGGCCGAGCAGGCTCGCGGTGAAGCCGACCTGAGCATTACCGAGATACGGGCCGCTGGTGTAGCTGACCATTTCGACTCCCGCCATCCGCCCGCGCAGGCGATCCGGAATAGTTTGGTTCCAGATCGTCATGCGGAAGATGCCGCTCACGCCGTCGGCGGCACCCGCGACAAGAAGGAACGCGAGCGCTAGCCAGAGGTTTTCCACCGCGCCGAAGCCGACGATCGCGAGGCCCCAGATGACGACGGCGATGATGATCGCGCGGCCGTGTTGCTTCACGCGGACGGTCCATCGGGAGGTGAGGGACACAAGCAAGGGGCCCAGCGCGAGCGTCGCGTAGAACAGACCAACGGACGAACCGCCGAAACTTTCCGCCAGCGCCGGAAACAACGCGATGGGCATCGCGAAGAACATCGCGTTGATGTCGATCAGGTAGGTGCCGAGCAGTTCCGGCCGCCGCCACGCGTAGCGCAGGCCCTCGGCGATCGTGCCAAAGCCCGGGCGTTGGGCCGCGGCGGGCACCGGGATGGAACGGATCAGGAGCAGCGTGACGATGGCGACGAGGTAGGTCACGAGGTCGAGCGCGAAGCCCAGCGCCGCGCCGAACGTCGCCGCGATCAAGCCGGCGATCGCGGGACCGACGACGAACATCAGGCTGCGCAAGCTGGAAAGGGCCGCGACCGCGGGCAGGTGTTCCGGGGCGACGAGTCGGGGCGTGAGCGATTCCAGCGCCGGGCGGTGCAGGGCATTGCAACCGGCGAACCACGAGGCCCCGACAAAAAGCAGCCAGACGCGCGGCTCCGGCAGGAGGGCGTTGACGGTGAGCATGGCACAGCACGCCGCGAGACCACACTCCGCCACGAGAATCAGTTTCCGACGATCGACGGCATCAGCCAGCGCGCCGCCGGCCAAGGAAAGCACCAGCATCGGAAAAAATTCCGCGAGGCCCAGCAGCCCGACCTGCAGGGTCGAATGCGTGAGCCGATACATCTCCCACGGGAGCACGACGTAGCTGAGGGCGGAACCAAACGCCGAGACAAACTGCCCGATGAACAGCAGCCGGTAGTCGCGCGAGGCGCGCAGCGGCGTGAGGTCGATCGTGAGCGCGCCGAAGAAACGGCGCAGCCGCGCCGTCAGACCGCGCACAACTGCACCGCCGCGCGCAGCGAGGTGAGGGCGTCGCGCTTCGGGAGAAATTCCTGACCGACGAAGCCCTTAAAGCCCGTCGCCTTGATCGCGCGCATGATCGGCGGGTAGTTGAGCTCCTGCTGATCCTGCGGTTCGAATTCGTTGCGGCCCGGATTGCCCGCCGTGTGGTAGTGCGCGATGGAGCTGTGGTTCGCCTTGATGGTGGCAATCACGTCGCCCTCCATGATCTGCATGTGGTAAATGTCGTAGAGGAGCTTGAAGCGCTCGGAGCCGACGCGCTTCACGAGCTCGACGCCCCACGCGGTGTGATCGCACATGTAGTCCTTGTGGTTCACCTTCGAGTTGAGCAGTTCCATCACGAGCGTAACCCCGCGTTTTTCGGCGACGGCCATCAGGCGTTTGAGCCCGACAGCGCAATTTTCCAAGCCTTGCTGGTCGTCCAGCTTTTCGCGGTTGCCGGAGAAACAGATCAGGTTTTCGAAACCGGCGTCGGCAGTCTGGGCGATGCGCTTCTCGTAGATTTCGACGAGCGTGTCATGATGCTCGATGCGATTAAATGCCTTTGGAATGCCGCCGACGGTCACGCCAGCGGCGGTCTTGCCGGTAGGATTGCTGACCATCGCGCAGTGCAGCCCGAATTTTTTCAGCGTCGGAAAATCTTCGGGATTGAGCAGCTCGACTGACTCAAGACCCATCTCCTTGGCCGCGGGGACAAAGGTTTCCAACGGGATGTCTTTGAAGCACCATTTGCAGACGGACTGGCGGATGGCGGCGGCGGGCGCGGGGCCAGCGGCGGGTTTCGCCGCCGGTTCGGCGGCACGAGCGCGTGCTACCGTGGCGAGAGCGGCGGCGCCGGCAAGGTTGCGGAGCGCGGTGCGACGAGAGATGAGGGTGCGCATGGGGAATGGCGGGATGGCAAACGGGGTCGGAACGAGGAGAAGAGTTTCGGGCGGAAAGGAGCCCGGCAGCGCACGGTGATGATTGAGTGCGGCGGAGAAACGGTCGGGACGCTGAACCCTCAGGTTGCTTTCAGCGCAGGAGCGGCCGGCTTCTTTTCCAACGATGCCGGCGCGACGGCGAAAAATTCCACGATGTGGCCAACTTCGCCGTAGCCCTTGGCGCGAAGCTTGTCCTGCACTTCCTGAATCGTCCGGCGGAGATCCTCGGCGGTCTCGGCGTCGAGCTCATCGACACGGTTGGTGGTCTTGCAGACGACGTGGTAGCGCGTGGGCTGACCGACATTGATTTCGTAGAGTGAAGTGCCGTTGTGAAAAAACGCCCGGCGCACCAGGCCGATTTCCTCAAACGCGGCGACGCAGCGGTAAACGGTGACAAGGTCGCACTTGGCGGCGCCCACATCTTGGTGAAGTTGCTCGATGCTGGTCGGCTGAGCGCGCTGGGCAAGGGCGGCGAGGATGGCGAGCCGGGGCTGCGTGACCCGCAAGCCCGCCGCGCGCAGGCGGTCGGTGGCCACCGCGACGGGATTTTGGTGCGCGGCGCTGGAATTTCCTTCGCCGGCGAGAGGGGCGTTAGTCTGGTTGGACGCGATCATTGAGGGGGGAATGCCGAAACTGTGGCGGTGGGATGCGAAACGGCGAGCGAATAGTCGCTTGCGTGACCGACCCGCGGTTGCGGAGTGGGATTGCACGATGCGGCGGCGTATGCCAACTTGACGCCGCTCTCATGCAAAATCCGGACTTCAACGAGATCGTCGCTCTCATCAACAAGGAAGACACGCGCTTCGATCGGCGGGCCTACGACTTTGTGCGGCTTGGGCTCGATCACACGGTGAAGGAACTGCGCAGGAAGGAAGGCGCAAAAGCCGAGCGCGCGCGCCACGTCTCCGGTCCGGAATTGCTGGAAGGTTTGCGCGTCTATGCGCTCGATCAATATGGCCCGCTCACGAAGACGGTGCTCAACGCGTGGGGGATAAAGCGCTGCCAGGACTTCGGTGACATCGTTTTCAACCTGATCGAATACAACGTGTTTTCCAAAACCGAGAGTGATCGCCGCGAGGACTTCGCGGACATCTTTGAGTTTGAGGAGGCGTTCGTGAAACCCTTTCAGCCGGCGAAGCGCCCGCGCGGCACCTCGGCGGCGGAGGCGTTCGGCACCGCTTGAGCCCGCTCTGTTTGCGCGCGAGCGGTTCGCCTTACATTCGGCTCCACCCGGCCGCCCTGTCTTTCCATGCCCAAATCCTCCTCTGCCCACGCCGATCTGCGGCTGCTTGAAACGTTCTGGCGCGAGCCGGTCGAGCGCACGTTGTTGCCCAACGGTCTCACGCTCGTGGTGAAGCGCGACACGTCGGCCGCGCTCGCGTCCGTGCAAGTGTGGGTGAAGACCGGAAGCATGCACGAAGGCGCGCACCTCGGGGCCGGGCTTTCGCATTACCTCGAGCACATGCTCTTCAAGGGCACGGACCGCCGCGCCGGCCGCGAAATCAGCGCGACCGTGCAGGCGCACGGCGGCTACATCAATGCCTACACGACCTTCGACCGCACCGTTTATTACATCGACCTGCCGAGCGAGCACACCGAGGTCGCCATCGATCTGCTGGCGGATGCGGTGCTGCACTCCACGCTGCCCGCGGAGGAAGTGACCAAGGAAAAGGACGTGATCCTGCGCGAGATCGCGATGACCAAGGACGATCCGGACAACCGGCTTTGGGATGCGCTGTTCTCCTCGGCGTTTCGCGAGCACCCGTATCGCCAGCCGATCATCGGGCACCTCGACGTGTTCTCCGGCGTGACCCGCGAAGATCTGCATTGCTACTACCGCGCGCGCTATGTGCCGAACAACCTCGTGGTCGTAGTCGTCGGCGACATCGACCCCGTGGCGATTCGCGCGGTGGTCGAAAAGCACTTCGGCCCCACGCCGCGGGCGCGGCTCGCTCCGGTGCTGGTGCCCGCGGAGCCGGTGCAACTGGCGCCGCGTCAGGAACACCGCCACGAGGATGTTGAAATCACCCGTGCGGTGCTGGCCTGGCCGATCCCGGGGCTGGCACACGAGGATGCGGCCGTGCTCGACCTGCTCGCGATGGTGCTGGGCAACGGTGACAGCTCCGTGCTCTGGCAGGAAGTCCGGGAGAAAACCGGGCTGGTGCACAGCATCGACGCCGCCGCCTGGAACCCAGGCACGAGCGGCCTGTTCTGCATTTCGTTCACGTGCGATGCGGGCAAGCGCAGCGCGGCCGAGCGCGCGATTTTCACGGCGCTCACCCGTTGCGTCGCAAAGGGTTTTTCCGCAGCGCAACTCCAGAAGGCGATTCGCCAGCTCGTCGTGGGTGAAATCAATTCGCGCAAGACCATGAGTGGGCAGGCGTCGCGCCTCGGGGTCGCCGAAGTCGTGGTTGGCGATCTCGATCACGGCCGGACTTTTTTTGCGAACCTGGCGGCGGTGAATCCTGCCGGGGTGAAACGGGCGTTGAAAAAATATCTCGATGCGTCGCGGCTCACGGCCGTCTCGCTGAATCCGAAATCAGACGCGGCGTTGACGCCGGCGACCGTGGTGCGCGCCAGCGGTCAGACGGATTTCACCGAAGTGAAGCTGCCCAACGGCTCGCGTCTCCTGCTGCAACCCGATCGACGTCTGCCCAATTTGCATCTGCGTCTGCTCATGCAAGGCGGCGTGATGCTTGAAGAGCCGGCGAAGCGCGGCGCCACCGCGTTGCTCGCGACGATGCTCACCAAAGATACGCGCAAACGCAGCGCGGCCGCGGTGGCGCAGTTCATCGAGGCCGTGGGTGGATCGTTTTATCCGTTCTCGGGCAACAACAGCATGGGGCTCGCCGTCGAAGTGCTGCCGCCCGACGTCGCTCGCGCCCTTGCCGTGCTCAGTGAGGCCGTGCTCACGCCGGCATTCAAAGCCGCGACCCTCGCCCTCGAGCGTGATGCGCAGGTGGCCGCGCTCCAACAGGACGACGACGATGTGGTGACTCTCGCGCGCAAGCGGCTGCGCGAAAAATTCTTCGGCCTGCACCCCTTGGCGCTGGATGCGCAGGGCACGCAGGCGGGCGTGAAGGCGAGTACGGCCTCCGACCTCGCGGCCTTGCACCGCCGCCTGTGCGTTGGAAACAACGTCGTGCTGGCAGTCGCGGGCGATTTCGATCCGCGGGTCTTGGTCCCCAAACTGAAGGCGTTTCTCGCCAAGATTCCGCGGGCGGCCGCAGCCGCGCGCGGCTGGCAGGCCGACTCGGCGGTAGTGCTGCCCGCGACGATCGGCGACTTTGTGGAGAAGGTGCCGCGCGAACAGGCCGTCGTGCTACAGGCCTACCCGGGTTCACGCGTTAATGGCGGAGATTTCTACGCGAGCGAAGTCATCGACGAACTTTTCAGCGGCATGGCCTCGCGACTCTTCGAGCGGGTGCGCGAGGAAAAGGGTCTCGCTTATTTCGTGCGTTCGGGACGCGTGACGGGCCTCGATGCCGGCATGTTTTATTTCATGGCCGGCACCCAGCCGGGCAAAGAGGGCGAGGTGCTCGCCGAAATCGATGCCGAGATCGCGCGCGTGCAGGCCGGCGCCGTCGAGCCGGCGGAGCTGGCGCGCTGTCTCTCGCGCCTCAAGGCGGCCCGGCGGCAGAGCCTGCAAACCAACTCATCCCGCGCCATGCAGGCCGGGCTCAATGCGCTCCAAGGCCAGCCGATCAACGATTGGAAAAACTACGACGTCCACGTGGATGCAGTCACGATTGCGGACCTCGCGGCGTTTGCGTCGCGGCGTCTCACCCGGGCGCAGCGCACCCAGCTCGTCGTCCGGCCGTAGGGGATCGCATGACGGATCTCGCGGAGTTGTTTCCCGACGGCGACCACCGCTTTCATCTCACGCTGCGGCGATCGGAGCCGCGCGAATTTTTCGCTGCGCGTGACGTCTCGGGTCGTGTGCTCGCCGAGCGGGCCCGCTGGCTTGCGGGCGAGCCGGCACGCTACGCGGTGTGCGAGGCGGAATGCGTGTCGCCGTGGTGGGAGTTTCGCGCGATGTTGGAATGCGATGGCGTGGGCCGGGCAGCGGAATGGCCGGATGGGGCAGACGCTGAACCGGCGTTGCGAGGCATGTGCCGGCTGGGCGGAAGGATCGAACCAGATTTCCTTTTCCTCACCGCGGACGCGGAGGGAAAATTCCGGCTGCGCGGCGGCGTGGTGTGCTTCCCAACCGGTTGGGCGCTGGATGAAAAAATCGGGCAGACCCTCGACTCGATCCACGGGGTCGTGCCCGGTCTGAATCCGGCGCTCGGCGCGACCATCGGGCAATTTCTCGCGAAACTGAAACCAGGGGTCGCCTACCTGCGCGACAATTGGGGACTGGCGGCGACGGACGAACTCAACCTCCACCCGGCGCGCGGCCTGCCGCCGCCCGCGCTTCCCGTCAGCCTCGACCGGCTTTGGCTGCGGGTCGAACACCAGGCCCTCGTCGCGTTGCCGGAATCGGGCGGCATCGCGTTTGGCATTCGCATCGCGCTGCACCGGCTTGATCGGGTGGCGGCGACGCCTGCCGGTCCGGCTTTGCGGCGCGCCTTGGCCGCGATGCCGGCGGAACTTGCCGACTACAAACGACTCCGCTCCGTGCTCGGGCCGGTTATTTCATTGTTATAATCCGGCTGGCGTTTTTCCGATTGGTCGGCACGCTTCGCGCCGACATGAAAAAATCTACCTCCAAACTCACCCTGATTCTGAGCGTGTTCGCCGTGGCGTGCGCGTTCACCGTTCCCGCCGTTCGCGCGGCTGACGATACCGAAAAGGCCGCGAAGAAAGCCAAGAAGGCCGCGGCGGACCTCAAGAAGTATGACAAGAACGGCAACGGCAAGCTCGACGCCGATGAGGAAGCCATGATGAAGGCCGACATGGAAAAGGCGAAGGCCGAGAAGGCGAAGAAGAACGAAGGCAAGTAAGCTTCGTTTCTACGAATCATTCACGAAGCCCCGGCGCCTTGCCGGGGCTTTTTTGTTGTCAGACTTATCGCTTGTCCACCAAACCGCCGCTCCATTTCAGCTTCGTCCGCACCACGGAGAAATGAGAGTAGTCGAGACGTTGGGCGAGAGGCAGCCGCTCTTTGGCCACGGTGATTTCGACGGGGGACCGGGTGCTGACCTTCAGGTTCCGCTGGCCATCCATCGCGACGAGCAGCCGTGAATCGGCGGAGCGATTAAAAACCCGCAGCGTCACATTCTCGCGGAAAATGATCGAACGGTTGCTCAGCGTGTGCGGGCAGATCGGGGTCATCGCAATCACGCCGGCGGAAGGATGCATGATCGGGCCGCCGGCGGAGAGGTTGTAGGCGGTCGAGCCGGTGGGCGTGGAAAAGATCAGTCCGTCGCAGGTGTATTCCGTCACAAACTCGCCGTCGGCAAACACCTCCAGCCGGACGATGCGGGAGTTCACCTCGTCCTTAATCAGGATGTCGTTGAGGGCGAGGCCGTGGACGCCGCGGCGCGTCGAACAGTCGAGCATGGCGCGGCGGTCGATGCGGAACGCGCCACCGAGCAACTCGCCGAATTGCGCGACCGCTTCATCGGAGGAAAACGTCGTGAGAAAACCCAGGCTGCCGCGATTTACCCCGATAAGCGGAACCTGCTCGCGGGCGGACTCGCGCGCCGCGCCCAGCAGCGTGCCATCGCCGCCGATGACGCAACAGGCGTCGCAGCCGCGGAGGAAACCCGGCGCGATCGCCAGGCGTGTGGTCTGCTTGACGGTAACTCCGGCGGTTTCCGCGATGGTGGCGAGTTCGCGCGCCAGTGTGAGGGCACCGGCCTTCTGGGCATTGACGACGAACGCGAGCTGGCGGATCGGTTTCATGCGATGGTAAGTCGGTATCAAGGTGCCTTGCGCAGGCCGAGCAAGAACTCCCGGTTGCCGTCGGCGCCGGTAATGGGGGAATCCATCGTGCCGACGAGCTTGGCGAGGGGGAGCTGGTCGAGCGCGAAATCGCGCACGCCCGCGAGCGTCGCTTCCTGCACCGCCGGATCACGAATCACGCCGCGGCCCTTATCGACTTCGGCCTTGCCCGCTTCGAATTGGGGTTTCACCAGCGCGATCAGCATGCCGCCGGCACGCAGCAGCGGCCAGACGGCGGGGAGCACGGCCTTGAGCGAAATGAACGCGAGGTCCATCACGATGGCGTCAAACTCCGCCCGTGGCAGCGCGGCGGCCGTGAGATGGCGCGCATTGATCTGTTCGAGATTGGTCACACGCGGGTCGGCGCGGAGGCGCGCGTGGAGTTGCGCGCGGCCGACATCCACGCAGACGACGTCCGCCGCGCCCGCTTGCAACGCACAGTCGGTGAAGCCGCCGGTGGAGGCACCGACGTCGAGCACGTGCGCGCCACGCAGATCGACAGTGAAGCGCTCCAACGCACCGGCTAGTTTCTCGCCGCCACGGCTCACGAAACGCGGCGGTTGTTCTACGGTCAGCGGCACGTCCTCGGCGAAATCCTTTCCCGGTTTGTCGAGCCGTTCGGTGCCGCGGAGGACGCGTCCGCTCATAATCAGCGCCTTGGCCTGCGCCCGCGATGCCGCGAGGCCACGGACGACGAGGAGTTCGTCGAGGCGGATTTTTTTGGGCGCGGTCATGGCTTGGCGCGGCGCGGTGCCTTGGCCCGCGTTCGAGAGCGCTGTGGCACGCGCGGAAGCGCTGCGCTGCCGCGGAGCTTCTGACGCGCGGGCGACCAGCATGTCGTGCGTCCGCCAATCGTCGCGCGCACAAGCGATTTTTTGGTTCTCGGGCAACGACCGCCGTCGGCCCAGCGGTGCCAGAACAACCACGATTGCGGGATGTGCGCGTTGAGATCGGGGGGCAGGTAGTCGCCGCGGCCGGCGATGGTGGCGAGCGCCTGCCGGCAGACGCGTCGGCATTCGCGCCACAGCGCGCGCACCTCGGCGGGCCGGAGTGAGCCGGCCGGCCGCGCCGGATGAAGCGCGGCGCGCCAGAGAATTTCGTCGGCCATCCAGTTGCCTACACCGGGGAACTGCTCCTGCATGAGCAGCACAGCCTTGAGTGGGGCGCGGGCGCGGCGCCGAAGGAAGGCGGCGACGGCATCGAGCGTGAAAGCATCCGAGGCAATGGCCGGCGCAATCTTCGTCCACCAACGCGGTGGTTCGCTGCCAAGATGAAATTCCACGCCGCCAAACATCCGCGGATCCTTGAACACGAGCGCGTGTTGCGCAGTTACGAGCACGAGGTGGTCATGCTTTTCCGGCGCGTAGCTCGCAGGTCGGACGAAGAGCTCCCCGCTCATGCCGAGATGGACCCCGAGCCACGCATCGCCGCTGAAACGAAACGCCATCTGCTTCGCCCGCGCGGCGGAAACTTCGAGGATCGCGCCGGTGAGGGCGCCGTGCAATGCCCGGACATCGACTTTGCGCAGGATTTTTTTGGTGTCGTGCGTGAGCACGCGGATCACGCGCTTGGCGGTCGCGGCCTGCGCCCAGCGCTTGCGGAAAAAATCAACCTCGGCGAGCTCAGGCATGGCGCGTCCAATCGCCCGCGGCGAGTGCGTCGACGAAGGTGGCAAAACTAGAGCAGACGGGGACGCCTTTTGGCGCGAGTCCAGCCCAGCCGGCCGCGTCGTGCTTGCCG
>JANNEY010000099.1:0-7028 GCA_031379235.1 Opitutaceae bacterium | reverse complement strand
CCGCGCGGTCACGCCGAGTTTGTAGCTAGTGCCGGCGCCCGCGGCGTAGGACGGGATCTCGCGGCCGAAGGCGTGGACGTAGTCGTTGTTCGTCCAGTCGTTCGTGAGATTGTAGATGTCGAGGAAAAGGCTGGTGGTGCGGCTGAGGTTATACTGCGCCTTGAAATCCCAGAGCGTGCGCGCGTGTTGGAAGACATCGTAGAGCATCGTGCCGGGGAGGACACCGGCGCCGGAGCCGAAAGTGCCGGAGGTGGCGCTGCGGAAAAACGCGCTGCGGTAGTTCATCATCACGCGCAGATCGAGGCCGTGGCCGCGCCACGTGAGGCCAGCGTTGGCGCTGCGCGGCGTGAGATTCGGGAGGCGCGTGGACGTGATGGCGGAGCCGAAATCGCCCTTGGTGTCGAGGTAGGTAAAGTTGGCGAAGGAGCCGAGGCCGCGCAGCGCGCCGGGAAGAAACGTGTATTGCTGCTGGTGGTTGAGCTCGATGCCGCGGATGCGGGCGGAGCCGATGTTGCGGTTTTGCGTGAGCGTCCAGCCGGCATAGTCGCCGCCGAAGCCGTTGTCCGCGCCGGCGGGCACGGTGGATTGGAAGGTGCGGAAATAGTTCGTGATTTGCTTGAGGAAAACGCCGGCGGAGAGCTGGCCGATGCCGGTGAAATATTTCGCGACGGACACGTCGAAGTTGTCTGAGGTGTAGGGTTTCAGTGCGGGATTGCCGCCGGAAAGCGTGTTGTTCGTCTCGTTGGGGACGAGCGTGGGCAGGAGGCTCGTCGGCGTGGGGCGGGTGATGGATTTCGAGTAGCTCGCGCGGGCCAGGACATTTTCTGAGACGTCGTAGACGAAGTGGACGCCGGGGAACGTGTGGTTGTATTTAGTGCCGGCCGTGGCTTTGCCGCGAAAGTTGGCGAGGGCGCGCGCGGCATTTACCTCGGGCGTGGCGGTGGCGAGGTTGTTGTTGGTGGCGTTCGAAACGCGGAGGTAGTTGGTGCCGCTGGTTTCGGTCTCCTCGAAGCGGAGGCCGGTGAGCACGCGGAGCCGGTGGAACTTGAGGCTGCCCTGCGCGTAGGCGGCGTTGATGGTCTCGTCGAATTCGGCGTCGTTGACGCGGGAGTTGTAGAGGGTGTTCCAGACGTCGGAGGCGGACTGGGTCCAATGGGCGGGGTTCGCCCAAACATCGCCGGTGAGGCCGGTCTGCGGGAGTTGCAGGAAAGGAAACGGACCGTAGCGGCCGCCGGACATGCGCATCGGATTTCCGACCCACGGCGTGATACCGCCGGTGGCCTGCGTCGTCGCGGGACCGGCATAGGTGTAGTAGTTCAGGTCGCGATTCGCCTTCTGATAATAGCCCGACTGCTTCACGCCGACCTTGAGCACGAGCGGAATCGTGGTGGCGAACATGTTTTCCAAATCGGCGCGACCGCCCCAGCGCTGCGCGGGCGCGGAGTAGGAGATGAGCTGTGAATCCGGCCGCACGGCGTAGTTGATGGGATTGGTCCAGTCGGGCCCACCGGTCTGGATGACCGCGGGGTCCCAATCGCCGTGCCCGCGACGGTCGAGCCGCCAGCTCACGCCGGTGAGGCGGGCGAAGAGTTGGTTGAGCTGGGGATACATCGTGCGGTTCTTCGAGTAGTTGAAATCCACGCTGAGTTTGCCGCTGCCGCCGAAGAGTCGCTGCTCTACGCCACCCGAGAGCGTCGTGCTCTCGCTCTCGCGGATGTAGAGCACCGACTCGAGATCGACGGTGCCGTTGCGCGCCTCGAGGTTCTCGTAAGTGGAGCCGGAGACGAAATTGGCCGCGGCGGCGGTCGTGGTGAGTTTCCAGCGGAAATACGACGGCGACGAACCGCTGCGGCGTTTCACGCGACTGTAGGTGCTCTTGAAGGAAAGCGTGGTGTCGGGGCTGAGCTTGTAGTCGGCGTTCAGACCGAGGTTGAGCGAGGGTGATTGTTTGCCGAGCCCGCCCCACTGGCCGGCCCCGTAGGCGCGCTGGAGCGGCTCGCTGGGATTCGCGGCGGCCACGAAGAAACCCGTCTGCGCGGCGGCGGCCTGACGCGGGCCGACCTCGGTGATGAGGCCGTTGCCGATGTTGCGCTGAAAGGTGCCGACGACGCCCAAATTATTTTTCCCGCCGAAGAGGGAGAACACGTCGGAGTAACTCACGTTGAGTAGATCGAGCTCGGGGCGATCCTTGTAGGGCACGCTGCGGTGCTCGTAGCTCTCGGTCCACGCGGTGCCGGCGGTGATGCTGACGACGCGGCCGGGCGTGCGGTCGTAGGCGCGCTTGGTGCGGAGGTTCATGTAGCCGGCGATGGCGTTGCCATCCATGTCGGGTGTGGGGGACTTGATGACTTCGGCGGAAGCGAGCGTGCCGGTGCTGACTTGGCCGAAGTAAACATTGCCGTTGCTGATCGCGGTGCCGCCGGAGACGGCGATCTGCGAGCCGTCGACGAGCAGCGAGGAGAAATCCTGCGTCATGCCGCGGATGTAGATCGCGCCGACTTCACCGCCGCTCCCATCAACGGAGACGCCGGGGAGGCGCTGGAGCATTTCGCCGACGGCGGCACCGGGATTGCCGAAGGCGTCGATGGCGGCGACGGTGCGGACGTTGGCGGCGCTGCGCTCCTCTTGAATCGCCGCGGCCTGGCCCTCGCGCAGGCCCTTCACGACGTATTTTTCCAATTTGTAGAGCGAGGAGGTGAGGGCGATGTCGCGGCTGGCGTTTCGTCCGACCGCCACATCAACGACCACGCGCTGATCATCGAGGCCAGGATAGGAGACGACGAGCGTGCGTGAGCCGGCGGGGACGACGAGGCGGTAGGTGCCGTCGCGATCCGTGCTCGTCCGGGCATCCGTGCCGTCGACTGCGACGACGACGCTGGTGAGCACGTCACCAGTGGCTTGGTTGGTCACACGACCCGTGATGACTGCGGAATTCTCGGCGCCCAACGTATGGCGCGATGTGCAGAGCCAGAGTCCGAGCAGAAGCGTCGATAGAACACGAACGGCGCCACGAGCGAGAGGAGCGGAGTTCATGCCCGCCAGTCGAATTTTATTCCGCGGGTGAGGCAACGCATTTGGCCCGGCCGCATCGGCGAGCAGGCGTCCCACCGAAAACACGGTTCCGAGCCGGCGCACCGATTCAGCGTCGGTTGGTAATCCGGCCAAGAAAACACCCGCGCCACTCTCGCGGTCCTGGAGCGCGAAGAGAAATAGGTGGTCGTCATCGCGACCGACTGAAACCGGGGTTGTCTTTCGCGGAACGAAGCTTTCATTTTGCCGCGACTTTCTCCCCGTCCCATGATCTGTCGCTCCGCATTCTCGGGTTTCGTTTTTTCCGCGGTCATTGTTGCCGGCTCATCGTCCGTGCGCGCGGCTCCGGCGTCCGCCAAGCTTTCCTTCAACGATCACATCCAGCCGATCCTCGCGGAGAATTGCTACGCGTGCCACGGGATCGACGCGGGGTCGCGCAAGGCGGAGTTGCGGCTCGACCGGTTCGAGTCGGCCACGGCGAAGCGCAAGGAGGGCGAGCCGGCGATCGTGCCTGGGAAGCCCAACGCGAGTCCGCTGATCCAGCGTATCGAGTCGAAGGATGAAAAGAAAATCATGCCGCCGCCCGAAGCGCACAAAACGCTCAAGGCCGGTCAAATCGCGACGTTGCGCCAATGGATCGCGGAGGGAGCCGAATATCAGGAGCACTGGGCGTTCATCGCACCCAAACGGCCGGCGGTGCCGGCGGCGGGTCATCCGGTCGATGCGTTTGTCCGCGCGAAACTTTCCGCCAGCGGCCTCAAGCCCGCCGCCGCGGCGGATCGCCGCACGTTGCTGCGCCGCGTGACGCTCGATCTCACGGGCATCGTGCCCACGGCCGCGGAGGTCGAGGCGTTCGTCGCGGACAAATCTCCCGATGCCTACGAGCGCGCGGTCGATCGCCTGTTCGCGAGTCCGCGCTACGGCGAGCACCGCGCGCGCTACTGGCTCGACTACGTGCGCTACGCGGACACCCACGGCATCCATTTCGACAACTACCGCGCGATTTGGCCGTATCGCGATTACGTCATCCGCGCTTTCAACCAGAACAAGCCCTTCGACACCTTCGTGCGAGAGCAGCTCGCGGGCGATTTATTGCCGGCGCAAAATCTCGATCAACTCGCCGCGACCGGTCTCGTGCGTTGCAACATGACGACCAACGAAGGCGGCACGATCACGGAGGAGGTCTATGTGAACCAGACACGTGATCGCGTGGAGGCGTTTGGCGCGACGTTTCTCGGCCTCACGACCGGCTGCGCCGCGTGCCACGACCATAAGTTCGATCCGATTTCCCAGAAGGACCACTACGCGCTGGCGGCGTTTTTGGGCAACACCCTGGAAAAGCCGTGGGACCTCAACATCGCGGAGCCTGCGCCCGTGCTGCGGCTCCCGAAGCCGGAGATGCAGGCGAGCGCGGAGTTTGTGCTCAAGGCGCGGGCGGACTTGCAGCAGAAGCTCGATGAGCGGCGTGCGCGAGCCGAGCAGCTCGTCGGGGCGTGGCTCGCGGCGGGCAACAAACCGCAAGCGGTCCCGTCCGATGGCCTCGAGGTGCGCCTGCGGCTCGACGAAGGGAAGGGCGACGTCGTGAAAAACTCGGCGCCCGCCGCGAAGGTGAACGAGTTCAAGGCCGACACCAATCCGCTCGTGTGGGGCGAGAACACCTGGCTGTGGCGCTCGATGCGCATGGATATCTTCACGCGCATCAATCTCGGTGACCACGGTGACGTCGATGCGGGCGATAAATTTTCTGCGGGTGGGTGGCTGATGTTGCGCGCCAAGCCCGGCGGCGGCGTGCGCACCGGCACCGGCAGCGGGTCGCTGCTCGCACGCATGGGCGACGACAAACGGAAGGGCGGGGCCGGCTGGGAAATTTATCAAGATGGCGGCTTGTTTACGGTGAATCTGGTGCCCGCGACGACCCCGGGTGAAGTGGAGCTGCCAGCGCCGAAGGCCGCCGCGAAGAAAGGCAAGGCGCCGGCGGTCGCCACGGACAATCCGCGATATGCACCCGTGGCGGCGGCGCCGAAGCGCGGCATCACCATCACGACGAAGGCTGCGTCGCCGCGCGACGAGTGGCTGCACGTTTTCTTTACCTACGATGGCTCGCGCAAAGCCGCGGGCGTGAAACTCTACGTGAACGGCAAGCCCGTGGAGGTGGAGGTGAAGCTCGACACCCTCGCCGCCAAAGACTCCATCCGCACGGATGCGGCGATGCACGTCGGCCGGCGCGACGATTTCCAACCGATGCGCGAGACGCGTTTTCAAGACGTGCGATTTTACCGGCGGGCGCTCACGCCGGCGGAGACGGCCCGCGTGCCATTCGAAGACCTCGCGAGCGAGATCGTCGCGCGTCAGCCGGAGCCGGCGAAGTGGACGACCGATGAGAAATTTGTCGTCACGGAGCGATTCTTCCTCGGCGAGAAAGACGCCGACACGTTGGCGCTGGCCGCGGCGGTGGCCGCGCATGACACCGCATTCGAGGCGCTGACCAAGGACGGCACGGCCACTCTCATTGCGTTGGAGAAGGCGAGCCCCGCTTATGCCGACGTGCTGAAGCGCGGCGATTATTTCGCGCGGTTGGAACGCGTCGAGCCGGCAGTGCCGCATTTCCTGCCGCCATTGCCGAAGAGCGCGCCCAAGAATCGCCGCGGCCTCGCCGAGTGGCTCGTGGCTCCCGAGCAGCCGTTGATGGCGCGCGTAACCGTGAACCGCATGTGGCAGGAAGTGTTTGGCCGCGGCCTCGTCGAGAGTGCGGGAGATTTCGGCGTGATGGGCGATCGGCCCTCGCATCCCGAACTGCTGAATTGGCTCGCGGTGGAGTTGCGGGAGAGCGGCTGGGACGTGAAGAAATTCTATCGCCTGCTCGTGACGTCCGCGACTTATCGGCAGAGCGCGGCGGCGACCCCGGAGCACCTCGCAAAGGATGCGGGCAACAAGCTGCTCGCGCGCGGCCCGCGGTTCCGCATGGACGGCGAGATGCTGCGCGACAGCGCGCTCGCGTCGTCAGGCCTGCTGGTGGAGAAAATCGGCGGACCGTCGGTGAAGCCCTACCAGCCACCCGGCATCTGGGAAGAAGTCGCGATGCCCGAGTCGAACACGCGAAACTATGTGGCCGACAAAGGGGAGAGCCTCTATCGCCGCAGCCTCTACACGTTTTGGAAACGCGCCTCGCCGCCCGCTGCAATGGAGACCTTCGACGCCACGTCGCGCGAGGTCGTGTGCACCAAGCGCGCGCGGAGCAACACGCCGTTGCAGGCCTTCATCACGATGAACGATCCGCAATGGATCGAGGCCGCGCGCATGCTGGGCGAGCGTGCTGTGCGCGCCGGCACCGCCCCGGAGGCGCGGATCGCTTTCCTCGCGCATGCCACAATTGGGCGGTCGTTGGCGCCGCGGGAAGCGGCCGTGTTGCAAAAATCGGCGGAAGTGTTCCGCGGGAAGTTTGCGGCGAACGAGTCCGAAGCCAAAGCTCTCCTCGCCATCGGCGAAGCCAAGCCTGACGCATCGTTGTCGCCGGCCGACGTCGCCACGTGGGCGATGGTCGCGAGCCAGTTCCTCAACCTCGATGAGTTTCTGACCAAGTAGAGTAGGGCGGGTCTGTGACCCGCCCTCCGACGCCCTTCCGACTTTCGACACCGCTTCCGATTTCCAACCCGCAACAGGGCGGGGCACAGACCCGCCCTGCTATGATGGCGGGAGGGTCAAGCGGGAAAAAACGCGGGATGATTTATGGTGAGGAGGAAGGGGGAGCAGGCGGTGGTGGGATTTCTTTTCTAAGCGGTTTGGTGGCTTGGCTGGAAGCGGGCGCCGGTGGGCGCCCCGCGCGAAGTGTCTCACGTCCCGGACCTGAACGTTGGCCGTCCAAGTTAACCTGCTATCCGCGCGTGGTGGTGCCAGCGCATTATGCTGTATGCAATTTGGAGAGCGAAAGGGACGGAGTGCAGCGGCACCATCTACAGAGCGGTTTTGAACCCAAGGGCGGGACCGTGCGCGCTTACACT
>JANNEY010000096.1:0-3902 GCA_031379235.1 Opitutaceae bacterium | reverse complement strand
GCAAATCCTTCACCCGCCCGACCAGCGCCGGCGGCGTCTCGCCACCCGGCGCCTTCGTCCACTGCACCGCGAAAAACGACTTCGGCACCAGCGCGCCGCGATCCGTCGTGCCATCGATCGTCACTGGCAAAATGAACGGCGTGCCCTCCGCCATCAGGTGCGTGCGCTCGTCCGCGAGTTTCCACTCCAGCCGAAAATACCCCTCGCGTCGCGCCTGCGTCGCCGCCGACACCACCGGCACAAACAGCGCGCAGGCCCCGAGCTGCCCGCGGATTTTCCGATCCCACGCATCGCCGCCCCCGAGCTCGTTCTGATCGAACCACACCTCGAGGCCCGCCGCCCGCAACGCCTCGACAATCCGTCGCGCCGCCACCGCATCCTGCGACGCGTAGCTGACAAATACGGCTCCGCCGACCGGGGGCGACGGAGCATCTGGGGTAGACTCGGACATCTGGGGCCAAAACCGTGACAACCACCCCACTCACTGACGAGGCGAAATCCGACGGAGCATTCCGCCTCGTTTTGATTTTCGGGTTTTTCGTGTGTTTCGTGGTTCAACTCTCCCAACTGTCCGACGCACCACCCCGCAACGAATTCCGCTCTGCCACGTTTGGCCGGATATCGCCCATGATAACCCCGTTTCGATTCCTTCTCTTCTTCAGCATTCTGCTGCCACTCGCCCACTCCGCCACCCCCGCTCCCCGTCAGATGGAAAAGCTCGGCCGCGGGGTCGTCGCCCTGAAGATCGACGATCACAAGACCTTCGTCTCGTGGCGCGTGCTCGGCACCGATCCCGAGACGCTGGCGTTCAATCTCTACCGCACCAACGGCGACACCGCGCCCGTTAAGCTCAACTCTGCTCCGCTGCTCGTCAGCAACTTCACCGACACCACTTTCGACCCCACGCACAAAAACGCCTACTTTGTGCGCCCCGTGCTCGCCGGCCGCGAGCAGGCTCCCAGCGAGAGTTTCACCCTCCGTGCCGCCGCGCCCGCGCGCAACTACCTCTCCATCCCGCTGGAACCGCCACCCGGCGGCACGTCGCCCGATGGCCGCAGCTACACCTACAACGCCAACGATTGCTCCGCGGCCGACCTCGATGGCGACGGAGAATACGAAATCATTTTGAAGTGGGACCCGACGAACTCGAAGGACAACGCGTTCGCCGGCAACGCGGGCAACGTCTTCCTCGACGCCTACAAGCTCAACGGCACCCGGCTCTGGCGCATCGACCTCGGCAAAAACATCCGCGCCGGCGCGCACTACACGCAGTTCCTCGTTTACGATCTCGATGGTGACGGCCGCGCCGAGCTCATGTGCAAGACCGCCGACGGCACCGTCGATGGCACCGGGAAAATCATCGGCGACGCCAACGCCGACTGGCGCGAGCCCGCCGGCACGGTGGTCCCTTCCCGCGACCGCACCGGCAGCACGGAAACAAAAGGCGGCGGACGTGGCGCCTCGGTCGAGGGCCGCATCTTGCGCGGGCCGGAATTGCTCACCGTGTTCGATGGCCGCACCGGCCGCGCGCTCGCGACCACCGACTATGTGCCGGCGCGCGGTGTCGTCGCCGATTGGGGCGACGCCTACGCCAACCGCTCCGATCGCATGAACGCCGCCGTCGCTTACCTCGATGGCGTGCGGCCGAGCGCCGTCTTCTGCCGCGGCTACTACACGCGCGCCGTGCTCGCCGCGTGGGATTGGCGCGACGGCAAGCTCACGCAGCGCTGGGTCTTCGATTCCAACGATGGCACGCCCGGCAACGAGAGCTACCGCGGTCAGGGCAATCACGGCCTCAGCGTCGCCGACGTCGATGGCGACGGGAAGGACGACATCATCTACGGCGCCTGCACGATCGGCTCCGATGGCAAGGGCCTCTACTCGACCGGCCTCGGCCACGGCGACGCGATGCATGTCTCCGTGCTCGATCCGTCGCGGCCCGGGTTGCAGATTTTCGACATTCACGAAAACCCGAAGCACCCACATGGCGTCGAAATGCATGACGCGCGCACGGGCGAGATTCTCTGGAGCCAGCCCGGCGGCACCGAACCCGCGCCCGATGTGGGCCGCGGCCTCGCCGCCGACATCGATCCGCGTTTCCCCGGGTATGAGTCGTGGGCCTCCGGCCGTGGGATGAACGGCTACTGGAATGTGAAAGGGGAAAAAGTCTCCGACCAGAAACCGCGCTCGTGTAATTTCAAGATCTGGTGGGACGGCGATTTTCTCTGCGAAATTCTCGACGCCAACCGCATCACTAAATGGAACTGGCTCGAAGGCACCGAATCTCCGCTCCTCGTCGCCGACGGCTGCACGTCCAACAACAGCACCAAGTCTACGCCCTGCCTCCTGGCCGATCTCGTCGGCGACTGGCGCGAGGAAGTGATCCTGCGCACGACCGACAACAAGGAGCTACGCATCTTCACGACGCCGATTCCGACGGAGCACCGCGGCTACACGCTGATGCACGATCCCGTTTATCGTTTGAGCGTCGCGTGGCAGAACAGCGCCTACAACCAGCCCACGCACACCGGCTTTTACCTCGGCGCCGAGACGAAGGAATTTCCGCGGCCGAATATCGTGCTCGTTGAACCCCGATGATGACCGCCAGCCTGTCATTGCGAGGAGCGCCAGCGACGAAGCAATCCAGCTGGATTGCCACGGCGCGCTTCGCGCCCCTGGCGGTGACAATGCTGTTGTTCCTGGCGTTCTCTACGCCCGCCCGCGCCCACGATCCCTACGAGACGTTCACGACCGTCATCGTCCATCCTGATCGCATGGAGCTCAGCATCGGCATGGCGCAATCGACCGCCCTGCGAATCATCGATCCCGATGTGCGCATCAAGGTGCTCACCCCGGAAAACATGGCCGAGCACCGGCCGCTGCTCCTGCGCGAGGGCGCACTGCTGTTCATCCTCACCTCGCTCGGCAAGCAACTCGCGGCCGCGAAGGTCGAGGTCGAACTCACCGACGAAAACGACATCATCTTCAACGTCACCTACCCGCGCCCTGCGGCCGGCCGACTGCTGGTTCACGCCGCGTATCTCAAGCGACTCGGCGACGGCTACGGCGGCATCGTCAATGTGGACGACGAAAAAAACCGCAGCCTCGGCTGGGATCAGTTGCTCTGGTCGCGGCCAAATTTCGAGGTGACCATTCCCTCGCCCGCACCTCCGCCGAAACCGTGAGGCTCCGCGCCGTGCGCCAGTTGGGTGGCGGCATTGACGCGCGGATCGATCCGGCGATAGGTTCATCCCATGGCGCTAACCGATCCCGTGAGTGGCGCACTCCGGTCTCCGGCCGCAGGCGCGGGCGATGGCTTTGCTTCCACCGCCTGGAGCATCGTGCTGGCCGCGGCCCAGGATGAAAACGGCGGCGCGGCCCTCGACCGACTCTGCCGCCGCTACTGGAAACCCGCCTATATCTACGCGCGCCGCAGCGGCCTCTCGCGCCACGACGCCGAGGATGCGACGCAGGATTTTTTCAACTACCTCCTCGCCGGCCAGTGGTTGAAACAGGCGGATCCCGATCGCGGGAGCTTTCGCGCCTATCTGCTCACGCTGATGCGGAATTTTCTCTCCAACCGCCGCCGCCACGACCACGCGCAGAAACGCGGCGGCGCCAACCCGACCCTCTCGCTCGACATCGAGGGCTGCGAGCGCGACCTCGCCGCCCTCGCCGCCACCGACGCCGATCCGGCCCGCGCCTACGAACGCACGTGGGCCGGCTGCGTGCTCCAGTCCGCGCTCGACCGGCTGGCTGCTGAGCAAGCCGCAACCGTGGACCGAGCACGCTTCGAGGCACTTCGCCCCTACCTCACGCAATCGCCCGCACCCGGCGATTATGAGCGGCTCGCCCAGGCGCTCGGCCTCGCGCGCAACCAGATCGCCGTTTTGATCCACCGC
>JANNEY010000073.1:0-12487 GCA_031379235.1 Opitutaceae bacterium | reverse complement strand
CTACAACGCCGGCACCCTTGCCGACCCCCAAAAGAAAGTCCTGATCGTCGATGGCAAGGTCGCGAGCTATCCTGGCTACACGCCGCAATGGACCGCCGACAGCAAAGTCCTGATCACGTCGGCGACGGGCAACACGGTCCTCATCGACGGCAAGCCCGGTCCCTACGCCGGCGGCCAGGTCATGAAAATCGTCACTCCGCCCGTCGGCAGCCGCTACGCCCTCATCGTCCGCAAGCGCACCGTGAACTACCAGAGCATCAACTCCCTCTACCTCGACGGCAAAGAAGTCCCCGGCACGGACGGCGCGCTGGACATCAGCTTCAGCCCGGACGGCAAACGCTGGGCCCTGCGCTGCTCGAACCCCGAGGCGAAGAGCTTCTTCGTCATCCTCGACGGCAAGAAAAGCCCCGAATACCAAAGCGTCGCCGAGAAGTTCTCGTGGTCGCCCGACTCCTCCAAGGTGATTTACCAGATCGGCAGCAGCGGCCGGCTGTTCGTCGTGGTCAACAACGAGGAATTTCCCGTCAACGGCGTCAGCTCGCTCGCGTTCGCCAAGGTCGGCGCGCGCTACGGGTTCTCCTCCACTGACGGCACGAACCGCCAGCATCTCACGATGGTGGACGGCAAGAACGTGCTGCCGGCGGGCAATTCGCCCTACGCCAACACCCTCGAATTCAGCGCCGACGGTTCGCGCTACGCCATGGCGGTCGGCGTCTCCGGCCGCAGCGAACTGGCCGGCCTCCTGATCGACGGTGTTTTCACCAACGAACTCTACAACACCGGGTTCAGCGGATCGAACTGGCTGAGCCCCACCCGCAACCCCTATTTTCACTGGAGCAGCCATGGAAAATATCTGGTCCGCGTCGCACGCCAGCCCAACAACACCGGCGCCGGTGTCTACATCAACGACAAGCTCGTCCACCCCACCACGCTGGGCGTCGCGCACGTGACCTTCTCCCCCGATGGCAATCATTTCTACTGGATGGGCGCCGAGAAAGCTCCCGACCGGCCGCAGCGCCACTGGGTCGTGTATGCTGACGGGCATCCCGTCGTGGAAATGAGCGACTACACCTTCTCGAACATCGACGGCTCGTGGCAGATGGGCCGCGACGGCGTGCTCACCTTCATCGCCGCCGTGGGCAATTCCGTGAAGCGCTTCCGCGTCACCCCCTCCGCCGACCTGAACGTCGACAAGATGGTCGTGCTCGCGCAGGAGAAAATTGCCAAGGCCGAGGCCGCCGCCCTCGCCGCGAAAAAGAAAGCCGAGGACGATGCCGCCGCCGCCGCCGCGAAGAAAAAGGCCGACGACGCCGCGGCTGCCGCCAAGCGCAAAGCCGATGCCGAGGCCGCGGCTGCCGCCAAGGCCCAGGCGCGCGCCGATGCCGCTGCCGCCAAGGCCGCCGTGAAACAGAAAAAATAAGCCCAGGCACCTAATCCTCAATGGAGGCCCGGCCATCGACCGGTTCTGCAACAATCCTTTCCATGAAAACATCCCGCCTCTTCGCCCTTGCCGCGCTTTTAGGCACGACCGCCCTCGCCCAAGACCTCACGCTGGCCGAGCTCGCCGGTCGGCCTGAATTTCTCCCGACTCAGGTCACGCTCAAGCAGCCGGTCAAACTGCAGGGCCGTCCCGGCTTCGCCATCGGCCAGAAACTCACGGTTGTTTCGGTCAGCGGCACGCGCGTCGAACTCGAGACGCCGGATGGTCGCAGCACGTTCAGCACGAAGGTGGAGGACACCGACGTGCTCAGCGCCGCGCAGGCCGAGTGGAAAAAGCTCACACCCGAGCAGCGCGCACTCACCTACGCCGCGCTCCTCCAGCGCAAGGATCTCTGGACCTACCGCGTGAAGCTCACCCAACCCATGCAGCTCAGCGGCGGCACGTTGCCGATCGGCGAACCCGCGATCCTCGTGGGCCTCGAGGGCGACAAACTCCTGCTCGTGCACGAGACGCGGAAATTCCTCTTCAACGCGGACACCCGCAGCACCGACCTCCTCACCTCCGCGCGCAAGCTCCTCGTCGACAAAAACGCGTTTCCCAGCCGAGTGAGCGAAGACCTCATGGGAAAACTCGTCAGTCCCGCCACCGGTGCGCCCGCGCCGCTCGATGCCAAGGCTGAGCCAAAGTATTACGTGTTCTACCGCGGCGCGGGCTGGTGCGGCCCATGCGTGCAGTTCTCCCCGGCGCTCGTAAAATTCGACAAGGACGCCAAGGCGAAGCACCCCGGCGCCTACGAGATCATCTTCATCAGCGGCGACAAGACGCCCGCCGACATGAAGGCCTACGCCGGCAAAGTCGGCTTCGCGTGGGCCGCCGTGCCGCAGGCGCGTCAGCCCGAGACGCAGATCGTGAACCGGTTCTTCACGAACCTCATCCCGCAGCTGGTCGTCACCGATCGCGCCGGCACCGTCGTGATCGACAGCGCCAAGACCGGCGGGCCCGACAATGCCCTCCGGCAATTCTCTGCTCTGCTGAAAAAATAACCCCGCCGTGCGGGCCTACTGCGGCTTGTGCGCGTTGCGGCCGGCCGCCGCGTCGCGCTCCGCCGGAGTCAGCGTCGTGTTGAACGTCGCGCCGTAGCCGACCGTTTGCCGATACGGCGCAGCCTGCCAGGGATCGCGGCCCGCCATGCGCGGGTCGCCGGTCTTTTCCAGGTAGGCGCGCAATTCGCCCCAGAGTTTTTCGCGCGTCGACGCAAACGCCGGATCACTCGCGAGGTTCTGCACCTGATCGGGATCAGCGCGCACGTCGTAGAGTTCCTCGGGCGGGCGTTTCGCGTAGCACAGCCTAAACTCCCGAGGGAAACGGCGCTGGTTCTCGGGCTGCTCCATGAAATCCTTGATCGGCGCGCCATCGACGTCGCCGTGAAAGGTCTTGTTCGATGAAACAAACTCCGGTCCGCCCGTCGGCCAGCGGTCGGGCGCGAAGTTCCGAATGTAGAGAAACTGCTCCGTGCGCAGCGCGCGCATCGGGTAACCGGCCCCGTCGGGCCGGCACCACGTGTGCCGCTCCATCCCGGTGAACGCGCGATCGCGCGAGGGCTCGACGCGGCCCGACTTCGGCGAGGCGAGCACCGGCAGCAGGCTGCGCCCCGCCATGCGCGCAAGCACGGGCAGGCCCGCCACCTCGAGAAACGTCGCCGCGAAATCCGTGTGGCTCACGAAGTCTTCCACCGTGCGCCCAGCCGGCACGCGGCCCGGCCAACGGATCGCCAGCGGCATGCGCACACCGGGATCGTAGAGGCTCACCTTCGCGCGGGGAAAAGGCATGCCGTTGTCGCTCGTGACGACGACGAGCGTGCGGTCCAGTTCGCCGAGCTGCTCGAGCCGCGCCAGCACGCGCGCGAGCTGCTGGTCGAACCAGTCGATCTCGTAGGCGTAGTCGAGGATGTCGCTGCGGATCTCCGGGGTGTCGGGCCAGTAGACCGGCACCTTCACGTCAGCCGGATTTTTTCCCCAGCGCTTGCCGACGCCTTTTTCGTAGACGCGATGCGGCTCGGTCGCGCCCAACCAGAAGAAGAACGGCGCATCCTTGGGCCGATCGGCGAGAAAGACCTCGAAGTTGGACGCGTAGTCGCGCGCATCGAGTGTCTCGTGGGTGGGCGGCGAATGGAGCTTCGCATTGTATTCGCGACCGAGCGGATGACGCGGCAGACCACCCGGCTCCCACTCGCCGGGGCCCCAGCCCTTGCCCGTGAAGCCCACATGATAACCCGCCTCCTGCAGCGCGTGCGTGAAGGGCGGAAACTCCTTCGGCAGCGTCCCGTAGAGCAGACCCGCCTCGCCAATCTGCCAAATGTGGCGGCCCGTGAGCACCGCGCTGCGCGACGGTGTGCACGACGGGCTCGCGCTGAACGCATGCGTGAAGTGCGCGCCCTCGCGCGCGACGCGGTCAAACGCCGGCGTGTGCACGAGGCGGCTGCCCGCGGCGCCGGTGTCGCGCCACGACTGATCGTCGGTGATGACGAAGAGGATGTTGGGCCGGGTCTCGGCCGCGGCGGCGGCGCCGGCCGACAGGACGACCGCGAGCAGAAGGGTGCGGGGGTTCACGGCCGCCGAAACAAAACGGCGGATGTCGAAAACGCGACGTGGTTTTCGCCGTAGTGAGCGCCGCCTAGAACAAGTTCCGGCCCATCGCCTGCGGCGGCGCGGGCACGCCGAGAATGCGCGCGAGCGTGGGCGCGATGTCATCGACGCCCACCGGCTGCGAAAAAGCGCCGGGCTTCACACCGCGGCCCAGCCAGAGGAGCGGCACGTGCGTGTCGTAGCCGTGGGGCGTGCCGTGGTTGGTGGCGGGACGGAGATCGACCCAATAGGGCTTCGCGACGTAGAATACATCGCCGCTGCGGTCGCGGTTGAAGCTCCGCCGCATCGGCTCCGCGTGTGGCCCGGTCACCGCACCGGCCTCGAGCTCGCTCCGCGTGTAGGCGGCCCCGACCCACTCGACGGTGAGGAGCGCATCGCGGACCACTTTCTCCGCCGCGGCCACCGCGACATTTTTCTCGCGGAGCATCGGCTGGAAAAACAGGAGCTGGCTGGCATCGACCGCGAGCCAGCGCCGGCCTTCGCCGAGCGGACCGAACGCCCGGTCCATGGCGGCCTCGGCGGCCTTGAGCACATGGGCGTGATCGATGCGGCCGGCGCTCGTCCCGGCGCTGAGCGCCTTCACGCGCTCCGGCAGCGGCGCCACGCCGTGATCGGCGGTGAGCACGATCGTGCAGTTGGCGAGGCCCACGCGCTGATCGAGGAACGCAAAGAAACCCGCGAGCAGCCGGTCCGTGCGCAGCGTGATGTCCATGATCTCGTGGCTGTCGGGGCCGTAGGTGTGGCCCACGACGTCGTTGGCGGAAAAGCTGAGGCCGAGCAGGTCCGTCACGCCGCGGCCGCCGAGATTCTCCTGCTCGATGAGCGCGCGCACGAAGTCGATCAGCACGTCGTTCTCGAAGGGCGAGGCCTCGAAGGCATCGTAGAACGCGGGCGCGAGCTTCTCGGTGCCGCCGTTCACCCGCTTGGGAAACGTGCGCGTGAACCCGCGCCCCACGTTCTCGCCGGGCGCATCGTCCGCTCCCTGCAGCACATCGTAGGCGGCGATCGGGAGGAGCCGGTCCCAGACGCGGCCGAAGAACGACTCGACGCGGCCAGAGGCGTTGAACGCCCGCACCCACTCCGGCAAGTCCTTCATGTAAGCCGTGGAGGAAACGACGCGGCCCTTGTCCATCCAGTAGGCGGCGTCGGCAAATTTTCCCGCGAGCAAAATGGCGGACCGATCCTTGCTGGAAACGCCGATGACCTTGGGGCCGGCCCCGCGCGACAGCTTGAGTTGATCACCGACGGTCGTGGCCAGCAGGCGGCGCGCGGAGGCGCCGAGCGCGGCGTCGCGTTTCGCCGCCCGGCCGTCCGCCCCCGGCTTGGGCAGGCCGACAATCTGCACCGAGTCGTCGTCCACGCAGTTCACCTTCAGCATCGTCGCGCGATCGATCCAGTCGTTGGCGATGATGCCGTGGATGTCCGCATGCACGCCCGTGAGAATGGTGGCGTGGCCGCAGGCGGTCTTCGTGATCGCATGGCGGTAACGGCAGTCGGTGAAATTCGCCCCGCGCTCCATGAGCAGCCGGAATCCGCCGGGCCCGAAGTGCGGCCCGAAGCGCGCGAGATAATCCCCACGAAACTGATCAATCGTGATAACTAAGACGAGGGCGGGCGCCGCAGTCGGCTCGGCCGCCCGCATGACGGACGGCAGCGCGGCGAGCAAGCCGACGGTGGTGGTGAAGAGTCGGCGGAGGCGGGCGAGGTGCATGATGGGAGGGGACTCACTCTCGTCGCCGCACCTCGGTCCCTGCAAGATCCTCCCAAGCGTAGAAGTGGAACGTCTTGTCCGTGCTCATCGCGACGAAGAGGCCGTGCGGGAACTTCGGCCCGAGTGCGAGGCTCGTGACCTCGCTGCCGTCGCTGTCGACGGCCGAGACCGGGACGGTCTTAAGCAACGCGTGCTCGTGAGGACGGCCGGGCTCGCCCTCGCGCTTGTAGATGCGAAACCGGTTCGCCTGCTGATCGGAGACGAGCAGGTAGCCGGTGCCGTCGTCGAACTTGTAGATCGAAATGCCTTCATGGTCGTGCGCGTAGCCGCTCGTCCCAAAAGCCGCGAGCTCGCGGCCCGCGTCGGGCGCCTCGGGATCGGCGGCGTATTTGCGGACGCCGAAGGTCTCGTCGGAATAGTAGACGTAGCCGAGCTCCGCATCGACCGCGATGGCCTCGATTTCCTTTTTCCCGCTGTAGGCGCCGAACTGCCGCACGAGTGTCATCGCCACGCGGCCGGAGCCATCGTCGGTCAGGCGGTATTGGCCGAGGTAGCCCTGCGCGGGTCCGGACTTGCCGCCAACGATCGCAAAGAGCGCGCCGTCGCGCGGGCGCTTGTAGAGCGCGATGCCCATGGGCGCACGGCTCTTGTCGCCGCCAAAGACGACGAGGTCGCCCTTGTCCACATTCGCCATCTCCGGCAACGTGAACACCCGCAGCCGCTGCAGCTCGCGCTCCGTCGTGACCGCGAGGTCCACCGGCCGTCCGCCGAGGGAGAAACCGTAGGCAATATCGACATTGTTGGGCCGCTTCAGGTCGCCGACGCGCCGCACAATTTTTCCGTCGAGATCGAAATCATAGAGCGCGCCATCGGTGTCCTTGTCCGTGCCGAGGACGAGGCTCTTCGCGCGGTCGGTCGGATGAATCCAGATGGCGGGGTCGTCGGTGTCGTGGCGCGTCGGCTCCGTGACGACGCGGGGCCTAATCGCATCCGGCGCGATCGGCGCGGGGCCGGGGTCGGCGCAGCCCGCGAGCGACAGAAGGGCGAGCAACGAAAGCAGGCGCAGGTCTTTCATCCGCCGAAAAAACGGCGGCGCGCGCGACCGAGGCAACGCGCGCAGGTTACGATCGCGTGACGTCGGCAGGGCGGGCGCGCGATCACAGCGCCGCCAGCAGCCCGCCGTCCACGGTCAGGATTTGCCCGTTCACGAAGTCCGAAGCCCGTGCCGAGAGAAACACCGCCGCCCCGATCAAGTCGTGCGGCTCGCCCCAGCGGCCGGCCGGCGTCCGCGCACAAATGTAGCGGTCGAACACCGGATCGATCGTCAGTGTGCCGGTGAGGTCCGTCTTCAGGTAGCCCGGCGCGATCCCGTTCGCCTGCACGCCGCGGCCGCCCCACTCGACCGCCATCGCGCGCGTCAGCATCTTCAGGCCGCCCTTGGCCGCGGAGTAGTTGGCGATGGTCGGCCGCGAAATCTCGGAGTTGAGCGAGCAGAGGTTGATGATCTTGCCCGCGCCGCGGCGCAGCATGCCGGGCACGACGGTGCGCGCGACGAGGAACGCGCTCGTGAGGTTCGTATCCGTGACGGCCTGCCACGTCTCGACCGGCATCGACTCGAGCGGCGCGCGGCGGTGGATGCCCGCGTTGTTGATCAAGATGTCGATCTCGCCCGCGATGTCCGCGAGCGCGGCTTCGATTTCGGGGAGCCGGGTAACGTCGAAAACGCGCCCGCTGGCCGCGAGGCCTTCGCCGCGCAACGTCGCCACCGCCGCGTCGAGCCGCGCCGCATCAAGATCGTTGAGGACGACCTCGGCGCCGGCGCCGGCGAGGCCACGGGCCAGCGCCAGCCCGATGCCCTGACCCGAGCCGGTGATCAGGGCGCGTTTGCCACGCAGGGAAAAAAGTTCGGAGTAATCCACGCCGCCATCCCTAAGGTAACCTCGCAGCCGGCGCAAGCCCGCGTCCGCGAATTCTTCTTTGCACTCGCGCCGGTTCGCGCCCGAAATCCCGCCACCCTCAGGCCTCGCATGAAAAACACCGTTACCCTCAACATGGCCGCCGCGCTCGTGCGTTTTCTCCAGCGGCAATACATCCGCCGCGATGGCGTCGAGCACCGCCTGATCCACGGCGTGTGGGGTATCTTCGGCCATGGCAACGTCACTGGCTTCGGCCAGGCCCTCGAGGAGGAAGGATCGTTCGCGGGGAAAAACGCCCTCCCCTATCTTCAGGCGAAGAACGAGCAGGGCATGGTCCACGCCGCCGTCGCGTTCGCGAAAACCCGCCAGCGCCTCGGCACCTACGCGTGCACGAGCTCGATCGGCCCGGGCGCGACCAATATGATTACCGGCGCGGGCGTCGCGACCGTGAACCGACTCCCGGTGTTGCTGTTGCCGGGCGACATTTTTTCCAACCGCATTCCCGGCCCGGTGCTGCAACAGCTGGAGTTTCCCGCGAGCCAGGACGTGAGCGTCAACGACTGCTTTCGCCCCGTCTCGAAGTATTGGGACCGCATCAATCGCCCCGAGCAGCTTCTCGCTGCCCTCCCCGAGGCGATGCGGGTGCTCGCCGATCCGGTGGAGACGGGCGCCGTCACCATCGCGATGCCCGAGGATGTGCAGGCCGAGAGCTACGCCTACCCGCTGCATTTTTTTGAGAAACGCGTCTTCACCGTCGAGCGCCCGCCGTGCCCGGCCGAGAGCCTGCGCGCTGCGGTCGCCGCGATTCGCACCGCGAAGCGTCCGCTCATCGTCGCGGGCGGCGGCGTCCACTATGCGGACGCCACCGACGCGCTCGCCAAATTCTGCGACGCCACCGGCATCCCCGTCGGCGTCACGCAAGCCGGCAAGGGCGCGTTGCTCGACGCGCACCGCGCGTGCCTCGGCGCCATCGGCGTGACCGGCACCGCCGCCGCCAACGCCATCGCTCTCGACGCCGATCTCGTGATCAACATCGGGACGCGGCTCAGCGACTTCACGACGGCATCGAAGACGCAGTTTCAAAACCCGCGCATTCGCTTCATCGGCGTCAACATCCACTCGGCCGACGCGCGCAAGCACGGCGCGCTGCCGCTCATCGGCGATGCCCGCGCGATCCTGACCCAGCTCACGCGGGCGCTCGCCGGCTGGCGCGTGCCTGCCTCGCACCGCGCGCAGGTCGCGCGCGAAAAAGAAAAATGGTCCGCCACGCGCGCCACGCTCGTCGCCCCCAAGCGCGGCGTGCCGCTCACGCAGGCACAGGTGATCGACGAAGTGAACCGCGCCTGCGGCACCGATGGCATCGTGATCCATGCCTCGGGCGGAATCCCCGGCGACATTCACAAACTCTGGCGCTCGCACGCGGCCACCGACTATCACTCGGAATACGGTTACTCGTGCATGGGCTACGAGATCGCCGGCGCGCTCGGTATCAAGCTCGCCGAGCCCAAGCGCGAGGTCTACGCGTTTCTCGGCGACGGCAGCTACCTGATGCTCCACACCGAGATCGTGACGGCCGTGCAGGAGGGGCTGAAGCTCACCATCGTCCTCGTGGACAACCACGGCTTCGGCTGCATCCACGGCCTCCAACGCGGCAGCGGCGGCAACAGCTTCGGCAACGAATTTCGCCACCGTCGAGGTGCCCAAGGCCGCCTCGAAGGCAAACCCGTTGCGGTCGACTTCGCGAAAAATGCCGAGAGTCTCGGCGCCAGCAGCCTCCGCGCCGAAACGCCCGCCGAACTGCGCGCCGCCTTGGCAAAGGCGAAAACCACCCGCGGGGTCGTGCTCATTTTTGTCACCACGCCCGCCGACGTTCGCCTGCCCGGCTACTCATGGTGGGACGTCCCCGTCTCCGCGACGTCGAAACTCCCCGGCGTCCGCGCCGCCCGCACGCGCTACGACCGCACGGTGAAAACGAAGCAGCGGTTTTACTACTAATGCCGAACATCCGTCTGAATTTTTTGAACAGGAAGATCGAGAAGGACGGAAAGCTCCTTCCCGAACTTTCCGACCTTCCTGTTCGGTTCATTGAATTCTGATTCTCCCATCCGGCTCATCGATTAGCTTAGAATTAGATCCATGCCCGCCCTCCTCCATCCCTCCTGCCTCGTCGGCGCCAATCCCATCGTCTGGTCCAACGACGATTTCATGGACCTCGCCGGCGATGTCCCGCTCGACACCATCCTGCGCGAGATGCGCGCCGCCGGTTTTGCCGGCAGCGAACTCGGCCATGCCTACCCGCGCACGCCTGCGGCGCTCGCCGACGCCCTCGGCGGGCACAACCTCCGCCTCGTCAGCGGCTGGCACTCGACCTACCTCGCGTCGAAGCCCTACGCCGATGAGGAGAAAAGCTTCCGCGCCCACCTGAACCTCCTCAAAACCCTCGGCGCCCGCGTCGCCATCGTCGCCGAATGCACGCGTTGCATTCACGGGAACAAGGATGCTGCGCTCGGTTTTGGCGACGCCCTCAGTCCTCGTCTCACCAATGCTGAGTGGAAGAAATTCACCTCGGGGTTGAAGCGCCTCGCCGCCGTCGCCGCCCGCGAGGAGATGCGCATCGTTTACCATCACCACATGGGCACGGTCGTCCAGTGCGAGGCCGACCTCCACCGCCTGCTCGCCGCCGTCCCTGCCATCTCGCTGCTTCTCGACGCCGGCCACCTCGCGTTCGCCGGTATTGATCCCGTTGCAGTCGCGAAACGCTACGCCGCGCGGATCGCGCACGTTCACCTTAAAAGCGTCCGCCCAAAAATCGCCGACCGCGTGCGCCGCGAAGGCTGGTCGTTCTACCGCGCGGTGGCCAACGGCGTGTTCACCATCGCCGGTGACGGCTGCGTCGACTATCCCGCGATCTTCAAAATCCTCGCGCGCGCCGACTATCGCGGCTGGCTCGTCGTCGAAGCCGAGGAAGACCCCGTGAAAGTCCCCGCCCTCCCCAAAGCAAAAAAGGCCCGCGCCTACGTCCGCGCGCAAACCGGAGTCTAACTTATCAATCAACCACGAATGAACACGAATTCACGCGAAAGGTCCGAACCACCGAGCGATCTGTCTGAGTTTTCATTCGTGTCTCTTCGTGTCCATTCGTGGTTAACGAAGACTCTCTTCCCATGATCTCCCGCATGTCCCAGATGACGGCGCTCGGCGCCGATTGGTGGAACGACTCCGGCGTTCCCGCCGAACTCAGCGAAGCCGTCGCGCTCGGCGCCACCGGCGGCACCTCCAACCCCGTCATCGTTTCCCAAGCCGTCAAAGCCCAGCCCGCCCTCTGCAACCCGATCATCGATCGGCTCCTTGCCGAGAACCCGTCCGACACCGAAGACGATATCGCGTGGAAACTGATCCACACGCTCGCCCTCGACGCCGCCTCGCGCCTCCGCCCCGTCTTCGACGCCACGCGCGGCGTGAAGGGATTCCTTTCGGTGCAGGTCAACGCGAAGTATTATCCGAACAAAGAGCTCATGGTTGCGCAGGCCACGCAACTCGCCGCGCTCGCGCCCAACATCGCGATCAAGGCACCGGCCACGGAAGTCGGCATCGCGGCGATGGAGGAGATGACCGCGCGCGGCATCCGCGTGAACGCCACCGTGAGCTTCACCGTGCCCCAGGCGCTCGCCGTCTCCGCCGCATTTGAGCGCGGCCTCAAGCGCGCCCGCGCCGCCGGCCGCGACGCCGACGCGATCCGCCCCTACATCACCCTCATGATCGGCCGCGTCGATGATCAGTTGAAGCGCATCGCCGAGGCGCAAAAAATCGCGACCACTCCCGGCGCGCTCGACTGGGCCGGCATCGCCGTCTTCAAACGCGCGCACCAGATTTTCAAACGCAGCGGCCGCCCCGGCACGCTCCTCGCCGCCGCCTACCGCCACGAAGCCCAATGGTCCCAAATCATCGGCCGCGAAGTCCTGCAAACTGTGCCCTACTCCTGGTGGACTAAATTCAACGTCTCCGCCACCGCGCCAAGCCTCACGCTGGATCAACCCGTCGACGAAAAAATCCTCGCCGAACTCCGCGCGAAATTCCCCGACTTCCTCCGCGCCCACGACGAGCACGGGATGAAGCCCGCCGACTTCCTCGGCTACGGCGCAACCCAGCACACGCTCAATCAATTCCTCGGCGGCTACGGCGACCTCATCACTTCGGTCCGCGCGCGGATGCTCGCCGTCTGACACCGATTCGATTTCCCTTTTCCCATGAATTCCACGCTCACCCCCTGCCCGCACCTCATCGGTGGCGAATGGCTCGCTGCGACCGGCGCGACCACTCCGGTCTTCAATCCCTCCACCGGTGACGTGATCGCCGAGTGTCCCGCGGGCGGCGCCACCGAGGTGAATGCCGCCGTCGAGGCCGCGCAGGCGGCGTTTCCCGCCTGGCGCGACACGCCGCCCGTCGAGCGCGCGCGGGTCTTCTTCAAATACCGCCAGCTCATCGAGCAGAACTTCGACGTGCTCTGCCGCACCGTCTCGCGCGAGCACGGCAAGACCCACGCCGAGGCGCGCGGCTCCATTTTCCGCGGGCTTGAGAACATCGAATACGCCTGCGGCATCCCCACGCTCCTCTTCGGCGATTCGCTCCGCAACATCGCGCGCGGCGTCGATTGCGACACCATCAACCTGCCGCTCGGCGTCTGCGTCGGCATCACGCCGTTCAACGTCCCCGCGATGGTGCCGCTCTGGAGGTATCCCGTCGCGATCGCGTGCGGCAATACGTTCATCCTGAT